>CAZRKU010000009.1:0-47901 GCA_964600685.1 uncultured Frigidibacter sp. | reverse complement strand
CCTTCGGCACCGTCGCCTCGGCATAGGCGAACAGCAGCTTCGCCCCGTGCTTGATGACGCCGCCATATTCCTGCCCGGTCCCCGGCAGGAAGCCGGGCACGTCGACGAAGGTCAGGATCGGGATTTCGAACGCGTCGCAGAAGCGGACGAACCGCGCCGCCTTGCGGCTGGAGTCGATGTCCAGGCAGCCCGCCAGCACCATCGGCTGGTTGGCGACCACGCCCACGGTCTGGCCCTCGATGCGGATGAAGCCGGTGATGATGTTGGCGGCGTAATCCTTCTGAATCTCGAAGAAATCGCCTTCGTCAGCGACCTTGAGGATCAGTTCCTTCATGTCGTAGGGCTGGTTGGGGTTGTCGGGGATCAGCGTATCAAGGCTCGGCTCCAGCCGGGCCACGTCATCGAAGAAGGGCCGCGTCGGGGCCTTCTCGCGGTTGCTCAAGGGCAGGAAATCGACCAGGCGCCGCACCTCGGCCAGGGCTTCGACATCATTTTCAAACGCCCCGTCGGCGACCGAGCTTTTCCGCGTATGGGTCGAGGCCCCGCCCAGTTCCTCGGCGGTGACGATCTCGTTGGTGACGGTCTTTACGACATCCGGGCCGGTCACGAACATGTAGGACGTGTCCTTCACCATGAAGATGAAGTCGGTCATCGCCGGGCTGTAGACCGCGCCCCCCGCGCAGGGCCCCATGATCACGCTGATCTGCGGCACCACGCCCGATGCCAGGACATTGCGCTGGAACACATCCGCATAACCGGCCAGCGAGGCGACACCTTCCTGAATCCGCGCGCCGCCACTATCGTTCAGCCCGATGACCGGCGCACCGTTTTGCAGCGCCATGTCCATGATCTTGCAGATCTTCTGCGCATGGGTTTCGCTGAGCGACCCGCCGAAGACGGTGAAATCCTGCGAAAAGACATAGACCATGCGGCCGTTGACCGTGCCCCAGCCGGTCACGACGCCATCGCCGGAGGGACGATCCTGCTCCATGCCGAAGTCGACACAGCGATGGGCCACGAACATGTCGAATTCCTCGAACGATCCTTCGTCCAGCAACAGTTCGATCCGTTCGCGGGCGGTCAGCTTGCCACGCCCGTGCTGGGCGTCGATCCGACGCTGACCGCCGCCAAGTCGGGCCACGGCGCGACGGGCCTCAAGCTCCTCCAGGATGTCCTTCATCGCGCTCCCCCACCATTCGCAAGCTCCGCGCACCATAGTGAGGTCGCGCGGGGAGGCAAACAAGAACATGGAAAATTTGCAAATCATTGCCAAGTCATGAACTGCAAATTGCAAACTATCGCCCGCCTTGCCATTTGCCGCAGGATCGGTTCTGCAAAACGCCGCCCAACTCGCGGAGGTGAAGCATGCCCGGCCTGCCCGTTCCCGTCCTGACAATCGGCCTTCTGATCGCCTCGAACGTCTTCATGACCTTCGCCTGGTATGGGCACCTGAAGTTCAAGGGCGCGCCGCTTTACCTCGTCATCCTCGCCAGCTGGGGCATCGCGCTCTTTGAATATGTGCTTCAGGTGCCCGCGAACCGCTATGGGCACGGATACTTCAACGCGGCACAGTTGAAGACGATTCAGGAAGTGGTCACGCTTGCCGTCTTCGCGATCTTTTCCTGGGCCTATCTGGGCGAGCGGATCACCTGGCAGCATGGCGTGGGTTTCGCGCTGATCGCACTCGGTGCCTGGTTCATTTTTCAGGGCCGGGGCTGAGGGGCCCTCGACTCTGCCGGGGCACGGGCCTAGCAATCGGGCATGACCCCTGCCCGCTTTCTTGACCGCACCAGCCCGCCCCATGTCGCAACACTTGTCCTCCTGGCGGGCCTGTCGACTCTGGCGATGAACATCTTCCTGCCGTCGCTCCCCGGCATGGCGCGCTGGTTCGGTGTCGATTACGCGATCATGCAGCTGTCCGTCTCCACCTATCTGGCCGGCAGCGCCGTCCTGCAGATCATCGTCGGACCGCTTTCCGACCGGTTCGGGCGCCGGCCGGTGATCCTGGTGGCACTGGTGCTGTTCGTCTTGGCGACGCTGGCGGCAATCTTCGCCCCGAACGCCGAGTGGTTCCTGGCCGCGCGCATCATGCAGGCGGTGGTGGCGACCGGCATGGCCCTGTCGCGGGCGGTGATCCGCGACAGGGTGCCCGCCGAGCAGGCGGCGTCGATGATCGGTTATGTGACAATGGCCATGTCGGTGGTGCCGATGATCGGACCGGCGGTCGGCGGCGCATTGGACGAGTGGTTCGGCTGGCAGGCAAGTTTCGTGCTGCTCGCGGTCGCCGGACTGTTGATGATCGGGATGGTCTGGGCGGACCTCGGCGAAACCGCGCATCCGTCCGGGCGCAGTCTGGCCGCACAGCTTGCCGAATATCCCGAGCTGCTGCGATCGCCACGCTTCTGGGGGTATGCCGGCGTCGCAAGCCTCGCCTCGGGCGCCTTTTTCGCCTATCTCGGCGGGTCGCCCTTCGTCGGCGAAAAGGTCTTTCGCCTGTCGCCGGCGGTCATCGGCTATTACTTTGCCGCCCCCGCCATCGGTTACGCGATCGGCAACTTCCTGGCAGGGCGCTATTCGATGCGGATCGGGCTGGACCGGATGGTGTTGATCGGCACGGTCTTTTCGACGGCCGCTCTGCTGGTCGGCGCGGCGCTCGCCCGTCTTCTGCCCGCCCACCCGATGCTGTTCTTCCCGACCGTCGGCCTGATGGCGATCGGCAACGGCATCACCCTTCCGAACGCCAACGCCGGCCTGCTGTCGGTCCGGCCCCATCTTGCCGGATCAGCGTCTGGCCTTGGCGGAGCGCTGATGATCGGCGGGGGCGCGGCGCTGGCCGCGGTGACCGGCCCGCTCCTGACCGCTCAGGCCGGCCACTATGTTCTGCTGGAGGTCATGGCCGCCAGTTCCGCCCTGTCGGTCCTGTGCATCCTTCTGGTCATTCGGCGCGCCCGGCGGCTGGGTCGCTGAGGGTTGCCAATCTACTTTGCAAACCCTACGCTGCCTTTAGCAAAGCGGAGGGGGGCAGGATGGCCACGCAGAAGCTCTATGCCGGGGTGAAACTGCGCGAGACCCGCGCCCGGCTGGGTCTGACCCAGAAGGCCTTTGCCGACAAGCTGGGCATGTCGCTGCCCTATCTCAACCAGATGGAGAACAACCATCGCCCGCTTTCGGCGGCGGTGGTCCTGGCGCTGGCGGGCGACTTCGGGATGGATGTAACCGAGCTGGCCACCGGCGATGCCGAACGGATCGTGTCGGACATGCGCGAGGCCTTGGCCGATCCGGTCTTTGCCGACACCAGCCCACCCCTGGCTGATTTGCGGCTGGTTGCGTCGAACGCCCCGGCCTTCGCCCGTGCCTTCCTGGAACTGCACCGGGCCTACCGGCAAAACCACGAAAGGCTGGCCTCCCTGGACGAGGCATTGGGACGCGATGACGCGCATCCCGTCTCCTCCCCCTGGGAGGAGGTTCGGGATTTCTTTCACTATTGCGACAATTACATCGATGCCGTCGACCGCGCGGCTGAACGGTTCGCCACCCATGACAATAAGGACATTGATCCGGTATCGCGTGCAACGGCCCTGCTGAAAGGCAGGGGGATGAACTTGACTTTTTCCGACACTCCTTCGATCCGGTCCCGCGAAGGGACCGAGTTGATCCTGTCGACGCGAACCGCGCAACCCACCCAGCGTTTCCAGATCCTCCACCAACTCGCCCTGCTGACCCAGAACGATCTGCTGGAAGCCACGCTCGACCTTGCCCGGTTTCAATCCGACACCGCCCGCGCCATCGCCAAGATCGGGCTGGCCAATTATTTCGCCGGGGCCGCGCTGATGCCCTACCGGGCCTTTCAGGCGGCGGCGGTCGAACTGCGCCACGATCTCGAACGGCTGGCCGACCGGTTCGGTGCCTCGATCGAGCAGGTGGCCCACCGGCTGTCCACCCTGCAACGGCCGGGGATGAAGGGCATTCCCTTCTTCTTCGTGCGCGTGGATCAGGCCGGCACGATCACCAAGCGCCATTCGGCGACGCGCCTGCAATTCGCCCGTTTCGGCGGGGCCTGCCCGCTCTGGAACGTCTATCGCGCCTTCGAGACGCCGGGGCGCTTCCTGCGCCAGCTGGCCGAAACCCCGGACGGCGTGCGCTATCTCTGCCTGGCGCGCGACGTGTCCAAGCCGGGCGGCGCCTTCAATGCTCCGGTGCGCCGCTATGCCATCGCACTTGGTTGCGAGGTCAGCCATGCCCGGGGTCTCGTCTACGCCGACGACCTCGACCTGTCCAATTCCCGCGCCTACGAACCGATCGGGATTTCCTGCCGCATCTGCGAACGACCGAATTGCCATCAGCGCTCGGTCCCGCCCCTGGAACGTCGCCTGCGCGTCGACCCCGACCGCCGCGGGCTACTGCCCTACGAAATCTCCTGAGGCACCAGCCCCCCTGCCACTGGCGAAAGCCACCCCACATGCCGGAAACCGTCGCCGCCCCGCCGGGTCCGGTGCTTGCGCCCGCCTGTGGAAAATCCGACTGTTGCGGACGATTCTCCCTTCGCGTGGACCCTGCCGAGCTAACCGATGATCATCCTCGAACATGGCCCCGGTGGCGCGCCCGCGTTATTCCGCGCCCCGCGCCGGATGATCCGCGCCGACACCATTTCCGAAGTCCCCGCAGCGCTTGAGGCGCTGGACCGGGGGCGCGCCGATGGGCGCTGGCTTGCCGGGTTCGCGAGTTACGAACTCGGCTACGCGTTGGAGCCACGGCTGAACGCGCTCCTGCCGGAAGGGCGCGGCCTGCCCCTGTTGCAGTTCGGCGTTTTTGATACTCCGGAAGATGCCGCCCCTTGCCTGACCGAAGCGGCGGGAGCGGCGGCCGGATCAAGCCTGATCGCCACGCAGGCGGAGTGGAGCGCCGACGACCATGCCCATGCCATTGCCCGCATTCTGGATTACATAGCGGCGGGTGACATCTATCAGGCCAATCTGACGATGCGCATGCGGGCCGTGGCGCAGGGAAGCGCGCTTGGTCTTTACGGCGCGCTCAGGGCGCGGCAACCGGTGTCGCACGGGGCTTTCGTCGCCTTCCCCGACTGCCTGCCGATCCTGTCCCGCTCGCCCGAGCTCTTCTTCGCGACCACGCCAGATGGCCGGATCGAAACCCGCCCGATGAAGGGGACGGCGCCGCGCGCCAGCAACCCCGCCCATGATGCGGCCCTGAAGATGGAGTTGCAGCAAAGCATCAAGAACCGTGCGGAAAATCTTATGATCGTTGATCTTTTGAGAAACGACATCTCACGCATCTGCAAGGTCGGCTCGGTCAGGGTGCCGCAGCTTTTTGCCATCGAATCCTACGTGACCGTGCATCAGATGGTCAGTCACGTGGCGGGCCAACTGATGCCCGGCACGCAACCGTCAGACATTTTCCGCGCGCTTTTTCCCTGTGGCTCGATCACCGGCGCACCGAAAATCCGGGCGATGGAAATCATCCGCGAACTCGAAGCCGGGCCACGCGACATCTACTGCGGCGCGATCGGCTGGATGGGGCCGGATGGCGCCTCAAGCTTCAATGTCGCGATCCGCACGGTCACGCTTGACGGGGCCATGGCGCGGTTCGGGGTCGGCGGCGGCATCGTCGCGGATTCCACCGCCCCTGGCGAATATGAGGAGGCCCTGTGGAAAGCGCGTTTCGCGACCCTGAGCTGAAGCTGATCGAGACTTTCGGCTGGGACGGCAGCCGCTGTGTCAGGCTGGACCGCCATCTGGCGCGTTTGACAGCCAGCGCGGCGACGCTCGGCTTTCCCTTCAAGGAACCCGCCTTCCGCGCCGCCCTGCCCGCCGCGCCGGGAAGTGCGCCCCAACGCCTCCGGATCACGCTGGATCGGAGGGGACGGTTCGAACTGATCATGGCGCCCCTTCCCGACCCGCCATCCCTCTGGCGGGTCGCCATTGCCCCTGATCGGACCACCTCGACCGATCCGCGCCTTGCGCACAAGACGACGGACCGCGCCCTTTACGACCGGACGCGCGCGGCCCTGCCCGACGGCATCGACGAGATGATCTTTCTCAATGAGAGGGACGAAGTGACCGAAGGCACGATCACCACCCTTTTCTTCGACCTCGGCCATGGCCTCAGGACACCGCCCCTCGCTGCGGGCTGCCTTCCGGGCTGCCTGCGCGCCGAACTCCTCGCGGCGGGCCAGGTGCAAGAAGAACCGCTGTGCGCCGCCGATCTTCCCCGCGCCCGGCTCTGGCTTGGCAATTCGCTGCGCGGATTGATCCCCGCACGGCTCTGATCCATTTTCTGTCTGAAAATATCCTGGGGTCCGGGGCAAAGCCCCGGCGGCGTCCCTCAGCGCTGCGCCGAGGCCCAGCGCGGGCTGTTCCACGGGGCCAGATTGGCCGGGGCGAGCATCCCCCTGCCCAGGATATGGTCCGCCGCCTTTTCGCCGGTCATGATCGACGGCGCGTTCAGGTTGCCGTTGGTCACACGCGGGAAGATCGAACTGTCGGCCACGCGCAGCCCCTCGACCCCGATCACCCGGCATTCGGGATCGACAACCGCCAGCGGATCATCCCGCCGCCCCATGCGGGCCGTGCCGCAGGGGTGAAAGGCGCTTTCCGCATGTTCACGAATGAAGGCGTCGATCTCGTCGTCCGTCTCGTAGCGCGCGCCGGGCTGGATTTCGTGCTTCACGAACGGCGCAAAGGCCGCCTGGGCAAAGATCTCGCGCGTCAGCCGCACGCATTTGCGGAACTCCCGCCAGTCGTCGGGGTGGGACATGTAGTTGAACAGGATCTTCGGCTGGTCCTTCGGATCGGCCGAGCGAAGCGTGACCGACCCGCGCGATTTCGACCGCATCGGTCCGACGTGGGCCTGAAAGCCGTGGCCCTCGGCGGCGGCCCTGCCGTCATAGCGCACGGCGATGGGCAGGAAGTGATACTGGATGTCGGGATAGTCCACGCCCTTGTCGGACCGGATGAAGGCGCAGCTTTCGAACTGGTTCGACGCGCCCAGCCCCGTGCCAGTAAACAGCCACTGCGCCCCGATCAACGCCTTGCCCCAGAGGTTCCAGTATTTGTAAAGCGTGATCGGCAGTTTGGAGGCATACTGCATGTAGATCTCCATATGGTCCTGAAGATTCGCCCCCACGCCCGGCCGGTCGGCCACCACGGGAATGCCATGTGCCGTCAACTGATCCGCCGCCCCGATCCCCGACAGAAGCAGGATTTTCGGCGTATTGATCGACGATGCCGCCAGGATCACTTCGGCCCGGGCGCCGATCACCTCGATCTGGCCGCCCCGCTCGACCTCCACCCCGGTCGCGCGACCGTCTTCGATGATCACCCGGCGTGCAAAGGCGCGGACAAGCAGGCAATTGCCGCGCTTCAGCGCCGGTCTCAGATAGGCGTTCGCCGCCGACCAGCGCTGACCTTTCCAGATCGTCGCCTCCATCGGGCCGAACCCTTCCTGCTTTTCGCCGTTATGGTCGCCCGTCACCTCGTATCCGGCCTGCTGCCCGGCCTCGACGAAAGCGTGAAACAGCGGGTTTGACCGCGGGCCGCGGGTCACGTGCAGAGGCCCCGAAGTGCCGCGGAATTCACTGTCGCTGCCGCCATGCCAGGTTTCCATCCGGCGGAAATAGGGAAGCACGTCGGCATAGGACCAGCCGCGCGCGCCCTCATCGGCCCAATGGTCGAAATCCTTGGCATGGCCGCGCACGAACACCATCCCGTTGATCGAGGATGACCCGCCAACCACCTTGCCGCGCGGCGTGGCCAGCGTGCGCCCGCCCAGATGCGGCTCCGGCTCGGACCGGAAGCCCCAGTCATACATCGACATGTTCATCGGATAGGACAGCGCGGCCGGCATCTGGATGAAGGGCCCGGCGTCGGTTCCGCCATGTTCGATGACCAGCACCTGCTTGCCGGCCTCCGCCAGCCGGTAGGCCATCGCACAACCTGCCGAACCCGCACCGACGATCACGTAATCCGCTTCCATTCGCCCACCTCCGCGCCCTGGTGGCGCCGCATTTCCTTGTAGTTACAGTGGCTTACACGCCATCAATAGGGCGCATCCACATCGCCAAGGTTCACATAGACACTCTTGACCTGGGTATAATGTTCGATCGCAGCCTTTGAATTCTCGCGCCCGACGCCCGACCGTTTCGAGCCGCCAAACGGTGTTTCCACCGGCGTCAGGTTATAGGCGTTGATCCAGCACGACCCGGCTTCGAGCGCCGCCACGACCCGATGCCCGCGGGCCAGATCGCCGGTGAAGACCCCCGCCGACAGGCCGAACTCGGTCGCATTGGCACGGGCGATCACCTCCGCCTCTTCCTCGAAATCGAGAACCGCCATCACCGGACCGAAGATTTCTTCCTGCGCGATGGTCATGTCGTCAGTCACATCCGCGAACACCGTGGGGGCCACGAAAGCACCCTCGTTGGACCCGGCCCGGTGCCCGCCGGTGACCAGACGCGCGCCTTCTTTCTTCCCGACCTCGATATAGCCCAGCACCTTTTCAAGTTGGGCCAGTGACACCAGCGGCCCCATCTGGGTTGCCGGGTCGCGGGGGTCGCCCAGCCGGATCGCTTCGGTCCGTTCCTTCAGGCGGGCAAGGAACCTGTCCTTGATGCCTTTCTGGACAAAGACCCGCGTGCCGTTGGAACAGACCTGACCGGCCGAATAGAAATTGGCCATCAGCGCCCCCCCCACGGCATTTTCGACTTGGGCGTCATCGAAGATGATCAGGGGCGACTTGCCGCCCAGCTCCATCGTCACATGGCGGATGCCTTCGGCGGCCATGGCATAGACCTTGCGGCCGGTCGGCACCGATCCGGTCAGCGACACCTTGGCCACGCGCGGATCGGTGACAAGCTGCGCGCCAACCGCGCCGCGCCCCTGGACGACATTGTAAAGTCCCGCCGGAAGACCGGCCTCGACCAGGATTTCCGCCACTTTCAGGGCCGACAGGGGCGTCGTCTCGGACGGCTTGAAGATCATCGCGTTGCCGAAGGCCAGTGCGGGCGCACCCTTCCAGCAGGCGATCTGAGTGGGGTAGTTCCAGGCACCGATGCCGACGCAGACGCCCAGCGGTTCGCGAATCGTATAAACGAAATCCCGCCCCAGCGGCACGGTTTCACCTGTCACGGTCGGCGCCAGCCCGGCAAAATATTCCAGCGCGTCCGCGCCGGAGGTCGCATCGGCGACGGTCGTTTCCTGGATGGGTTTGCCGGTGTCGAGCGTCTCAAGCTCCGACAGGGCCTGATTCCTTTCGCGCATGATGTCCGCGGCGCGGCGCAGGATGCGCGCACGCTCCACTGGTTTGACCTGCGCCCATGCCTTCTGTGCGCGCCGCGCGCTGGCCAGCGCCCGCTCGACAATCGCGGGTGTCGCCTCATGCACGCGGGCGATCACTTCGCCGGTCGCGGGGAAGATCACGTCGATCACTGCGCCGTCCGTATCCTCGACATAGGCACCGTCGATGAAGTGGCTGGCCTTGGGCTGGGCGATCATGCGCGCTCCTCCAGTTCAAGTTTCAGATAGTTCAGGGCCATGGCCGCGGCCATCTGCCCGTCGGGCGTCCCGTCGCGCAGGGCCTGGCGGATATAGACACCGTCGATCAGCGCCGCGAGGCCCTCCGCCACCGCGTCGGCCCGGCCACCCACGAGCTTCCTGAGGTCATGCATCAGGTTGGTGTGAAGGCGCTTCTGGTAGATATGCAGAAGCCGTTTCGCCTCCGGCAGGGTCTGGGCCAGAACGTAGAAATTCAACCATGCGCCAATCACTTCGCGGCGGAAGTTCAGCGCCGCGAAGCTTGCGCAGAGGATGGCACGAAGCCGGTCATGCGGCCCCTCGGCCATGACCAGTGCGCCCCTTACCTCGGCCCCGTAGAGACTGAGGACATGGCGCATCGCGGCCAGGAATATCTGTTCCTTCGAGCCGAAATAATGATGCGCCAGCGCCGACGACATGCCGGCCCGCTTGGCGATCTGACTGACGGTCACGTCGAGAGAGCCGGTCCGGCCGATCTCCACAATCGTCGCGCGGACCAGGGCTTCCTTGCGGATGGGTTCCATTCCGACCTTGGGCATGCTGCGACCTTTCGTGTTGAGGAAGTGGCACTACACAAGCTTTTATTGACTCGTCAATCAAGAAAAATCGTGTCGTGACGCGTGTCCTGTCTTTGCCGGAACGTAAACTTCGGCTAGGGTCAGGGCGTGATGGCAAGAAAGTTGCGCCAAACGCCGGTTCGTGGGCAGATTTTTCTTGCTTCGCGGGCACAGTTTGATGTTAATTGACTCATCAATCAAGAATACGGGGAGAACTTCAATGAAACTTCGCTCGCTTCTGCTGGCGTCCGCAACGATGGCGTTCGCCTGGCAGGCCAATGCCGCTGTGTGCGACAAGGTCGTCTTTTCGGATGTGGGCTGGACCGACATCACCGCGACCACCGCAGTGACTTCGACCCTCCTGCAGGCACTCGGCTACGAGACGGAAACCAAGATCCTGTCGGTGCCGGTCACCTATACCGGTCTTGCCGGTGGCGACATCGACGTCTTCCTTGGCAACTGGATGCCGACCATGGAAGCCGACATCGCCCCCTACCGCGAGGCCGGCACCGTCGAAACCGTCCGCACCAACCTCGTGGGTGCGAAATACACCCTGGCGACGAACGAGGCGGGTGCCGCGCTCGGCCTTGATGACTTCTCGAAGATCGCCGCCAACAAGGACGCGCTCGAAGGCAAGATCTACGGGATCGAGCCGGGCAATGACGGCAACCGCCTGATCCTCGACATGATCGGGGGCGACAAGTTCGGCCTGACCGGATTCGAAGTCGTCGAAAGCTCGGAACAGGGGATGCTGGCGGCGGTGGCCAAGGCCGATGGCGAGAGCAAGCCGATCGTCTTCCTCGGCTGGGAACCCCATCCGATGAACGCCAACTTCAAGATGACCTATCTGGCCGGTGGCGATGACGTGTTCGGCCCGAACTTCGGCGGCGCCGAAGTGGCGACGAACGTGCGCGCGGGCTATGTGACCGAATGCCCGAACACCGGCAAGCTGCTGCAGAACCTCGAATTCACGCTCGCCATGGAAAACGAGATCATGGGCGCGATCCTGAATGACGGGACCGATCCGATGGAAGCGGCCAAGGCCTGGCTGGCGGCCAACACCGACGCGCTCGGCCCCTGGCTTGACGGCGTGACAACGAAAGACGGTGGTGACGCCATGGCGGCCGTGACGGCGGCGCTTCAATAGCAGTCGGGTTCCGGCCTCGGGCAGGTCGGGGGAAAACTTACTTTGCGGCAGCGGACACAACCGCTGCCGCATTTTGCAGGTGACCAAGGCGGAGGGGGAACGCAATGGACTGGCTCGCATATCTTTGGTTGGCCGATCAGAAAATTCCGGTCGGGAAAGTATCCAAGTCCCTATTCGACTGGATGAAGGAAAACGGCAAACCGATCTTCGATTTCATGTCATGGGTCATGGAAGGCCTGATCGCCGGCATCCTGTGGCTTCTGCAAACGCCGCATCCGCTGATCATCGTGGCACTAGCGGTTGGCTTGACCTGGTATCTGCAACGCAACTGGAAAATCTGCCTCTTTGTGTTCGTGGGCTTCCTCTTCATCCTCAATCAGGGCTACTGGAAGCCGACGATGGAAAGCATGACGCTGATCCTGGCGTCCTGCGTGGTCTGCATGGGCATCGGCGTGCCGATCGGAATCGCCGCCGCCCACCGGCCCCGGCTCTATCAGGCGATGCAGCCGGTTCTTGACCTGATGCAGACCCTGCCAACCTTCGTCTACCTGATCCCGGCCATCGTGTTCTTCGGCCTCGGCATGGTGCCCGGCCTGATCGCGACGGTGATCTTCGTCTTGCCCGCCCCCATCCGCCTGACCCATCTCGGCGTCTCGAACACGCCCAGATCGCTGACCGAAGCGCTGACCGCGTTCGGCGCGACCAAGCGCCAGGTGCTGTTCAAGGCGGAACTGCCCTACGCGCTGCCGCAGATCATGGCGGGGCTGAACCAGACGATCATGCTGTCGCTCTCCATGGTGGTGATCGCCGCGCTGGTCGGCGCCAACGGTCTTGGCGTGCCGGTCGTGCGGGCGCTGAACTCCGTCAATACCGCGCTCGGTTTTGAATCGGGCTTCGTGATCGTCGTCGTGGCCATCGTCCTCGACCGCATGCTGCGCAAGGGAGACGTCTGATGGCCGGCAACATCTCTGACATCGCGGTTGAATTCAACAAGGTCAACATCGTCTTCGGGAGCGAGCCGAACAAGGCCCTGCCCCTGATGGACAAGGGCATGAACCGCACCGACATCCAGAAGGAGACCGGTCAGGTTCTGGGGGTCCACGATTGCTCCCTGACGGTGGCGCGCGGGGAAATCCTGGTCCTGATGGGGCTTTCGGGGTCCGGCAAGTCCACGCTCCTCAGGGCGGTGAACGGGCTGAACCCGGTCTGCCGGGGGTCGGTCATCGTCCATGATCAGGGCTGGAAAAGCGACGTGTCGAATGCCTCGAAGGAGGATCTGCTGCGCGTCAGGCGCGAGTGTGTGGCGATGGTCTTCCAGCAGTTCGGCCTGCTGCCCTGGCGCACGGTGCGCGAGAACGTCGGACTGGGTCTGGAACTGGCCGGCCAGTCGCCCGCTCAGATGCGGGAAAAGGTCGACCAGCAACTGCAACTCGTCGGACTTTACGAACGCGCCACCGCCAAGGTCGGTGAACTTTCCGGCGGGATGCAGCAACGTGTCGGCCTTGCCCGCGCCTTCGTCACCGATGCGCCGATCCTGCTGATGGACGAGCCCTTCTCGGCGCTCGATCCCCTGATCCGCACCCGGTTGCAGGACGAACTTCTGGAGTTGCAGGCCAAACTCCAGCGCACGATCATCTTCGTCAGCCATGACCTTGATGAGGCCTTCAAGATCGGCGACCGGATCGCGTTGATGGAAGGCGGGCGGATCGTGCAATGCGGCACGGCGCGCGAGATCATCGCCAATCCGGTCAGCGACTATGTGGCCGATTTCGTCAACCACATGAATCCGCTGTCGGTCCTGACCGCCCGCGACGCGGTCGAGCCGACGCCGAACACCACCCCCACGGCCGGTCAGACCGACATCGACACGCCGATCAAGGATGTGATGGCGCGGCTGAAGGACGAGACCCGCGCGCTGGAAGTCGTGGACCATGGCGCGGTCGTCGGTCAGGTGTCGCGCAAGACGGTGATCGCGCGGCTGCTCGACCCGCGCGGCTGACACGTCAGATCAGAACTTTTCCAGATCGGGCGGGGGCGTCGTCCCCGCCCGCGCGATTTGCGCCTCGCGCCAGCTCATGTAGCTGATCGCCCCGATGATGATGGCGCCACCCAGAACGACATAGGGGTCGACCTGCTCGCCAAAGGCAAACCAGCCCAGCAAGGTGGCCCAGATCAGCTGCAGGAAGACGACCGGCTGGGTCTGGCCCGCAGGTGCCGTGGCAAAGGCGCGGGCCATGAAGTAATGGCCCGAGGTGGCGAAGAACGCGACCACCGCCAGAAGCGCCAGCTGCACCGCCGTCGGCGCTACCCAGACCCACAGCGCAAAAGGCGCAAGCCCGAGTGTCACCGTCAGTGACAAAAGCGCCACCAGCGCCCCCGCCGGCAACATCGACGCCAGCCGCTTGGCCACGATATACGAAAGCCCGAAGGAGATCGCCGCGCCGACCTGTGCCAGATGGCCGGGCTGAAGCTCGCGCAATCCGGGGCGCAGGACCACCAGCGCCCCCATCAACGCCACACCGATGGCGATCATCCGGCGCGCGGCCAGCGGTTCGCCCAGCAGAAGCGCCGCCCCCGCCGTGACCACGATCGGGCTGAGATAGCCGATGGCGGTGACATCGGCGATCGGAATGCGGGCCATGGCGAAGAACCACAGGATCACCGCGAGCGTGTGGAACAGGCCGCGCAGGCCGATCAGCGGCAGGGCGCCTTGCGGTATCCCGTTGCGAAAGGCGGCCATCAGCGCGGGCGACAGGAAGATCAACCCATAGACGAACCGGATGAAGGCGGTTTGCGGCGCGGGCAGTGCGGTGCCAAGGTAATGCACGGTGCCATTGACGGCAACGAAACTCAGCCCCGACAGCACCATCCAGAGGATGCCCTCAAAAGGGGTCCGGCGCCCGGATGCGGGCGGAGCGTGGCGTTGGATATGGTCATGGGTGCGAGCCTGATCAGATCGCGCGCCGGGACGCAAGATCAGCCGAGCGCTATCCCGAGCGCGAGCGACCACATGAGCAGGCCCACCAGCATATCGAGGATCACCCAGGCGCGCGGTCGGGCGAACAGCGGCTGCAGCAGTCGCGCGCCATAGCCAAGGCTGAAGAAGAAGAGAAAGGACGAACAGACCGCCCCCAGACCGAAGGCCAGCGCGCGCCCCGGATATTGCGCCGAAACCGAGCCGAGCAGAACGACCGTATCCAGATAGACATGCGGATTGAGCCAGGTCAGCGCCGCGATCACGGCAAGGGTCCGGATCAGGCTCGTCTCCGCCGCGCCTTCGGCTTTCAGACCGTCGGCACCTGCAAGAGCCGAGCGGAACGAACGCAGTCCATACCAGGCCAGAAAGGCGACACCACCCCAGCGCAGCGCCGGCGCGAGCCAGGGCAGCGCCTCGGACGCAAAGGAAAAGCCGGAAACACCAAGCGCGATAAGTGCGGCGTCGGACAGGGCGCAGAACAGGCTTGTGGCAAAGACATGCTCGCGCCTGAGACCTTGCCGCAGGACGAAGGCGTTCTGCGCCCCGATGGCCAGGATCAGCCCCAGCCCCAGCCGGAACCCGGCGAAAGCGGCCTCATACATTCGGACCTTCCTTCGCCAGTCCGATCAGGGCCGCCAGCGCATCGTGCCGCCGGTCCCACGGCACGAAAAGGTGATCATGGTAAAATCCGGCCATCACATTGGCGCTGATCCCCTGACCGGCCAATGCTGCGGCAAAGGCCGCCGTCAGGCCCACGGCCGACAGATCGGAATGGGCGGTCAGGCTGATGCGCGCCCAAAGCGGTTCCGCCGCCCGTCCCGCCCGGGCCAGATCATCCGCGGCGGCGACAATTGTCAGGCCTTCCTGCTCCGCGACGGTTGCGAAGGGGGCAAAGCCGGTGGGCAGGGTTTCACCCGCGGCCAGAACGACATAGCCGTAGGGTTCCGTGAACAGGTGTGGTTCCATACCACGCAGCAGCAGCAGCAGATCCGTTTCTCCGACCATTTCATTCTCCGTTGGCGGTTTGACTAAGGCAAAGAGTTTGCTAAACACAACTTAATCGTCTTAACGTTAATTTAGATTGTCTAATGTTTGACCCAGCCCAACTGCGCGCCCTTTCTGCGATACTTGCCAGCGGCTCGTTCGAGGCGGCGGCACAGGCGCTGCATGTGACGCCATCCGCCATCTCGCAACGCATCCGCGCGCTAGAGGAACGGACGGGCACCACACTGATCATCCGCAGCCAACCTGCCCGTGCGACCGCCGCCGGCCTTCGGCTGGCCCGGCACGCGGACGATATCGGGCTGCTTGAGGCCGGGCTGGCCCGCGACCTCGGGTTCGCGACCGACCGCCGGGTGCGGGTGCGGATCGCGGTGAATGCCGACAGTCTGGCAACATGGTTCCTGCCCGCGCTTGCGACCTTGCCCGATTGGCTTTTCGACCTGGAGATCGACGATCAGGACCACTCCGTCGACTGGCTCAGACGGGGCGAGGCGCAGGCCGCCGTCACCTCGGGGCTGCAATCGGTGCCGGGTTGCGACCAGTTCGCGCTCGGGTCGCTGCGGTATGTCGCAACGGCCTCACCCGCCTTCGTGCGGCGCTGGTTCGCGGATGGGGTGACGGCGGGCGCGCTGGCAAAAGCGCCGGCGCTGGCGTTCAACAGCAAGGACCGGCTGCAACAGGCGTGGGTGCAGACCACCCTGGGCCTGTCCATCACCCTTCCTTGCCATCGCATCGCCTCGTCGACCGCGTTTCTAGACGCGGCCACCCTCGGGATCGGCTGGGGGATGAACCCCGAACCCCTGGGGCGCGAGGCGATCCGCGACGGGCGGCTTGTGGCGTTGTGCGAAGGCCGGCCGCTTGATGTCGCGCTCTTCTGGCAGGCATCGCGATTGCCGGGTGACGGGCTGACGCCCCTGACGCGCGCGGTCAGGGATGCGGCCCGGCACATGCTGCTTGCCGTCCGCTGACAGCGCCATGGAAACCGGCGCCCGAAAACGCCGTGCTTGACTCAAAGCTGGGCCGCGACCTCTTCGGGAATGTCGAAATTGTGCGTCACCGCCTGCACATCATCGTCTTCTTCCAGCATGTCGATCAGGCGCATCAGCTTCTGCGCGGTTTCCAGATCAACCTCGGTCTGGGTCTGGGGTTTCCAGATCAGCTTCGCCTCGGTCGATTCCCCCAGCGCCTTTTCCAGCGCCTCGGTCACTTCGCTCAGCGCGTCCATTTCGCAATAGACCCAGTGGCCGTCCTCCTCGGACTCCACGTCTGACGCGCCGGCATCCAGAGCCGCCATCATCACCGCATCGGCATCTCCCGCCGAGGCCGGGAACGACACCTCGCCCACCCGGTCGAAGGAGTGGGAGACCGAGCCGGTCTGGCCAAGGTTGCCGCCGCATTTGGTGAAATAGGACCGAACGTTCGACGCGGTGCGGTTCAGGTTGTCGGTCATCGCCTCGACAATGATCGCAATGCCGTTCGGGCCGTACCCCTCATAGCGGATTTCGGTGTAGTCCTCGGCATCGCCCGCCTGGGATTTCTTGATCGCACGGTCGATCACGTCCTTCGGCATCGACTGCGACTTGGCGGCCTTCACAGCCAAACGCAGGCGCGGGTTCTTGTCGGGGTCGGGGTCGCCCATTTTGGCGGCGACGGTGATTTCCTTCGCCAGCTTGGAAAACATCTTGGAGCGCAGCTTGTCCTGCTTGCCCTTGCGATGCTGGATATTGGCCCATTTGGAATGGCCTGCCATGGGGGTCTCCACCGGATATGCGCGATTTCGCGCCTCTATATGACAAGGCAACCGCGGGCCGCAACCCCGGCGGGGTCAGTCGGCCTTGACGCGGGGCGGCGGTGTGATGAAAACCCGCGCCCACCCTGTCGGCCCAGCCACGGTGATGCGCCCATAGGGGGAAACCGCCGCGCCGAAGATCGGCTCGAGCAGATTGCGCTTGCCGATGGTCGCCTGCCATCCGCCCCGGTCGGGACAGTCCGCAAAGGTGCCCGCGCCCCCGGCCATTGGCACATCGGCATGGCAGACCTGACCATCGCTGAACGTCACGGCAAGCCGCTCGCCCCCCAGGCGCGCGGCGACGGGATGAACCGCCCGGGCGCCCCATTCTGCGCAACCAGCGAGCAGAAGTGCGGCCGAAAGGGAAAGCCCTCGCATCTCAGTTCCCTCCCAGCGGCCAGACCAGCGGAATGGTCAGGACCGCCGCGATCCCCGTCACGATGTCGAGCGGCAGACCGAGACGCAGGAAGTCGGAGAATTTGTACCCGCCCGGCCCATAGACCATCATGTGCGTCTGATACCCGATCGGTGTCGCAAACGCGACGGAGGCCGAAAACATCACTGCAACCGCGAAGGGGCGCGGGTCGAGGCCCAGCGACAGCGCAAGCTGCATGGCAATCGGCGTGAAGATCACCGCGACCGCGTTGTTCGACAGGAATTCCGTCATCACAAGGCCGAGGAAATAAACCGCCGCCAGCGCCGCGACCGGCGGCAACCCCTGCAAGAGCGGTGCCACCGCATCGACGATCAGCTTGACGGCCCCGGCATTGTCCAGCCCCTCGCCCACCGCGAGCATCCCGAAGATCATCGCCATCAGCCGCCCGTCGATGGCATGGAGCGCCTCGTCCGGGTCAACGCTCCGCGCGACCAGAAGCAGGGTCACGGCGAGCATCGCCAGGACAAGGATCGGCGCGACATCGAGCGCGGAGAGAATCACGACGGCCAGCAGCGCGGCAATCGCCAGCGGCATGTGACTGCGGCGGAAGGGTTTGGCGGTCGGCTTGTTGATGTTGACCAGATCGACGTCGGCGGCCAGGCGCGCGATATCCTCCGCCGCCCCTTCCAGAAGAAGCGTGTCCCCCACCTGCACGATCAGGTCGTCAAGCTGGCGCCCGATATTCTGGTTTCGGCGATGGACAGCCAGCACATAGACGCCATAGCGGCGACGCAGGCGCAGTTCGCCCAGGGTTCGACCGATCAGGCGGCAGCCGGGCGTGATCAGCACTTCGACCGTTTCGGTCGCCACCGACGACAGCTTGTCAACCAGCGTGACGTCCTTGCGCTGCTGCAGGTGCAGAAGTTCCGCCATTTCGGTGCGCAGAACCACCCGGTCGCCCGCCTGAACGATCACCGACCCCAGGTCGCGGCGCAGCGATGCGTCCCCACGCAACACATCGACCAGCCGCACCCCGTCGCGGCGAAAAATCTCGATCTCGGTCACCCGTCGCCCGATCAGACCGGAACTTTCCGGCACCGCGACCTCGGTAAAGAACTTCACCTTGCGCCTGTCGCTCAGCAGAACCCCCATCGACTGCCGTTCCGGGACCAGGCGGCGGGAAAAAAGCGCCATGAAGGTTCCGCCCACCAGGGTCACGGCAAGGCCGACCGGAGCGATCTCGAAGATCGAAAACGCCTCAAGGCCCTGTTTCTGAACGACGCCATCCACCAGAATGTTGGTCGAGGTGCCGATCAGCGTGATCATGCCGCCGAGGATGGTGAAATAGGACAGCGGCATCAGGTAGCGCGAAGGCGGCGTGCCGAGCCGCTTGGCGACCTGAATGAAGATCGGAATCATCACCGCCACGACCGGCGTATTGTTCATGAAGGCCGAGCCGACGACAACAACCAGATACAGCAGGACGACGGTACGGGCCGGGTGATCTTCGGCGTGACGTTCGGCAATGCTGCTGATCGCCTGCAGCGCGCCGGTGCGCAGGAGCGCCCCCATGATCATGAACATGAAGGCAATGGTCCAGGGTGCTGAATTGGAAAGGGTTTTTGTGGCGTCCTCTATGGGCAGAATTCCGAGGATGATCATCAGCGCCGCGCCCGCCATGGCGACGACTTCCGGGGCGAACCTCTCGCTCAGGAACAGCGCGAACATGCCCGCGACGATCCCGAGCGCAACCCAGGCCTGCGCACCCTCAGCCAGTTCCAGTCCGAGCATCATCCCCCCAAGGCCGCCGCGGTCGGGCGAGCCTTCGCATGGCACGCCTTCCCGATCAAGCGTTTAGCGCCACTCTTGCCCGTGGCGCGACCAGGAAAAGGCCCGCAAACATCACGACCAATGCCGCCCATACGCCGCTGTTGAAGCGTTCCCCCAGAAGCGCCATCGCCCAGAAGACGCCCGAAGCGGTCACGATATAGGAGGTCTGCGTGGCAAAAACCGCGCCCGCGCGGGACGCGAGGGCGACGTAGCCGGTATAGAGAAAGGCATGAAGCGCCGAGGAGCCGATCAGCGCCCATTCGGGCGGGCCGAAGGGCCGCTGCGGCCAGGCCCACTGGCCCGAAGTCAGGGTCAGCATCAGGGCCAGAGGGGCGCCGACGAGGGAGGCGAGAAACATCGCCTCGACCGGATCAAGCCCCGCCGTGCCCCAGCGGGCCACCACATTGCCTTCGATCGCGTAGAAAAGCGGCCCGACCACCGCAACCGCGATCCAGAGGACCGGCAGGGTCTGCCCCGCCCCCGCGCCCGGCTGCGCGATCAGCGCCACGCCGGCCAGCCCGCACAAAATCCCCAGAAACCGCCGCGCGCTGAACCGGTCCATGCCGAGCGCCAGCGCTATCGGGAAGGCCAGCAGCGGAACCATCGAGATCAGGATCGACATGATCCCCGCAGGCAGATGGCGGACCGCCATATAGAAGGTCGAGTTCGGAATGATCGTGCCGATCACGGCGATCACCACGGCAAAGCGCAAGGCTGGCCGGGTCAGGCGCAGCCGCCGGCCCCGCACCAGAAGCAGCGCGCCCAGGACCAGAACCCCGATCACCAACTGCCAGAAGATCAGCAGAAAATGCCCCGCGCCGCCCGAGGCCGCGATCTTGCCAAGGCTCTGGGTCGACCCCCACCCCACGCCCAGCACAAACAGCGCGCCGATCCAGGGCCAGCGCGAGGTCACGGCTGCGCCTGTTCCAGCCGCCCGCCCAGGCGGATCATCCGCGCGCGGGTGGCGCGTCCGGTCCGGTCGTCGGTTTCCACATAGAGGCCGCTCAGCGTCGCTTCGCCCTCGGCCGGGGTGAAGCGTTCCTTGACCATGCCGGTCACGAAACGGCGCATGGGTTCAAGCTTCTCCATGCCGATGACCGAATTGTAATCGCCGCACATGCCCGCGTCCGACTGGAAGGCGGTGCCGCCGGGCAGGATCTGCGCATCCGCCGTCGGCACATGGGTATGGGTGCCAACCACCATGCTGGCACGACCGTCGCACCAATGGCCCATGCCCATCTTCTCGCTCGTGGCTTCCGCATGCACATCGACGATCACCGCCTGCGCCAGCCCGCCCAAGGGATGGGCCCGCAGAACCGCATCGACGGCCGAGAAAGGATCATCAAAGGGGCGTTTCATGAACACCTGCCCCAGAACCTGCGTCACCAGAACCTTGCGCCCGCCCTTCGCCTCGAACAGCCGCGCCCCCCTGCCGGGCGCGGTCCTGGCGTAATTCAATGGCCGGATGATGCGCGGTTCGCTCTCGATGAACGACAGCATGTCCTTCTGGTCGAAGGCATGATCGCCAAGGGTCAGGCAATCGGCCCCGGCGGCCAGCAGGGCCTTGGCATGTTCCGGCGTGATCCCCGCGCCGCCCGTCGCATTTTCCCCGTTCACCACGACGAAATCGAGCGCCCAGTCCGCGCGGAGCTGCGCCAGCCGCCCGACCACCGCCGCCCGACCGGCACGGCCCATCACATCGCCCAGGAACAACAGCTTCATGGCGTCTGCCTAAGCGCGCTCTGAACCAGGTGCAAGCCCGTTCGCGACAAGCCTCGCCGCAACGGGCCCGGCGGGAAATCGCCAAGGAGTTGAACGACCGTCGACCGGAGGCCCGACGCCCCCTGGGTGTCGACCTATGTTGAAAACGGCACCGCCGCCAAGGCGATCGGCAGATCGCTTGCCTATTTCGGCCAGCCCGGCTTTGCCCATATCGACGATTCAGGCACCGGCCTTGCCAGCGGCCTCGACCTGACCATGGGCGGGCTTTTCGATGCGGTGGGATTTTCGCTCGTATCGCTCGGCTATAATTTCCGGGATCCGCCCGGCCCCTACAGCGACAACATCGTCGTCACCGGCTTTCAGGGCGGTTCCATCGTCAGCACCGCGACGTTTCTTCTGGGCGACATCGCGGGCACCGTGCAGTCGATCCTGCTCGGCCCGGGCTTCACCGGCCTGAGCAAACTGCGGATCGAACTGCTTTATCCGGCCAGCACCGCGATGTGCGACGCACCCGGCGGGCAACGCGATCTCGACAATGTCACGCTGAACGCGGCCGGCCCAGCGCCGGTTCCGCTGCCGGCTTCGGGATTGCTGCTCCTGGGCGCCGGATTGGCGGTGGGCGGCCTTCGGCTGCGTCGGCGCGGCTGACGGGCGGCCTCACGGCCGGATCACGCCCTTTTCGGTGATGATCAGGTCAAGGGGCTGATCTGTCGGTTCAACGGGCACTTCGTCCATTTCCTGCGCGGCAAAGGCGAAACCGATGGCCGTCACCGGTCCGCGCCTGCGCAGGCCCTCCAACGTGCGGTCGTAGAAGCCGCCGCCATACCCCAGACGGAACCCGCGCCGGTCGAAGGCCAGAAGCGGCACCACCAGAACCTGCGGCACCAGTTCGACCGTCCCGTCCGGGATCAGCGCGCCGAATTCGCCGGCGATCATCGGGGCGTCCGGCCGCCATTCGTGAAACCTGAGCGGTTGCGCCGGGCCCGGAATGACCGGGACGCAGACCCGCCCGCCCTGCCCCGCCGCCAGATGCGCGGTCATCGCGGGCAGGCAGTCGATCTCGGTTCGCATCGGCATGTAGCCGGCGAGCGTCCCCGCGCGATGGGCTGACAGCACCTCGTTCAGGATCAGGTGATCACGATCCGTCCTTGCGGCAAACGCCGCCTTGCGCTGCGCAAAAGCGGCGGTGCGGGCCGCCGCCTTGATATCCGGGAGAGAGGTCATAGAAGGATGAGGCTCGCCAGTCCGAGGAAGGTGAAAAAACCGATGACATCGGTCGTCGTCGTCACGAAAGTGCCCGACGCAAGGGCGGGGTCGAAATCGAACTTCTCCAGCGTCAGTGGCACAAGGACACCGGCAAGCGCCGCCACGATCTGATTGATGATCATCGCCGCGCCCACGACGCCGCCCAGCATCCAGGATCCGTAGATCACATACCCGACGATGCCCATGATCACCGCAAACATCAGGCCGTTGATCAGGCCCACGACCGCCTCGCGCCGCACGACGCGCGGCGCGTTCGAGCCGGTCAGATCCTTGGTGGCCAAGGCCCGCACCGCGACGGTCAGCGACTGGGTTCCCGCGTTGCCGCCCATCGAGGCCACGACCGGCATCAGCGCCGCCAGCGTCACCAGCGCCTCGATCGTGCCCGAGAACTGCGCGATGACCAGCGCCGCGATGTTCGCCGCCACCAGATTGACCAACAGCCACGGAATACGCTGCCGCACCGTCTCGATCACGCCATCCGAGATCGAGCTTTCCTCGCCCACCCCGGCGAGAAGCAGCACATCCTCCTCATGTTCCTCGTCCAGAACCGCCATCGCATCGTCGATGGTGATGACGCCGACCAGCCGGTCATGTTCATCCACCACCGGGGCCGAGATCAGGTGATACTGGTTGAAAGCATAGGCCACGTCGCCCTCGTCCTCGGTGACGCGGATGGTGCGGAAACTGTCCTCGATGATGCCCTTCAGGGGGGTGGAGCGGCGCGAGGACAGGATCTTGCCCAGCGTCACGTAGCCAGTCGGATGCCGGCGCGGATCAATCAGGATCACATGGTAGAACTGATCGGGCAGTTCGGCCTCGCCGCGCAGGAAGTCGATCGCCTCGCCCACCGTCCAATGTTCGGGGGCGGTCACCACCTCGCGCTGCATCAGGCGGCCGGCGGAATATTCCGGATAGGTCAGCGATTGCTGAACCGCGGCGCGGTCGCTGTCCTCCAGCGCCCCGAGGATCAGCTCCTGCTGCGGCTCCTCCAGATCTTCGAGAAGGTCGACCACATCGTCGGAATCAAGTGCGCGGACCGCCTCGGCCAGCACCTCGCGCGGCAGCGCGGCGATGACCTCCTCGCGGATGCCTTCATCCAGTTCCGAAAGGATCTCGCCGTCGATCCCGCGCGACCAGAGCGACAGAAGCGCCGCCCGCTCGCCCGATCCGATCTGCTCGAACAGGTCGGCGATGTCGGCGGCGTGCAGGGGTTCCATCAGCGCGTCGATCTGCGCCGCGTCCCCCGCCCCGACCGCTTCGAGAATCGCATCGACGGTCCGGTGGTCGAGGGCATAATCCTCTTCCGCCCGCTCCGCAGGCCTTTCGGCCGTCTGATGCTCGGTCTCGGTCATTCTGTCCCCGGTCGGAATTACCGGGACATTATCGGAAGCACTTTCAAAGAAACAGGGGCAAAGGCCAAATTTACGGCCCGGCAATAGGGGCTTAGACTGTGCCGCGTGACGGGGAGGGTTTCATGGCGGATCTGCTGATCGGACAAACGCTGGCCTTTGCGGGCGATGCGCTTCTGGAGGGGCCGGAGGCAGCCCGCCATTCCGCGCGGGGTGGCGTCCTGATCGAGGGCGGCCGGATCATGGCGGTGAGCGAGGCAGACGATCTGCGGCGCAGCCACCCGCAGGCAAAAGTCCATGACTATGGGTCAGCGCTGATCTCGGCGGGTTTTGTCGATGCGCATGTCCACTACCCGCAGACGGCGATCATCGCGTCCTGGGGCAAGCGGCTGATCGACTGGCTGAACAGCTACACCTTCCCCGAAGAGATGAAGTTCGCCGACAAGGCCTATGCCCGCGCCATTGCGGAGCGTTACTTCGACCTGACGCTGGCCAACGGCACCACAACCGTCTGCTCTTACGCGACCATCCACCCCGAAAGTGTCGATGCCTTTTTCGAAGCTGCCCAGACCCGTGGCCTGCGCGCCTTCACCGGCAAGACCTGCATGGACCGCAACGCGCCCGACGGACTGCGCGACACGCCCCGCACGGCCTACGATGACAGTCGGAGATTGTTGGAAAAATGGCATGGGATGGACCGCCTGTCCTACGTGATCACCCCGCGCTTTTCGCCCACCTCCACCCCCGAACAGCTTGAGGCGATGGGCACCCTCTGGCGGGAATATCCCCAGTGCCTGATGCAGACGCATCTGTCCGAACAGACGGACGAGGTGGAGTGGGTGAAATCCCTCTTCCCGCAGTCGCGCGACTATCTCGACACCTACGAGACGCAAGGTCTGCTGCGCGAAGGCGCGCTTTTCGGCCATGCGATCCATCTGACCGACCGCGAAGTCGCCCGGATCGCCGAAACCGGCGCGGCACTGATCCACTGCCCCACGTCGAACACTTTCATCGGCTCCGGCCTTTTCCCGACCTTGGCCATGGCCAGGCGCGGCATCCGCGTCGGGCTGGCGACCGACACCGGCGGCGGGTCGTCCTTTTCCATGCTGCGCACCATGGCCGCGGCCTACGAAGTCGGCCAACTGCGCGGCACGCCGCTGCATCCGGCGCAACTCTGGTGGCTCGCCACGCAAGGCTCGGCCCGCGCGCTGCATGCCGACCACCTGATCGGCAACCTCGCCCCGGGGATGGAGGCCGACATTACGGTGATCGACCTTGCCTCCACCCCCGCCATCGCCCAGCGCGCCGCCCGCGCCAACGACCTGTGGGAGGCGCTGTTCCCCACGATCATGATGGGCGACGACCGGGCGACAAGGGCGGTCTGGGTCGGCGGGCAAAAGACTTCGTGACGCATCGGGCGGCGCGCCGCCCCGTCCTGGGCCGGGCGCGGTCAGGCCCCGTCCACCTGGCGTGCATAATCCTCGGCATCGAACCAGCCGCGGGAGGCCTGCACCCTGCCATCGCCGTCGAAATCCCATTCTTCCCAGCCGACGACGCGCAGCGCTCTGCCGGTCGCCGCGTGGCGGCCGGTGAAGGTCCAGAAATAGGCCACATGGTCGCCTGCCGCGCGAACCTCGTTGCACATCACTTTCATGTCCTGCACATCCGCGAAGAAGCCCTCGGCCATGCGCTGCACGCCGGCGCGACCCTCCCACGGCGTGCCGCGATTGATGATGATGCCCCCGTCAGGCGCGTAATGCGCGGCGACCGCAGGTGCAGAGCCGGAATTCCAGGCGGCGGTGTAGGCATCGGCAAAGGCTTGTGCGGAGGCATGGGTCAGGGTCATGGCTTTCTCCTTTCGAGGCGCCGGATTGGACGGCCGAAAGATCGTCCGACCAGCAACAGGAGGCACAGCATTTGCCGGGTGCGTCAATGGTGTTGCGCCGGGTGCTCGGTAGGACACCCCACGCCGGCTCCTTCGCGTGAGTCAGCCCGCCAGCCGCCGCGCCAGGCGGTTCTGATCCTCGATCACCCGCGGCAGGTCGATCGTCGTCACCTGCCCGTCCCTTACCACCTGACGCCCCTCGACGAACAGGTGCCGCACGCGGGCCGGACCGCACAGCATCAGCGCCGCGACCGGATCCCAGGCGCCCGCCGCCTCGATCCCGCGCATGTCCCAGATGGCGATGTCGGCCCGCTTGCCGGGTTCCAGCACGCCGCAGTCCGGTCGCCCCAGCAC
The DNA here is from genome assembly GCA_964600685.1 of uncultured Frigidibacter sp. GTDB lineage: Bacteria > Pseudomonadota > Alphaproteobacteria > Rhodobacterales > Rhodobacteraceae > TMP-24. Next base: position 22,102 of record CAZRKU010000009.1, on the reverse strand, counting down.
CTGCGCGCCGCCAAGGGTCGCGATCTCCAGCACCTCGCGCGCGCTCATCGCGTCAGCCCCGCTTGCGACCCGCTGGAGCAGCAGCGCCATCCGCGCCTCGGCCACCAGGTTGCCCGCGTCATTGCTGGCCGAGCCATCGACGCCCAGCCCGACCTTGACGCCCGCGTTGCGCATGGCGCGCACCGGCGCGATGCCGGATCCAAGGCGGCAGTTCGAGCAGGGGCAATGGGCGACGCCGGTGCGCGAACGGGCGAAAAGCCCGATCTCTGACGGATCGAGTTTCACGCAATGGGCGTGCCAGACGTCGTCGCCGGTCCAGCCCAGTTCCTCGGCGTACTGGCCCGGCCGACAGCCGAAATGTGCCAGCGAATAAGCGATATCCTCGTCATTCTCGGCCAGATGGGTGTGCAGCATCACGCCCTTGTCACGGGCGAGAAGCGCCGCCTCGCGCATCAGGTCGCGGGTGACCGAGAAGGGCGAACAGGGGGCGAGGCCGACCCGCACCATCGCGCCGTCCCTGGGGTCGTGGAACCTGTCGACCACCCGCGCCATGTCGGCGAGGATCGCCGCCTCCCGCTCGACCAGCGTGTCCGGCGGCAGTCCGCCCGCGCTTTCGCCGATCGACATGGCCCCGCGCGTCGGATGGAACCGGAGGCCGATCTCCCGGGCCGCGTCTATCGTATCGTCGATCCGCGCGCCGTTCGGGAAGAGATAGAGGTGATCGGAGGTCAGCGTGCAGCCCGACAGCGCCAGTTCCGCCAGCCCGGTCAGGGCCGAGACGCGGATTTCTTCCGGCCCCATCCGCCCCCAGACCGGATAAAGGGTTTTCAGCCAGCCGAAGAGAAGCGCATCCTGCCCGCCCGGCACGGCGCGCGTCATCGACTGATAAAGATGGTGGTGCGTGTTCACCAGGCCGGGCGTGACGACGCAACCTGCGGCTTCCACTTTGATCGCGTCGGGCGCGTGCAGCCCGTGCCCCGCCGCCGCGATCGCACCGCCGCGGATCAGAAGATCGGCCCGCGCCAGTTCGCGCCGTGCGGCGTCCATGGTCACGATCACATCGGCATTTCGGATAAGGATGTCCTGCATGGCCTCGTCCCCGGTTCAAAACACCCCCTTCGGTGCTTTATGGGACGCCCGACAGAAGGGAGCACAAGGACTCGGCCGCGCCTCCGACTATAGCGGGGTCCGGCCCTGCGGTCAAAAGCGGCCAGGGATGCGGCGGCCTGTCGTTTCGCAGTTGACTCTGCCGGTTTCCTCCGTAAAAGGCGGGTTTCAAGGATTTTCGCGGGTGGCCTCTCTGTCCACCTGACCAGTGGAGAACGACGATGGCGAAACCGGCGACGATCAAGATCCGCCTGAACTCGACGGCAGGCACCGGCCACTTCTATGTGACCAAGAAAAACGCCCGCACCATGACCGAAAAGATGGTCGTGAAGAAATACGATCCCGTGAAGCGGGAGCATGTGGAATACAAGGAAGGCAAGATCAAGTAGGATCTGCCTGGCCTGAACCCGGTTGGAGGCCGCGCGATTGCGCGGCCTTTTTCTTTGGCGGGCGTCCCGCGCCCGGTCGGGGCCACGCCCCTGGCCAGCCAACAGGTGAGCCGCTCCGCGTCAGACTTTCTTCACCTTTGCACTGCCCCGCAAAAGCAGAAGGGCCGGTCCAAGGACCGGCCCCCAGCCTGTGTGGCCAAGCGAAATGTTATTCGCGGTTGCCCATGAACTGCAGCAGGAACATGAACATGTTGAGGAAGTCGAGATAGAGGTTCAGCGCCCCCATGATCGCCGACTTCGCCAGCCAGTCCTGATCGCCCACCTGCGCATGCGCGATGTAGGTGTTCTTGATCGACTGGGTATCATAGGCGGTCAGACCGGCGAAGATCAGGACCCCGATCACCGAGATCGCGAAAGCCACCGCCGACGAGGCGAGGAAGATGTTCACGACCGAGGCGACCAGCAGGCCGATCAGGCCCATCATCAGGAAGGTGCCCATCCCCGACAGATCTTTCTTGGTCGTGTAGCCGTAAAGCGAGAGACTCGCGAAGGCGATAGCGGTGACGAAGAAGGTCTGGGCGATCGAAACGCCGGTATAGACGGCAAAGATGTAGCTGATCGACAGGCCCATGAGCGCGGCAAACCCGTAAAAGACGAGCTGCGCCGTCGCCGCCGACATGCGGCCGATCATCGCGCCGAAGGCAAAGACCACGGCCAGCGGCGCAAACATCACCACCCATTTCAGCGGCGACCCGAAGATCACGCTCAGAAGCGCATCGTTGGTGCCCACCGCCCAGGCCACCAGCCCGGTCAGCAGCATTGCCACGGACATCAGCCCGTAGACCTTGTTCATATGGGCGCGCAACCCTTCGTCGATCGCGGCATAACCCGCACTGGCGCGGCCCGTATTAATGGTCTGAAAGTCAGCCATCTAACCCTCCTCAGTGTTTCCCTGCCCCGGCGCGCGGTCTGGCGCACGGAGTTCTTGTTTCATATTGGGGCGAAAAGGCGGGATTTCAAGGATTTTGCGTCGCGGCTGTGTCGATTGCGCCGTCCAATGTTCGGGCGCGTCCCAACCGGGGCGCATTGCCTCGCGGCCCGCTGCCTCCGGGCAGAGGCCGATGTCAGCCAGAAGCCGCGCCTCAAGCCGGTTCAGCGCCCGCCGTTGGCGGGCCAGTTCCGCCCGGGACCAGATCATCCGGGGCAGTTCCGATATCGGATCGGCAAAGCGCGAAACGGCGCCCAGAAACGGCAGGCGGGCAGGAAGCAGGCCGGGCATGGAAGAACCTTTCATGCAGCATCATGATGGAACTGGTGATCATCATTCACTCTATTGATTAATATCACTGGCCATGCTTGATTATGAAAGTGAATATTTGTTCATCTACGCATCAGGAAACGTGATATGGCCCGCAACCTCGACCTGACTGCCCTTCGCGCCTTTGCCGTGACCGCCGACATGGGCGGGGTCACCCGCGCCGCCGGGTTCCTGAACCTGACCCAGTCCGCCGTGTCGATGCAGATCAAGCGGCTGGAGGAAAGCTTCGGCCGCCCCTTCTTCTTCCGGTCGGCCAGGAGACTGATCCTGACGCCGGAAGGCGAACAGCTTCTGGCCTACGCGCGCCGCATGCTGGCCCTGAACGACGAGGTTCTGGCCCGGCTGAACGAGGCGGCCTTTGAAGGGGAACTGCGCCTCGGCGTTCCGCATGACATCGTCTACCCCGCGATTCCGGAGATCCTGAAGACGATGGCACAACGCTATCCCCGGTTGCGCATCAACCTGACCTCTTCCTTCTCTATCCCGATGAAGGAAGCGCTTGCGCGGGGCGAACTCGACGTGATCCTGACGACCGAGGAAGAACCCGGCCCCGGCGGCGAGGCCCTGTCGTGCAGCGAGTTGGTCTGGGTTGGCGCGATTGGCGGGACGGCCTGGCAAAATCGGCCGCTGCGGCTCGGTTTCGAGGAAAACTGCAAGTTCCGCGCCATCGCCCTTGCCCGGCTCGACGCCCATGCGATCCCCTGGGAGATGGGGTTTTTCGGTCGCTCGAACGAAGCAGTCCAGGCAATGATCACCGCCGATCTGGCGCTGACCGCGCGAATGAAGGGGCGCTATTCCGACAGTTGCGCGGTCGTGCCCGCGCTGGCCGATCTTCCCGACCTCGGCAACATCACGATATGCCTTTATGACGCGGGCGTGCACAAAGGCCCGGTGGTCGAGGATCTGAAGGAACTGCTGCGCGCCCGCTATTCCGATCCGTCACAGCGCACCACGACCTTGCCGGTCGACCTGCGGTCCTTCAAGAGGGCCAGTGCCTGAGCGGCCTGACCGAGCGGCAGGACATGGCTGACATGCGGCCTGATCCGTCCCGCGCCATACCAGTCCAGAAGCGTCGCCAGACTTCCGGTCAAGGCTTCGGGGCGGAACGAAAGATAACCGCCCCAGTAAAGGCCGATCACGGAGACGTTCTTGACCAGCAGATGATTGGCCGGGACCTTCGGCACCTCGCCGCCCGCGAAACCGATGATCAGGAGCCGCCCCTCCGGCCGCATGGCCCCAAGTGCCGCGGTGAAGATCTCTCCCCCGATCGTCTCGTAGGCGACATCCACACCCCCCAAGGCCTTCAGCTGCGCCTTGAGATCGTCCGCGCTTTGCCCGGTGCTGTCGATCCCGACCTCTGCACCCGCCGCCCGCGCTACCGCCAGCCGATCAGCCCCGCGCGCCACGGCGATGACCCGCGCACCCATCTGGCGGCCAAGTTCGACCGCCGTCAGCCCGACACCGCCGGCCGCCCCGGTGACCAGAAGGGTTTCGCCTGGCCTGAGTGCCGCCCGGCGGTCAAGCGCCAGGTGGCTGGTGCCATAGGCGATCTGGAAGGCCGCGCCTGCCTCGAAACTCATTCCGTCGGGCAACGGCAGGCAACGGTCGGCGGGGAAATTGCCCGCCTCCGCCAGACCGCCCTGCCCGGCGAAGACCGCGACACGCATGCCGGGTGGCAGGTGGGCGACACCTTCACCCGGCGCTTCGACGATGCCCGCCACTTCCATCCCGAGGGTGAAGGGTGGCTTGGGCCGCTCCTGGTAGCGGCCTTCCGCCATCAGCAGATCGGCGAAGTTCAGCCCGCAGGCGATGATTCGCACCCGCACCTCGCCCGGACCCGGCGCGGGCAGGAAAACCTCCGCCATCCCCGGCGGCTGCCCGATCGTTGCAATTTGAAACGCCCGCACGCTACACCCCCGGTTGCATGGCAGAAATGCACGGTCGCAGGTTAGAGATCGCGCCACCGCAGGTCCATACAGTCTTTTGATTGCATTGAGCAAAGGACGCTCGCCCTTTCAATTGCAATTTGCAATGCAACCTGCGACTCCCGACTCGCGCGAGTTGATGAATTGCGGTTTCCGCATGTGGCGACCTGTACTTTTGGTAAGGTCCGCGCGCTATCTCCTGCTAGATAATTGAATTTCCAGACACAATTTTTTCTTGTATGAATATTGGGAACGGAAGGCCCCGATTAAGGGTGCTCCGCTGGTTCGTGCAGAGTTGGAGAATATGATGAAACACCCCGTGGATGTTCATGTCGGCAAGCGCGTCCGGCACCGGCGTTGGATGGTCGGGATGACCCAGCAGCAGTTGGCTGACAAGGTCGGAATCAAGTTCCAGCAGATTCAGAAATACGAAACCGGGATGAACCGCATCTCCGCCTCGCGGTTGTGGGACATCGCCGATGCGCTCAGCGTCACCATCAGCTTCTTCTTCGAAGGGTTGGGCAGCGAAGCCCCGGTCGTCGACGAACAGCTGGGTGACATTCTGGCCGACAAGGAAGCGCTGATGCTGGTGCGGTCCTACTACGCGATACCCGAAGCGCAGCGCCGTCGCCTCTTCGACCTGGCCAAGGTTCTGTCGGACGCCGCCTGACTGCACGGCCGGACGGCGGCTTGACCCTTTGTCCGGCTCCGCCTAACCCTGCGCGCCGAACCAGCATGAGGCGTCAGATGACCGCGCGGCTTTCCCCGACCCTTCAGGACGACCTGCTGCGCACCGCCCATGCGCTCGCGGATGCGGCGCGGGCGGCGATCCTGCCATACTTCCGCAGCCCCGCCCTTCAGGCCGACAACAAGCTGGCCTCGGGCTTCGATCCGGTGACGGCAGCGGACCGCGCCGGCGAAAGCGCCATGCGGGCGCTGCTTGAGGATCTGCGCCCCGGTGACGCAATCCTGGGCGAGGAGTTCGGCGCCAGCGCCGGCACCAGCGGCCTGACCTGGGTGCTCGACCCGATCGACGGCACGCGCGCCTTTCTGTCGGGCACACCGACCTGGGGCGTACTGATCGCGGTCGCGGACCGGGATGGACCGGTTCTGGGGCTGATCGACCAGCCCTATATCGGCGAGCGGTTCGTGGGCGGGCCCGGCCTTGCCACCATGATCGGCCCGCAGGGCGAACGCCCGCTCAAGACCCGCCCCCCGCGCCCGCTGGCCGACGCCACCCTCTTCACCACCTTCCCCGAGGTTGGAACCCCCGCCGAAGGCGCTGCCTTCCGGCATCTTGCAGGGCAGATCCGGCTGACCCGCTACGGCACCGACTGCTACGCCTATGCGCTGATCGCCGCTGGCCAGATCGACCTTGTCGTGGAAGCCGGGCTTCAACCCTATGACATTCAGGCCCCGATCGCGGTGATCGCGGCCGCGGGCGGCATCGTCACCGACTGGCAGGGCGGCCCGGCCCATCACGGCGGACGTGTCCTGGCCGCAGCAAACGCAGAGATTCACGCCGCGGCGCTTGCCATCCTCGCTGCGGCCCCTGCCCCCTGATCCCATTCATTCTGGCCCAAATATCCCCGCCGGAGGCCCGCCCGCGCGCGATGCGCGGGCCACCAAAGACGTGCCGGGCCGTCAGGCCCGGCTCAATTGGTAAAAAGCATGAAGCGCGCGGAGGGCCTGTAAGCCGGATTCTGTCCAAGGGTTGCCCCTCTGGATGACCATTCCTCTGGCCCCGCCGTTGCCGGCGGGATCAAGCTGCCAACCCGGGTCTCTCGGGCCGAAGCTGCCCTGCGGCGGTCTCTGCGGTTGCCCGCAGACACGTGTCCCGCGCGAGACCCCTATTCGGCATTGCTCCCGGTGGGGCTTGCCTTGCCGGCCCGGTTGCCCGGCCCGCGGTGGGCTCTTACCCCACCGTTTCACCCTTACCCCGGATGGCTGGAGGCGAACCTCTGGCTGACCGGGGCGGTCTCTTCTCTGTGGCGCTTTCCCTGGGGTTGCCCCCGCCGGGCGTTACCCGGCACCGTTGCTTCAGGGAGTCCGGACTTTCCTCGAAGCGGTCGCCCGCCCCGCGGTCATCCAGCCCTCCGCGCCCGCATCACCTAGGCGCGCGCGGTTCCCGCGTCAACCGGGAAGCGGCGGGCCAGATCATCGGCCAGTGCGCGGTCGGTCGCATCCTCGGGGCCGGAGGCCCAGGGACGGAACCGCAGGCGGAAAGCCGTCAACAACACTTCGGGTGGCAGGTCAGGATAGCCGAATGCCCGGGCCGAGGCACGGAAGTCGGCGACAGGATCGCCCGAAAGGCCGGGCCAGACCGACAGTCCCGCACGCGCAAGCCGCCGCCAGTCGAAGCGGGGCCCGGGGTCGCGCTTACGGTCCGGCGCCATGTCGGAATGGCCGATCACCCGTTCGGGCGGTATGTGCCTGCGCGTCATGATGTCGGCCAGCAGGCCCTCCAATGCGGCCATTTGCGGCTCGGGGAACGGCGCATCGCCGACATTGGCCAGTTCGATGCCGATGGAGCGGGAATTCACATCCGTTGCGCCGCCCCACGACCCGGCCCCGGCGTGCCAGGCGCGCATGTCCTCGGCGACCAGCTGGTGGGCCTCGCCCGCCTCGGACAACAGCCAGTGTGCCGACACTTCTGCATGTGGATCGCACAGCCGTTCACACGCCTCGGCGCAGCTGGGCATGGCGGTATAGTGGAGGACGATCAGATCAGGGCGCGCGCCGTCCCGGCGCGGCCCGAAGTTGGGCGAGGCGAAGGTCAGAGCCACGCCACGCCCGCCCTCACCTCAGTTGCCCGCCGCCTGCCGGAAGGGCGTAGGATCGAAGTCGCAGGCATAACCGTCGCCATCGGGGTCCAGTTTCTTGCCGTTGCGCTTCGGCCCGCCCGCCTTCAGGAAGGCTTCCTGCGCGGCTTCGGCGGTCGCGTAACGCTGGCAGGCCTTCTGATAGGTTTCCGGCTTGACGGGCAGGCGGTCATAGATCGCTTCGCCCAGCCCGTTCGGCGCGCTCAGCACATAGGCGACGACCGGCGACACGGCGTCCCCGGTCCGTTCCGGCAGGGCGGCGGGCGCAATCTGCTGATAATTTGCCTTGTTCGCCTCGATCCGGGCCTTGTCGCTTTCAATGGATTCGCGCGCCGAGACGGCTTTGAAATCCTGTTCGTCCGAAATGCCTGCCGATCCCGGGCCTGAGGCTGCGGCCGGATCGGTTGGCGCGGGGGCCGCAGCCACAGGGACAGCAGGCGCCGCCGCGCCGGGCGCGGCCGGCGCGCCGAAGAGCGCGCTGTTGATTTCGGACGAGGGGATACCACCTGCCACCGGCGCGGCCGCCGGGGCCGAAGGATAGGTGGTCGCGGGCGCACCATAGCCGGTGGCGCCGTCGCCAAAGCCGGCGCCACTTTGCGGTTGCAGATGGGCGGGTGTGGCGCAGGCGGCCAGAAGGCCGATCAGAAGAAGGGGCGCGGAACGGCGCATCATGTCATCCCTGTTCATTCGGTTTTGCGGCCCCTTACCACCATTTTCCGGGCTTGGAAACAAAGCCCGCCGCCCGTTCAAGCACATAGGCGTGATTAAGCAGGTCACTCTCTTCCCATGGGCGGCCGATCAGTTGAAGCCCGAGCGGCAAGCCCTGATGGTCCAGCCCCGTCGGCACCGCGATACCAGGCAGACCGGCCAGGTTGACGGTGACCGTGAACACGTCGTTCAGATACATGGCCACCGGATCGGCATCCGCCATCTCGCCCAGCCCGAACGCCGCCGAAGGCGTCGCGGGTGTCAGGATCGCGTCGATGCCTGACGCGAAGGCCAGCTCGAAGTCGCGCTTGATCAGCGCCCGGACCTTGCGGGCGCGGTTGTAATAGGCGTCATAGAAGCCCGCCGACAGGACATATGTGCCGATCATCACCCGGCGCTGGACTTCCGGGCCGAAGCCTTCGGCGCGGGTCTTTTCATACATTTCCGTGATGCCGTCGCCCTGCGCGAGCTTCGCCCGATGGCCGTAACGCACCCCGTCATAACGCGCGAGGTTCGACGAGGCTTCGGCAGGCGCCACGACATAATAGGCGGGCAGCGCGTATTTCGTGTGCGGCAGGCTGATGTCGACGATCGCGGCCCCCGCATCGCGCAGCATGTCGGTGCCGCTTCTCCACAGTGCCTCGATCTCGTCCGGCATGCCGTCCATCCGGTATTCGCGCGGAATGCCGATCTTGCGCCCGCGGATGTCGCCGGTCAGCGCCGCCTCGAAATCCGGCACGGCCAAGTCGGCGCTGGTCGAATCCTTCGGGTCATGTCCGGCCATCGCGCCCAGCATGATCGCCGCATCGCGCACCGTCTTGGTCATCGGCCCGGCCTGGTCGAGCGACGAGGCAAAGGCCACGATCCCCCAGCGCGAACAGCGCCCGTAGGTGGGCTTGATCCCGACGATGCCGGTGAAGGCCGCCGGCTGGCGGATCGAGCCGCCGGTGTCGGTGCCGGTCGCCGCAAGGCAGAGGTCCGCGGCCACGGCGGCGGCAGAGCCGCCGGACGAGCCGCCCGGCGTCAGGGCCGCATCGGACCCTTCGCGCCGCCACGGACTGACCGCATTGCCGTAGGCAGAAGTCTCGTTGGACGAGCCCATCGCAAACTCATCCATGTTCAGCTTGCCCAGCATCACCGAACCGGCGTCGATCAGCTTCTGGCTGACGGTCGATTCATACTCCGGGCGGAAGCCCGAAAGGATGCGGCTTGCGGCCTGCGACGGCACGCCCCTGGTGCAGAACAGATCCTTGATGCCCAGGGGAATCCCGCACAGCGACGGTGCGTCGCCATCCTTCAGGCGCGCATCGGCAGCCTTCGCACGCTCCAGCGCCAGCTCGGGCGTCTTGTGGACAAAGGCATTCAATGCATCCGCCGCGTCAATCGCCGACAGACAGGCATCGGTCAGCCCGACCGCCGTGATTTCACCCTTCTTCAGCGCATCGCGCGCCTCGGCGATGGTGAGTTTGTTCAGATCGCTCATTCCACCACCTTCGGCACGGCAAAGAAGCCTTCGCGCGCGTCGGGCGCATTCTTCAGGATCCGCGCCTGGATGTTGCCGTCCGTCACCTGATCCGCGCGCCGGGGCAGACGCATCGGCGTCACCGATGTCATCGGCTCAACACCCTCCACATCGACCTCGTTCAGCTGCTCCATGAAGGCAAGCACGGCGGAAAGTTCCCCCGCGAGCTTCGGCAGGTCTTCATCCTTCACCGCGATGCGCGCCAGATGGGCCACCTTGCGCGCCGTATCCTTGTCGATGGACATGCGATCTCCGTCCTTGATGTTGGGCGCGGTTTAACGCCCGAGCGCCCGCAGGACAAGGGTGCGGGCTACTAGAGCCAGCGCCAGAAGCACGCTGGTGGAGAAAAGCCCGACGAGGATGGCCGTCACCCGGTCGCCCTGCCCCGGATAAAGCACCGTGGGGATCAGGACCGCGATGAAGACGACGCCGATGGCAAGCGGCAGCCATGTGCCGGTATCGGCGCGGGTGCGATACATGGTCAGCATCAGCGCAATGGTGATCCCGATGCGGAACGGATCCGTCAGTTGCGCGAAAAACAGCTCCGTCAGGTTCATGCCCGCCCCCCTTTGCCTTTGATCAGCAAAACAGGATCGGGCAGTCTGGTGCAAGCATCACGGGAGGGCGGCATGAAAATCACGTGGCTTGGACATTCGGGTTTTCGGATCGAGATCGCAAAGGCGGTCCTGCTGATCGACCCCTGGCTTTCCGGCAACCCGATGTTTCCCGAAGACCGCCGGGCCGAGGCGATCCGGGGCGCCACCCATGTCCTCGTGACCCATGGTCACGGAGATCATGCGGCAAACAGCCTGGCCGTGGCGAAGGAAACCGGCGCGACGGTGGCCTGCATCCACGAACTTGCCGAGTGGTTCGAACGTGAGGGCGCCGGGGTGCTCGGCTTCGGCAAGGGCGGAACCGTCGATCTGGGCGGCGTGATGGTCACGATGGTGAATGCGTGCCATTCTTCCTCCATCGACTTCAGGGGTGGCAATGCGGTGCCGGCGGGGTCGGAAACCGGCTTCATGATCGCCGGCGAAGGGCGGACCATCTATGTCTCCGGCGACACCGACATCATGGCCGACATGGGCTGGATGGGCGAATATCACGCGCCCGACGTCGGCATCCTGAGTGCGGGAGGCCACTACACGATGGATATGAAACGCGCCGCCTGGGCCGCGCGAAAATACTTTGATTTCAAAGTGGTCATCCCGTGCCACTACCGGACTTTCCCGATCCTCGAACAGTCGGCCAAGGCCCTGGCCGACGGATTGCCGGGGGTCAGGGTGATCGAACCCCAGGTCTTGGTGCCGATCACCCTCTAGCGTTTTGCCGCGAAGAAGTCGCGCAGGAGTTCCGCCGCCGCATCGGCGCCGATCCCGTCATAGACTTCGGGCGCGTGGTGGCACTGCGGGTGGGCAAAGACCCGCGCGCCCTGCGCGACCCCCCCCGATTTCGGATCGGGGGCGCCGTAATAGAGCCGCCGGATCCGTGCGAACGATATGGCGGCGGCGCACATCGGGCAGGGTTCGAGCGTGACGTAAAGATCGTGACCTTCGAGCCGTTCGCTGCCCAGGGTCGCGCAGGCCGCGCGGATGGCAAGGACTTCGGCATGGGCGGTCGGGTCATTCATCTCGCGCGTCCGGTTTCCGGCCGAGGCCGCGATCCGCCTGTCGGGGCCGACCAGAACCGCGCCCACGGGCACTTCGCCGCGTGCGGCTGCGGCGCGGGCTTCGGCCAGTGCGGCCTCCATATGGCTCACGAAGGGGCTCATGCCCCCTGATGCCCTGCCCGGCCCTTCCGATCAAGGCTTCACGTCATGGCTTCACGGGCATTGAAAAGCCCTGTAAGGGGCGCTTTCCCCCGATCGCACCAGCGGATAGAGTAGGTCATGACCCAGCAAGATCAGCCCGGCGAGCGTATCGCCAAAGTCATGGCCCGCGCCGGTGTCGCCTCGCGCCGGGATGCCGAACGCATGATCGTCGAAGGCCGGGTGGCGGTCAACGGCAAGGCCGTGACCTCGCCCGCGCTCGACGTGCTGCCGACCGACCGGGTGACGCTCGACGGCAAGCCCATCGACGCGCCGCAGCCCGCGCGCATGTGGCTTTATTACAAACCCCTTGGTCTTGTGACCTCGGAAAAGGATGAAAAGGGCCGCCAGACGGTGTTTGACACCCTGCCCGAAGGAATGCCGCGCGTGATGTCCATCGGGCGGCTCGACCTCAATTCCGAAGGGTTGCTCCTCTTGACCAATGACGGCGGGCTGAAGCGGCGGCTGGAACTGCCGTCGACCGGCTGGCTGCGCAAATACCGGGTGCGGGTGAACGGGCGGCCGAACGACGCGACCTTCGACCCTTTGCGGCGCGGCGTGGTGATCGAGGGCGAGGAATTCCTGCCGATGGACATTTCGCTCGACCGCCAGCAGGGCGCGAACGCCTGGCTGACCGTGGGCCTGCGCGAAGGCAAGAACCGCGAGATCCGCCGGGCGATGGCAGAGGTCGGGCTGACGGTGAACCGGCTGATCCGGGTAAGTTATGGCCCGTTCCGGCTGAACACGATGAAACCGGGCGATGTGATCGAGGTCAAGCAGAAGGTGCTGAAGGAACAGTTGGGCGAAGGGACCAGGGACCGCGATGACCGCCCCGCCCGATCCGGCGCAGACCGCCCCGCGCGTGCGCCCCGCCGGGAAGGGACCGGCAGCTTCGACCGCAAACCGCGCGCCGAAGGCGCAGGGTTCGAGCGCAGGCCCCGGGCCGAGGGCGCAGGCGGTCATGACCGCAAGCCGCGCCCGCCACGCGCCGAGGGCGAGGGTTTCGACCGTAAACCTCGCGCCCCGCGTGCCGAGGGGGCGGGTCACGATCGCAAGCCGCGTGCCGAGGGTGCGGGCGGCGGCGACCGTAAACCGCGGGCCGGGGGTCCGGCTGGCTATGACCGCAAACCGCGCCCGCCGCGCGCCGAGGGCGAGGGGTTCGACCGTAAACCTCGCGCTCCGCGCGCCGAAGGGGCGGGTCACGATCGCAAACCCCGCGCAGAAGGCATGGGTGGCTATGATCGCAAGCCTCGTGCAGAAAGTCCGGGTGGTTATGACCGCAAGCCCCGGCCACCGCGCGCCGAGGGCGAGGGGTTCGACCCTAAGCCTCGCGCTCCGCGTGGTGAGGGGGCAAGTTACGATCGCAGGCCGCGTGCCGAAGGTGCAGGCGGCCATGACCGCAAGCCCCGCCCGCCGCGTGCCGAGGGGGCGGGGTTCGACCGTAAACCTCGCGCCCCGCGTGCCGAGGGGGCGGGTTACGATCGCAAGCCGCGCGCCGAGGGTGCGGGCGGCGGCGACCGCAAGCCGCGTCCGGGCGGGTTTGGTGGCAAGAAACCGGGTGGCGGCCGTCCCGGGGAAGACCGTCCGCGCGGGCCCAAGGGGCCGCCGAAAGGCAAGGGTCCGCGCCGTCCCGACCGGGGCTGAATGACGGTTTTCCAGCCAGCGCCCCCTTGGCCTCGACTGCGCGTCGTGCCAATGTCGCGATGATCGGTGCCACTGTTTGCCGATCAGGTGCATGCGCCGCCGACGGCGGCCATGGCGCAGGGTAGCCTCTGGCGGTCGGGGACCAGACATGAGAGATCGGCTGCGCCTTCTGACCGGCGCTTTGGCCCTGACGACACTGCTTACTCTGGCTGGCTGCGTCAGTGACCGCACGCCACCAGCGGCCACCGCCGCTGCCCCACCCGCGCCAGGCCCAGCCCCGGATCAGGCAACACGCGAGGCGATGGGCTATTACACGAAAATCCAGAATTTCTACCTGACGACCGATCGGCTCCGAACCGACCGGGGCGGCCCGGATGCGAAGTTCGGCCCGTCCGATCTGGCGCGGAATTTCCTCGCCGTCGCTTTCTACGAGGAGTTTTCCCAGCGGGACGGCGCATTGGTTGCCCGCCCGCGCGAGGTGCGCCTGCAACGCTGGACCGGACCGGTGCGCCTGATGGTCGAATTCGGCGCAAGCATCCCCGAGGGCCAGCGCCAACGCGACCTGGCCGAAATCCGGGGACTGGCCAGCCGTCTGTCGGCGCTGACCGGCCTGTCGGTCAGCCTCGTGGCGGACAACCCGAACTTCCGTATCGCCATCGACAATCCGTCTGAGCGTCGGGCGATCGGCGCGCGCCTTCTGGCCTTCCTGCCGACGGCCAGCGCGGGCGCGGTGCGGTCGGCGGCAGCGATGAAGGCGGATGTCTACTGCACCGTCTTTTCCAGCATGTCCGGCAAAAGCAGCAACTACGACCGGGCCTTTGTCGTGATCCGGGGCGAACTGCCCGACCTGATGCGGCGATCCTGCCTGCACGAGGAAATCGCCCAGGGCTTCGGCCTGATCAACGACAGCCCCAAGGCGCGCCCTTCGATCTTCAATGACAACGAGGAATTCGCCCTTCTGACCCGGCAGGACGAGCTTTTGCTGAAACTCCTCTACGATCCGCGCCTGCGTCCGGGCATGACCCTGGCAGAAGCGCGCCCGATCGTCGAAATCATCGCCGCAGAGCTGATGTCCGGCGAGAGTTGAACCGCAAACCGGCCCGGCCCGCGCGGCAAAGGGAGTGCAGGATGGCTATCCTCGATTTTCTGGCCGGTGGCGTCATCGCAGACGAAATCAGCTTCCGGATCCGGAACAGCATCGTGCAGAAATGCGCGCGGATGATCGCAGAGGCGACAATCCCGGCGCTGGACATGGCGGCGAACGCCGACAAGCCGGATCCGATCCGCGCCAAGCCCATCACCCCGGCCATTGCGGGCCATGGGCTTGAACTCCCCGAATCCTACATCGAGAACATCTCCCTGCCCGCCGGCGGGGCCGACCTGGGCTTTCGGTCCGGCGAGGGGCGGCTTTTCCGCAACCATTGCAACCATACCGACCCCCTGTCGCTGAGGCGCCCCTCCCGGGGCGCAATTTCGGAAACCGCCTTCCGGCGCTGGATCAAGGATCAGCTTCCCGCGACAAAGACCGGGGAACGCCACCTGTCAGACTGCCACAATCGCGGGGTGGATGTGCAGTTCGACCCTTCGGCCCCTTCGCCGGGATGCCGCTCTTGTGCGACGCCGGTCATCGCCGATCCCGTCCTGACGCGGCACAGGAGACCCAAAAGGGGGGGCGCCCTCGGGTCTGCTCAACCATGCGCGCAGGGGGCCCCAGGCCGAAAGGCGTCCATCTGCCCTGCCGGACCGTCGATGCCGACAGGCGCTCGGCCTGCAGCAGGCGACGCGGCCCGACCTGTGACAGGTCGGAACAGCGCGGGCGGCGCGGGTCAAGAATGAGGTGCGTCAGTGGTGCGGGCCTGACGTTACGGGGTCGGGCTGAATGCGGGGATGGATCAGGCCCGGCCCCTGATGGACCGGACGATCGGGATGGTCCTGTGGGTGGCGCAAGACCCCGAGGCCGCACGCGCGGCGGTCGAACGCCGGATCGGCAGATGAACGGTTCAGCGGGCGATCGTGGCGGTTGTCGAAGCTGGCCGGAGACGGTAGAAAGTTCGTGTTTGCGCAAACATAGACTGAAAGGTTCCCCGAGATGATCCTGTCCTGTGGCGAAGCGCTGATCGACATGCTGCCGCGGCAGGCAACGACGGGCGAGGCGGCCTTTGCCCCCCATGCGGGCGGGGCCGTTTTCAACACCGCGATTGCCCTGGGGCGGCTGGGCGCGCCTGCCGGGTTCTTCTCCGGCATCGCCGAGGATTTCATGGGACAGATCCTGGCCGATACGCTTGCGGCGTCGAAGGTCGACACTTCCTTGGTGAAGCGCATCGCCCGCCCCTCGACGCTGGCCTTTGTGCAGCTTCGCGATGGTCAGGCGCGCTATGCCTTCTACGATGTCGGCAGCGCGGGACGAATGCTGTCGGTGGACGACCTGCCGGACCTTCCCGAAAGTGTTACGGCGCTTTTCTTCGGGGGGATCAGCCTTGTCGGCGATCCCTGTGGCGCGACCTACGAAACGCTGATGCGGCGCGAGGCGGCGCGGCGGGTGACGATGATCGACCCGAACATCCGACCCGGCTTCATCACCGATGAAGGTGCCTATCGCGGACGGCTGGCACGCATGATCGGCGCGGCCGACATCGTGAAACTGTCCGACGAGGATCTGCGCTGGCTGGAAGGCGCGGGCGAAATCGAGCCGCTTGCCCGCGGCATTCTGGAACGTGGCCCGAAGCTCGTCCTGATCACCGAAGGGGCGACGGGCGCCCATGGGTTTACCGCGGACCTTTCCGTGTTCTGCCCCGCGCGGAAGGTGACGGTCGCCGATACCGTCGGGGCGGGCGATACGTTCAACGCGGGCGCCCTGGCGGCGCTGCACCGCGATCGGGCATTGACGAAAGACGCCCTGACCCGGCTGACTTCGGGTCAGCTTCTGGCAGCACTCGACCTTGGCATTGCCGCCGCCGCCGTGACCGTCTCGCGCCCCGGCGCAAATCCGCCCTGGGCGCATGAGCTTACCGCATGAGGGCACTGATCCAGCGGGTAAGCGAGGCGCGCGTCACCGTGGCCGGGCGCGAGACCGGACGGATCGGCGAGGGGCTGCTGATCCTCGTCTGCGCGATGGAAGGGGACGATGCCGCCAGGGCCGAGGCGCTTGCCGCCAAGATCGCGAAGCTGCGCATCTTCAAGGATGCGGCCGGCAAGATGAACCGTTCGCTGGCCGATACGGGCGGGGCGGCGCTGGTGGTCAGCCAGTTCACGCTGGCCGCCGACACGTCGCGCGGCAACCGCCCCGGCTTTTCCGCCGCCGCCCGGCCCGAGGAAGGCGAGCGGCTCTATCTGCATTTTTCCGAAGCGCTGCGCGGGCTTGGCGTCAGCGTCGCCAATGGCGCGTTCGGTGCCGACATGGATGTGGCGCTGGTCAATCAGGGGCCGGTGACCATCTGGCTTGAAGCCTGACGGCGGCGCGCCCTCAGCCCTGTGGCGTCATCGACTGCCGCTGCCGCGCCCTTTCCAGCCCAAGGCGGCGTTCGCGCCAGATGATCAGGATACCGGCCAGGATGACCAGCCCCGCCCCGGCCAGCACCATCAGCGTTGGCACCTCGCCGAAGCCGAAATAGCCGATGACCAGCGCCAGGAGCATCGAGGCATAGTCGAAGGGGGCCACCACCGAGGCATCGGCATGACGATAGGAGGAAGTCAGAAAGACCTGTCCCACCCCGCCCAGCAATCCGCAGGCGACAAGCAGAAGCGCCGTCGGCCAATCCGGCCAGACCCAGCCGAAAGGCAGCGTCACCAGCGACAGGGCGGCGGAATTGATCGAGAAGTAGAACACGATCGCTGTCGTCGTCTCCACCGCCACCAGCTTGCGCACGAAGACCTGGGCAAGTGCCGCAAAGACCGCGCCGGTCAGAACCACGATGGCCCCCAGTGCCTCTGCCGCGCCCGTGGCCCCTTCGGACAGGGCCGTCAGCCGCGGCGACAGGATGATCAGCACCCCGGCGATGCCGAGCCCGACGGAGAAGATGCGGAAGGCGCGCACCTCCTCGCCCAGAAACATCGCGGCGAAAATGACGGTGAGGAGCGGCGCGGCATAACCGATCGCCGTGACCTCCGGCAGCGGCAGCAGGGCAAGGCCCGCAAAACCGAAGCCCATCGCGGTCGTGCCCGCCAGCCCACGCCAGACATGCCCCATGTAATTGCCGGTGCGCAGGCCCGTCGCAAAGCTGTGCGTGGCCCAGAGCCAGATGAGGATCACCGGCACGGCGAAGGCCGAGCGGAAGAAGACGACCTCGCCCGGAGGTATCCGGCCGTCCAGAAGCTTGATCAGCACCGCCATGGCTACAAAGATCGCGACCGATATCAGTTTCAGCCCGATTCCGCGCACCGGGTTGGCATGGTCCATTGCCCCTACTCCGGTCTGACCCGCGCGGCGGTCTTGTTGGCAAAGGCCTCAAGCCGCCCGCGCGCCGCCTTCTGGGTGTTCACGACACCCGCCACCACCGCTTCGGCATAGGCCGCATCCAGCGCCGACATGTTCTGCATATGGCTGATGGCCGAGCAGATGGCAAAATTGGTCAGGGGCGGATGTTTGGCCGCGGCGCGGGCCAGATCCAGTGCCTTCGCCTCGCTGTCCTCGACCAGATACTGGGCCAGGCCCACGTCAACGGCTTCCTGCGCCTTGTAGATGCGTCCGGTCAGCATCATGTCGATCATCCGCGCCTTGCCGACCAGATCGGCGACGCGGATCGTCGCGCCCCCGCCGGTGAAAAGGCCGCGCTGGCCTTCGGGCAGGGCAAAATAGGTGCCCGCGTCCGCCACGCGGATATGGGCGGCGGAGGCAAGTTCCAGACCGCCGCCGACCACGGCCCCCTTCAGCGCGGCGATGATCGGCACGCCGCCATATTCCATCTTGTTGAATGCCTCGTGCCAGCGCAGGCAAAGATGCATGAAGTCAGCAGGTTCGCGGTCTTCCCTGAAGTGTTCGACCAGATCGAGACCCGCGCAGAAATGCGGACCTTCCGCCCGCAGGATCACCACCCGGACGCCGGATCGCGGCAGGGCGCTGAAGAGGTCCACCAGTTCCTCGACCGTCGCCGCGTCAAGCGCGTTGCGCTTTTCGGGCCGGTTCAACGTGACCTTCGCGATCCCGTCCTCATCGACCGTCAGGGTCAGATTCTGCAGCGTGATATCCTCGATCCGTCGCATCGTGCGTCCTTTCCTTTGCCCCCACCCTGCCAGAGCGCATGGAGGATGGCCACGGGGGGCGGGCGACAATTTTCTATTTCAAGCTTGAAATAATGAACCCGGCGCGACATGCTGGCCGCAGCAACAATCAGGATCGCGACCATGCCCCTTGCCGACGCGGGATCAGGCTACTTCCTCTATCACTCCATCGGGCAATATCCGGGCAAGTCCGCCGACCTGGCGCGGGCAATGACCAATTTTGCCGCCGTCTGGGGAAAGGCCGATGACGGGCAATGGCCCTATGCGCTGGGGCAGCGCCAACGGTTCATCGACCGCTGGCGGGCAATCCTGAACGCGGCCGAAGGCAGCGTCACGACCTCGGAAAGCGTCACCAGCGCGCTGTCCTCGCTGATGGGGGCGCTGCCCGCGAGCGCCCTGAGGGGCAAGCGCCTGCTGGTGGCGGGCGATTGTTTCCCCTCGGTCCATTTCCTGCTGAACGGCTTACAGGAACGATTGGGCTTCACGCTCCACACCGTGCCCCTGCGACAGGGCGCAACCTGGGTCGAGGATGAGGATATCCTGGCCCATTGGGGCGCGGATGTGGGGCTGGCGCTCCTGACCTGGATTTCCTCCACCTCCTCGCACCGCAGCGACATTGCCGCGCTGGCCGCGCACGGGCGACGGATGGGCAGCCTGATCGGGGTCGACATCACCCAAGGCGCGGGGCTGCTGCCGTTTGACGTAACACGTCCCGCCGTCGATTTTGCGCTGTCGACCAGTCTGAAATGGATGTGCGGAACACCGGGCGCGGGCATGCTTTACGTCGAGCCGTCTCTGATCGAACAGTGTCAGCCGGGACTGCGCGGCTGGTTCAGCCAGCCCGATCCGTTCAACTGGGACTTCGACCTGTTCAGCTACGCCCCGGATATCCGCCGCTTCGACCACGGCACGCCCGGCGTCATGGCCTGTGCCGCGTCGGTTCCGGCGCTTGACTGGCATGCAGCGCAGGATCAGACGGCAATGCTGGCCCATAACCGCGCCCTGTCGCGGTTGATCCTGGAGGGCGTGGAGGAGATCGGCCTGCCGCTCGTCTCCCCCCGCGCCGAAGACCAGCGCGGGGGGTCGATCATGCTGAAGCTGCCCGAGCGGGTCGCCGCATCCGACGTTCTGGCCGCCTTCCGCGCGAACGGAATCCATGCCGATGCCCGCAGCCAGACCCTGCGCCTGTCGCCGGGGGTGATGAGCACCGCTCAGGGTGTGCAGGCCATGCTTGCCCGCCTTGCCGACGCGACGCGGGCCTGGGACCGCCTTGCCCGCTGACATCGCGCTTGATCTGCGACGCGGGACTGTTAGCCTGCAAACAAGGCAGGAGGACGCATCATGGCGCATGATCCCACCCCGGCAAGCGATGGCCCGACAAAGCTGGTGATCCGCAATGTCGGCCTGATGCTGTCGGGCCGGATGGAGGAGCCGATCCTCGACGCCGATTGCCTGATCGCCGAAAACGGCAAGATCAGCGGTTGGGGGCGTGAGAAGGATCTCGACACCGGGGGGGCGACCACGCTGATCGACGCAGGCGGCACGACGCTCTGTCCCGGTCTGATCGACAGCCATGTCCACCCTGTCGTGGGCGACTATACGCCCCGCCAGCAGCAGCTGCACTGGATCGACAGCACGCTGCATGGCGGGGTGACGACGCTGATTTCGGCGGGCGAGGTGCATATGCCCGGTCGCCCGCGGGACATCGTGGGCTTGAAGGCGATGGCGATCGCCGCCCAGCGCTGGTACGAAAACTTCCGCCCCTCGGGTGTCAAGGTCCACGCGGGGGCGCCCGTGATCGAACATGGCATGGTCGAGGAGGATTTCCGCGACCTGGCGGCGGCTGGCGTGAGACTGCTGGGCGAAGTGGGCCTCGGCACGGTCAAGGATGGCAAGACCGCCCGGCAAATGGTTGATTGGGCGCGCAAATACGGCATCCAGAGCACGATCCACACCGGCGGACCGTCGATCCCCGGATCGGGGCTGATCGACGCGGACATGGTGCTGGAGACCGGCACGGATGTGATCGGCCATGTGAACGGCGGCCATTCGGCGCTGCCCGACGATCAGATCATATGCCTGTGCGAAAGCTGCACCAAGGGGCTGGAGATCGTCCACAACGGCAACGAACGCGCCGCCCTTCTGACGCTGAACACGGCGCGCGAGTTGAAACAGATGGACCGGATCATTCTGGGCACCGACGGACCGGCAGGGTCAGGCGTGCAGCCCCTGGGCATCCTGCGCATGGTGGCGATGCTCTCGTCGCTCGGCCATGTGCCCGCCGAAACCGCCTTCTGTTTTGCCACCGGCAATACCACGCGCCAGCGCAACCTTGACACCGGCATGATCGAAAAAGGTCTGTGCGCGGATTTCGTCTTTCTCGATCAGGCGCAGCACGCACCGGGGCGCAGCATTCTGGAATCGGTGGCGCTTGGCAATCTGCCTGGCGTCGGCATGACCGTGATCGACGGCAAGGTCACCAGCCAGCGCAGCCGCAACACGCCACCTGCCGGGCGCATTCCATCGGTGGTTCGCGGCGCATGACGCGGGTGCGGGGCGCGCCTTCGGTCAGGCCTGGGTGATCCGAATATTTGCCGGGACAGAGCGTTCAATGACCGTGCGGATGTTCGGCAGATCGTTCCCGTCGATCCAGGCCCGCGCTTCGTCCGGCGTCTTGCCATACTGCGCCCAGCGCCGCATCAGCCGCGCCTCCAGTTCGGCCAGGGGCACGTCGACAAAGACCGTCAGATCGAAAAAAACGGCGGCCTCGTTCCACGGCGGATCGCGCAGAAGCAGGTAGTTCCCTTCGACCAGAAGTATCCGGTCCTGCGCCGTCACCATATCCGCCGCGGCCCGCGACAGTTCGAGGGAGCGGTCGAAGATCGGGATCGCGACTTCCTCATCGGTGCGCAAACGTCCGAGCAGATGGAGGAACCCCTGCACATCGAATGTCTCGGGTGCGCCTTTCCGCTTCCTCAGCCCGCGGGCGTTCAGGATGCGGTCGTCAAGATGAAACCCGTCCATCGGCACCACCCGGGCGCCCTGCCCCAGCCGCCGCGCCAGCGCTTCCGCCACAGTCGACTTGCCGGCCCCGGGAGGGCCGGCGATCGCCACGACATAACGCAATTTCCCGGCGGCACCGGCCTTGATCCGGGCCGCCAGCCCGTCTTTCGTCATGCCTCCGCCCCGACGCTTTCGGGCAGTTTCGCGCCGGTCATGTAGGCGACCGCGTCAGACATGGAATGGTCCTTCGGATCGATGACGCAGAGTCTGCGTCCCAGCCGGTGGATGTGAATCCGGTCCGCAACCTCGAACACATGAGGCATGTTGTGGCTGATCAGGATGATCGGAATGCCCCGCGCCCGCACGTCGCGGATCAGTTCGAGAACCCGGCGGCTTTCCTTGACGCCGAGCGCCGCCGTCGGCTCGTCGAGGATCACCACTTTCGACCCGAAGGCCGCCGCGCGCGCCACCGCCACGCCCTGACGCTGGCCACCCGACAGGGTCTCCACCGCCTGCGTGATATCCTGGATGGTCATCAGGCCTAGCTCGGAAAGCTTCGTCCTGGCGAAAGCCTCCATCTTCGGGCGGTCCATCTGCCGGAAGAGTGAACCCAGGATACCAGGTTTACGCCATTCGCGGC
>CAZRKU010000008.1:0-50243 GCA_964600685.1 uncultured Frigidibacter sp. | reverse complement strand
GCATCGGCATCCCGCGACGGATGCAATCCTCCATCGTGATGCAGCTTTCCTCGGCGAACTTCATCGGCGGCACGACGAAACAGTTCGAGTTGCTGACGAATGGCCGCTCAAGCCATTTCTCCTCGCCGCCCGCGACCATGTAGATCATGTCGAAACAGTCCTTCACATGGGAAGGATCGCTGAAGGACGTGCCCACGTGCTTGCGCGTCCCCGAGAGCGAGCCGTAGAGCGTGTTGAGGTCCATCTCCTTGTTGTCGACGACATCGCGGCAGACCATCGTGCGCTGGTAGAAGTGGATATTGTCCAGATGCTCGACCAGCCGCGCTGCGTCATAAAGATCTTGCGCGGTGGATTCGCGATAATCGAGCGTCACAGGATCGACGATATGCACCGCCGCACCGGCCGTGCCGTAATGGACCCTCGTGCCCGACAGATGCAGGTCGAACTTCGGGTCGCGGGCATGCAGCGTGATGTTGCGCGCCGCGACAGCAAGCATGTCCTCGACCAGCGCCCGCGGGAACCGGATGCGCCCGTCATCGCCGAGGATCGCACCTGCGGCCGTCAGCAACTCGACGCCGGACGGAGGCGCCTGCGACAGACCGATCTCTTCCAGCGCATCCAGCGCGGAAGCATGGATCTTCCTCACGCTCTCTTCGGTCAGCGGCTTATACTGGCCGCCCGACATGCCTGCCCGGACCGGTCGCAGCCCTTCGGCCAAAGGGGCCGCCCGCGCCGCCCGCCGCGCCTCGCGCCCACCGGCCCGCGCCGCCCGCCTCGGTTCGCAATTCAGCGTTTCGTCGCTCATCTCAGCCTTCCCTGAAAGCCCGCTGCTTTCACTGTGGTTCAAATATCCTCGGGGGACCGGGGGCGGACAGCCCCCGGACCGTCACATCCGCACGCGCTCGGCCTTCGGATCATACATCGGTTTCAGCGAAGCCTCCGCCGCCACCCGCCGGCCGGCGATTTCGATCTCATAGGTCGAGGCCAGCACTTCCTCTGCCGTCTGACCCTCGCATGGAACATATCCCATGGCGACCGAGCCGCCGAGGAAATGACCATAGTTGCCCGAGGTCACGATCGACACGATCCGCCCATCCCGCACCACCGCCTCGTTATGGAAGCAGAATTCGTTCGGCTCCTGCAGCCGGAACTGGACCAGCCGCCGTTTCAGCCCCGCTTCCTTCTTGCGCAGAACCGCGTCACGGCCGATGAAATCGCCCTTGTCGGTCCTGACGGCAAAACCAAGACCCGCCTCCAGCACATGATCCTCGTCGGTGATGTCATGGCCGAAATGGCGGAAGGCCTTTTCGATCCGGCAACTGTCCAGCGCATGGATGCCGCAGAGCTTCAGCCCCAGGTCGGCCCCCGCTTCCTCCAGCACCTCGAACACATGGGCCGTCTGGTCGGTCGGCGCGTAAATCTCCCAGCCCAGCTCGCCCACATAGGTCACCCGGTGGGCACGGGCGAGGCCGAGGCCGATCTCGATATCCTGCGCAGTCGCATAGGGAAAGGCCGCATTCGAAAAGTCATTCGGGCTGACACGGCTCATCAGTTCGCGCGCCTTCGGGCCCATGATGCACAGAACCGACTCCGATGACGACATATCGGTGATGACGGCGAACCGGTCGCCGACATGACGGCGCAGCCAGGCCAGATCGCGTTGCAGGGTCGCGCCCGGCACCACCAGCAGGAACGCGGTCTCGCTGAGCCGCGTCACCGTCAGGTCGCATTCGATCCCGCCGCGCGCGTTCAGCATCTGGGTATAGACGATCCGCCCGACAGCCACGTCCACATCCGCGCCGCACATCCGCTGCAGGAAGGCCATCGCATCGCGACCCTCGACCCGGATCTTGCCGAACGAGGTCATGTCGAAAAAGCCGACGCCGGTCCTGACCGCCATATGTTCGGCCTTCTGGTTTGCGAACCAGTTCGTCCGGCCCCAGGAATATTCATACTCGGCCTGCTGCCCCGGATCGGCAAACCAGTTCGCCCGTTCCCAGCCCGCCACCTCGCCAAAGACCGCGCCACGGGTTTTGAGGTGATCGTGCAAGGGCGTCCGGCGCACACCGCGCGCGGTTTCGACCTGCCGATAGGGGAAATGGTCGGCGTAAAGCAGGCCCAGCGTCTCGCTCACCCGCTCCTTCAGATAGCGGCGGTTCTTCTGGAAGGGCTGGGCGCGGCGGATATCCACCTCCCACAGGTCGAAGGGCGGCTCGCCGTCCTCCATCCAACGCGCCAGCGCCATGCCCGCGCCGCCCGACGACACGATGCCGATGGAGTTATATCCCGCCGCAATCCAGTAGCCTTTCAGCTTCGGGCTTTCGCCAAGGTAATAGCGGTCGTCCGGCGTGAAGCTTTCCGGCCCGTTGAAGAACGTGTGAATCCCCGCCGTCTGGAACATCGGCAGCCGGTTCATCGCTTTCTCCAGAATCGGCATGAAATGCTCCCAGTCCTCGGGCAGGGTATCAAACTCGAAATCCTCGCGGATGCCGTCCATGCCCCAGGGCTTGGCTTTCGGCTCGAACGCGCCCAGCATCATCTTTCCGGCGTCCGACTTGTAATAGGCGCATTCGTCCGGCACCCGCAGCACCGGCAGATGCCCCAGCCCCTCGATCGGCTCGGTCACCAGATAGAAATGCTCGCAGGCGTGCAGGGGCAGCGTCACGCCCGAGGCACTGGCCAGATCGCGCCCCCACATGCCGCCGCAGTTCACGATCATGTCGGCCCGGATCGCACCGCTTTCGCCACCCGCTTCCCACTCGACCCCGGCAACCCTTGCCCCGTCGTCCAGGACCTTTGTGACCTTCACCCCTTCGATGATCTTCGCGCCCATCATCCGCGCGCCCTTGGCCAGCGCCATGGCGATGTTCGCCGGGTCGCATTGACCGTCGAGCGGCAGATGCACCGCGCCCACCACATCGCCGATGTTCAGGTGCGGATACATCGCCTTGGCCTCGGCGGGCGAGATCTCGTTGACCTCCACATCGAAGGCCCGCGCCAGCGTGGCGCTGCGGTAGATTTCCTCCTTGCGGGCCTCGGTCAGCGCCACCGAGATCGAGCCGACCTGCCGCATGCCCGTCGCCACGCCCGTCTCCGCCTCGAGCTTCACGTAAAGGTCGGCCGAATATTTGGCGAGCCGCGTCATGTTCTGCGAGCCGCGCAACTGGCCGATCAGACCGGCCGCATGCCAGGTCGTACCCGAGGTCAGGCGCTTCCTTTCCAGCAGCACGATGTCCTTCCAGCCGAGCTTCGCCAGATGATAGGCGACCGAACAGCCGGAGATCCCGCCGCCGATGATCACCACTCTCGCATGCTGCGGTATGTTCATTTTCGCTCTTTCATTCTGGCCCAAATATCCCGGGGGTCCGGGGGGCAGCGCCCCCGGCCTTCGTCAGGCTCTGATCCGCTCGTTCTGCGGGTCCCAGAGCGGCTCGTCCTTCTGCACCGTGGCCCGGACCCGTTCGCCGTAGATTTCCACCTCGACCCCGGCACCCGGCACCGCCAGATCGCTGCGCACCATGCCCAGCGCCACCGACCTGCCCACCCGATAGCCCCAGGCGCCCGAGGTGGTCTCGCCCACCACCTGGCCCTCATGCCAGAGCGTCGACATATAGGGCGCGTCGCAGTCGCCCGCCTCGACGATCAGCGTCACGAACCGTTTTGTCACGCCCCGCTGCTTTTCAGAAAGAAGGGCTGCCTTGCCCACGAAATCCTGCGGCTTGTCGAACTTGACAAAACGCTCAAGCCCACCTTCGAGCAGGCTGTAGTCGGTCGAAAGATCGCCCTTCCAGGCGCGATAACCCTTCTCGATCCGCAGGCTGTTCAACGCCCACATCCCGAACGGCTTCGCGCCCTGCCCCAGCACCGCGTCATAGATCGCCGGCATGTCGGCATTGGCCGCATGGATCTCCCAGCCCAGCTCGCCCGCGAAGGACACGCGCAGAAGCTGACAGGGGCGCCCCGCAGCCGTCGCCTTCTGGTGCGACAGCCATGGCAGCGTCAGATCGCCGTCCGAGATGGCCGCGAACAGGGCGCGCGCCTTCGGGCCGGTGACGATCAGCGTATCCATCTCGCCCGACCGGTCGGCCAGGGTCAGCCCCGACGGCAAATGGCGCTTCAGCCATTCGAAATCGTGCCATTGCGCCACCGAGGCGGTGATCAGCGTGAAACGGTCGCCGCCAAGGTTCAGCACCGACATCTCGGTCAGGATCCGGCCACGAGGATCGGGGAAATAGGCAAGGCTCAGGCGGCCTTCCTTTGGCAGGCCACCGGCGATCAGGCCGCGCAGCCAGTCGCCCGCACCCGGTCCCGACAGGTCGAAGCGCGAAAAGCCGGGCAGGTCGAGCACACCGACCCCGTCGCGCACCGCTTCGCATTCCGCGCGGATGCGCGCCTCCCACGGACCCTTGCGCCCCCAGGTCTGGGTCGCCTCCCAGCCCGTGTCATCACCGGGCTGGGCAAACCAGTTGGCCCGTTCCCAGCCGTTGTAGGCGCCGAACTGCCCGCCCAGCGCCTTGACCCGCTCATGCACCGGCGACAGGCGCCGGTCCGATCCGGCCGGCCAGCGCGCCGTCGGGAAGTGCATGCCATATTCGTGGCCGTAGACCTCCATCCCCTTTTCGATGCAGTAATTGGCATCGGTGTAGGCGGTGAAGCGGCGCGGGTCGCAGGACCACATGTCCCATTCGGTCGCACCCGCCGTCACCCATTCGGCCAGAACCTTGCCCGCACCCCCTGCCTGGGCGATCCCGAATGTGAAGACACAGGCTTCAAACGCATTCGGGACGCCCGGCATCGGGCCGATCAACGGGTTCCCGTCGGGAGCATAGGGGATAGGCCCGTTGATGACTTTGGATATGCCCGCAGTACCCAGAAGCGGCACGCGGGCCATCGCATCCTCGATATACCATTCCAGCCGCTCCAGATCGTCGGGGAACAGCTGGAAGGAGAAGTCCTCGGGGAACGGATCGTCGGGGTTCACCCAGTGGGCGCGGCAGTTCCGCTCGTAAGGCCCCAGATTGAAGCCGGTCTTTTCCTGGCGGAGATAATAGGAGCTGTCCACGTCGCGCAGGAGCGGCAGCTTGTGGCCCGCTTCCTTCGACCAGGCCTCGATCTCGGCAATCGGTTCGGACAGAAGATACTGGTGGCTCATCACCATCATCGGCACGGTGCGCCCGCCGAAGGGCTTGAACCATTCGCCGACCTCTCGCGCGTAGTAACCCGCAGCGTTCACCACGATCTCGCAGCGGATGTCGCCCTTTTCGGTATGGACGATCCATTCACCGCCTTCACGGGAAACACCGGTTGCCGGCGTAAACCGCAGGATCGTCGCGCCCATGTCGCGGGCGCCCTTGGCCAGCGCCTGCGTCAACTGCGCCGGGTCGATATCGCCATCGGCCGGATCGTAAAGCGCACCCTTGAGGTCGTGCGTTTCAAGGAAGGGATACTTGCCCTTGATCTCGTCCACGCCCAGAACCTCAAGCGCCATGCCCTGATAGCGGCCCATGCCGCGGGCGCGCTGAAACTCCTGCATCCGCTCCTTCGAATGGCCCAGGCGCACCGAGCCGGTGACGTGATAGTTCATCGGATAGTCGACCGCCGCGCCCAGCCCCCGGTAAAGCTCGGTCGAATAGCGCTGCATGTTCATCAGCGACCACGAGGTCGAGAAGGTCGGCACGTTCCCGGCCGCATGCCAGGTCGACCCGGCCGTCAGCTCGTTCTTTTCCAGAAGCACGCAATCGGTCCAGCCGGCCTTGGCCAGATGATAGAGCGACGAGACGCCCACCGCGCCCCCGCCGATGATCACCACACGCGCTGTCGTCGGAATCCCGCTCATTCTTGTCCCCGTCGAATTTGCGCCGAGTATCGTCGCTTGCGGCTCAGGTTTCAATTCGTGTAGCTTTGGTCTATTGATCGGAAAAACCGATTAGGCAGACACCATGCAGATCGAGCTGATCGAGACTTTCCTCGACCTTTGCGACACCCGCAGCTTCAACCGGACGGCCGAAAAGCTGGGGGTGACGCAGTCTACCGTATCGGGACGAATCCGCGCGCTCGAGGCACAGCTGGAACGCACGCTTTTCACCCGGTCGCGCGCGGGAACCGAACTGACGCTCGAGGGGCTGAAGTTCGAACCCCACGCCCGGGCGCTGCGCCATTCCTGGGCGGTGGCGCTGCATGCCACGCGCACCGCCGGCACGGCGGCGATGGTGCTCAGGATCGGGATGCAGCGCGACCTGACCGGCCCGATGATCGGCGACTGGGTCCGGGACTTCCGCTCCGCCCTGCCCGACACGGCGTTCTACATCGAGGCGGACTACAGCCCGGCGATGGCGTCCGACCTGCTGATCGGCGCGCAGGACTTCGCCATCATGTTCACCGCGCGCCTTCACCCCGATCTCTACTTCGAGACCCTGGGCGAAATCCCCTACCGGATGATCTCGACCGAGGCATCGCGGCTTTCGGAGGTGCGGCCCGACGCCTACATCCTGACCAACTTCTCGCCCGCATTCGCCGCCGCCCATGCGGTGCTTCATCCTGGACTGGACGGCGCCTGGGTGTCGTCGGGCGAAAGCACCACCATCGCCGGGCTTCTCACCTCGCTCGGCGGTGCGGCCTATGTGATCGGCGCAATGGCCGAGGAGATGGTCGCAAGCGGCCAGTGCAAGCTGGTTGCAGATGCCCCGGCCATTCCCCAGACCGTCTATGCGGCCATGCACCTCCGCAACCGTCACCGCCCGATGCATCGCCGCCTGCTGCAGCTGCTGCGCAAGCAGTTCAGCGGGCGCGACGGACGGCTCAGACGTCAGAGCGGCCTTGAAAGGGGCTGACCCCTTGCGTTCATGTCGATCAGACCGCAGAGAAGGCGCATGACCCAGTTCGCCAGAAATGCCCGTGCCGCCACCGAAGCGCTTCGCGTGCTGTTCGATCCCACGCCCCTGCAACTGAACGACCATCTGTCGAGCCGCTATGGCGCAGAAATCTGGCTGAAGCGTGAAGACCTGACACCGGTGCGCAGCTACAAGCTGCGCGGCGCGTTCAACGCGATGCGCAAGGCGATTGCGGCCGGCAAGACCACCTTCGTCTGTGCGAGCGCCGGCAATCACGCACAGGGCATGGCCTATGCCTGTCGCCATTTCGGGGTTCAGGGCACGATCTTCATGCCGGTCACGACCCCCCAGCAGAAGATCGACAAGACCCGCACTTTCGGCGGGGACAGTATCGAAGTGCGTCTGACCGGCGACTATTTCGACCGGACACTGGCCGCCGCCCAGGACTTCTGCGCCCTGGCCGGGGCGCATTTCCTGTCGCCCTTCGATGATGAGGATGTGATCGAAGGTCAAGCGTCCGTCGCGGTCGAAATGCTGGAACAGATCGACGGCGTGCCGGACATCGTGATCCTGCCGGTCGGCGGGGGCGGGCTGTCGGCGGGGATCACCAGCTATTTTGCCGAAGCCTCGCCCGGCACGCAGTTTTTCTATGTGGAGCCCCTGGGCGGGGCCAGCCTGACGGCGGCGCTTGCAGAGGGCGCGCCTGTCACGCTCAAACGGGTGAACAACTTCGTCGACGGGGCCGCTGTCGCCCGCATCGGTGCGCGCACCTTCGACCGGCTCAGCCAAATCGATCCCGCGCGGGTCCTGCTTGCACCCGAAGACCGGGTCTGCATCACCATGCTGGAAATGCTGAATGTCGAAGGGATCGTACTGGAACCGGCGGGCGCGCTTTCGGTCGATGCTCTGCCCGGCCTTGCCGAGGTGATCCGGGGCAAGCGCGTGGTCTGCGTCACCTCCGGTGGCAATTTCGATTTCGAACGGCTGCCCGAAGTGAAGGAGCGCGCACAACGTTTCGCCGGGTTGAAGAAATACTTCATCCTGCGCATGCCGCAGCGGCCCGGTGCCTTGAAGGAATTCCTGTCGATGCTCGGGCCGGACGACGACATCGCGCGTTTTGAATATCTGAAGAAATCCGCCCGCAACTTCGGCTCTGTCCTGATCGGGATCGAAACGAAGGATGCCGCCAATTTCGCCGCCCTGACCGAACAGTTGGATGCAACGGAATTCACCTATCGCGACATCACCGAGGATGAGGCGCTGGCCGAATTCCTGGTCTGATCCGCGTCAAGCGGGCACGGCGGCAAGCAGCGCCCGGTGACGCGCGATGAAGTCCGCGCGCACCTCTGCCGGCGGGCGCAGGCTGATCGTCAACCCGGCCAGATCGGTGTGCGGCGGGCGGCCAAAGAACCTGTCCGCCTCGACCTTGGTAAAGCCCGCGATGTTCACCGCCTCGAACCAGGCGGAGATCTTGTCGGCGCGCTTGATTTCCTTCTTGATCGCCGCCGGCAGCGCGGCCGGCAGACCGAACCGCAGATGCACCGCCGCCGTCAGCCGTTCATCCAGAACGCCATAGCCGGGGCCGATCGCGGCCTTTACCGGGCTGATCATGTCGCCGATCACATATTCAGGCGCGTCATGCAACAGCGCGGCCAGCTGCCATTTCACCGCGATGCCGGGGTTCAGCCGCGACAGGATATGTTCGACCAGAAGCGAATGTTCGGCCACCGAATAGGGCCAGTCGCCGAAGGTCTGGCCGTTCCAGCGGGCAACGAACGCAAGCCCGTGGGCAATGTCCTCAATTTCAATGTCCATCGGCGTCGGGTCGAGCAGATCGAGCCTGCGGCCCGATAGCATGCGCTGCCAGGCGCGGGGTGGTTTGGGACTGGGCATGGGCGGTTTGAATCCGGGGCGTGCAGGACAGGGTTTGAATCTTGCCAACTATGCCGCGAAACACGGGAAAGTGTAGCCCCGAGAGTGATAATCGGCACGCTCGGTTCCCATATCTGTTTTGTGAAACTGCCGGGCGGATACCCGGAATGGCGATCCCCCGGCGAAAGCAAAGGAGGTCGTCATGTTCAAACGTCTGTTCACCGCGGCCATCATCTTCGGCGCCGCCGCACTTGCCCCGCCTGTCCCGGCCCAGTCCCAAAACGCCACGACCTGTCTGGAACGCTCCAGGCTGGTCGCGGTTCTGGAAAATACCTATCAGGAACAGCCGTGGGGCGCGGGGCTGCAAAGCACTTACCAGATTCTCGAAATCTGGAGTTCGCCCGAAACCGGCAGCTTTACGGTTCTTGTCACATATTCCAATGGCACCAGCTGCATCATCGCTTCGGGCAGCTACTGGCAGGCGGCCCTGCCGCCGACGCCCGAAGGAACAGCGGGCTGATCGCCACCGCCTGACACTCCCACAAGGTCTTGCAACGGTTGACTTGCGCCGCCTGAAGTCGCAGGCATAAGGCAGGGGGCGGTCAGGCACGATGACAACCGAGGAAAGCCTGCAGATCGAACTGATCAGGATCCTCTGCATCCTGACCATGATCTGGGTGCATGTCAGCCCCGGCCTCAGCATTCCGTCCTATGTCAACGGCGGCCCTTTGGACAGCCTCGGCCTCGTCCTCGGACGGACGCTGGGGCGGATCAGCGTCACGACGCTGAGCTTCATCTCCGGTTATCTCTTCTGGCGCACGGCGATCGGGCGACCGACGCGCGATGTCCTCCGCAGGCTGATGGCCGGAATCCTCCTGCCGATGCTGGTGTGGAGCGCGCTTTTCCTGATCCTCGCCGCGTTGAAGGAGGTGCTGCTCGCCCAGCCCGCCTCAGCCCTCGGGCGGGTGGAGCCCGGCCTGTGGGGACTTTTCAACGCCTGGTCCGGCTTTGCCAGCCCGCAGGCCAATCTGTCCCTCTTCTTCATCCGTGACCTCCTCGTCGCGACCGTCATCCTGCGCCTTGCCGCACCGCTGATTTCCGGCGCCCCCCTTCTTGCGGTTCTGCTGGCACTCGGTCTCGTTGCACTGCCGCAGACAGAACCGGTCCTGTTCCGGCCCAGTATCCTGCTGTTCATGGTACTGGGCGCGGTGGCTGCGCACGGCAATCTGTCAGTCACCCGACTGTCGCGGCCGCACCTGGCCCTGACGCTCGGACTTTTCCTGACGCTGCTGACGGTGGCAATGGCGAGGACCGGTTTGACGGAGGACAATCACCTCGGCACACTCCATGATCTGATGCGGCGGGCGGGCATCGGCCTGTTGATGCTGGCGCTGACCGGCGTTCTGGCGCACAGCAGGCGGGCCACGCGGCTTGCGCCACTCGGGCGTCACTGCTTTCTGGCCTACCTGTCGCACGTCCCGCTCCTGGGCATTGCCTGGCCCGCTTGGCAATATTTCGTCGGGTCGCAGGATCAGATCACCTACCTGGTCTTCTACCTGGTGATGCCTGTCGCCTGCCTGACCCTGGCCGCCCTGGCGGGTCGGGCGCTGGACCATGCCCCCGTGCCGCTGCAAGTTCTCCTTCGCGGGAAGTCGCAGGCCGCAGACGCCCGGGGCCAGACACTTCGTCAGTCACTGTGATTGCCGTCGCGGCGCCGCGATGATATCTCACCCCCCGAACAATTCAGGAGCGCGGGCCATGCCGAAAGACTACATCATCAAGGACATTTCGCTGGCCGCCTACGGCCGCAAGGAACTGGACATCGCTGAAACCGAAATGCCGGGGCTGATGGCCCTGCGCGCCGAGTTCGGCAAGGCGCAACCCTTGAAAGGCGCGCGGATTGCCGGATCCTTGCACATGACGATCCAGACCGCGGTTCTGATCGAGACGCTGAAAGCACTGGGCGCCGACATCCGCTGGGCCTCGTGCAACATCTTCTCGACCCAGGATCATGCGGCGGCGGCCATCGCCGAAGCGGGCGTTCCCGTCTTCGCGATCAAGGGCGAAACGCTCGAGGAATACTGGACCTACACCGATCATATCTTCCAGTTTCCCGAAGGCACCTGCAACATGATCCTCGATGACGGCGGGGACGCGACGCTTTACATCCTGCTCGGTGCGCGGGTCGAAGCGGGCGAGAAAGACCTGATCGAAGTGCCGACCAGCGAGGAAGAGATCCGCCTGTTCAACCAGATCAAGAAGCGCCTGAAGCAAAGCCCCGGCTGGTTCACCAGACAGCGCGCCGCGATCAAGGGCGTGTCGGAGGAAACCACCACCGGCGTCCACCGGCTTTATGAACTGCACAAGAAGGGCCTGCTGCCCTTCCCGGCGATCAACGTGAACGACAGCGTCACCAAATCGAAGTTCGACAACAAATACGGCTGCAAGGAATCGCTCGTCGACGGTATCCGCCGCGCCACCGACACGATGATGGCGGGCAAGGTTGCCGTCGTTTGCGGTTACGGCGACGTCGGCAAAGGTTCGGCCGCCTCGCTTCGCGGTGCAGGCGCCCGTGTGAAAGTGACGGAGGTGGATCCGATCTGCGCGCTTCAGGCGGCGATGGACGGCTACGAGGTCACGCTCCTGGAGGACGAAATCGCCAGCGCCGACATCTTCATCACCACGACCGGCAACAAGGACGTCATCCGCATCGAGCATATGCGCGGCATGAAGAACATGGCCATCGTCGGCAACATCGGCCATTTCGACAATGAAATTCAGGTGGCCGCGCTCAAGAACCATAAATGGACCAACATCAAGGACCAGGTGGACATGATCGAGATGCCCTCGGGCAACAAGATCATCCTTCTGTCGGAAGGCCGCCTGCTGAACCTGGGCAATGCCACGGGTCATCCGTCCTTCGTGATGTCGGCCAGCTTCACCAATCAGGTTCTGGCGCAGATCGAGCTTTGGACGAAGGGCAATGAATATCGGCCCGGCGTCTATATCCTGCCCAAGCATCTGGATGAAAAGGTTGCCCGCCTGCATCTGGCGCGGATCGGGGTCAAGCTGACCCAGCTTCGCAAGGATCAGGCCGACTATATCGGCGTGGCAGTCGAAGGGCCGTTCAAGGCCGAACACTACCGCTACTGAGACCTCTGGCCGACCGGGCAGCCAGGTGCTGCCCGATCGGCCCGGTCAGAACCGGATGCAGTACCGGCCTTTGGCCTGGCCCCGCGACAGGGCCACCAGCGCGTCGTTCACATTCTCCAGCGCAATCTCCCGGACTTCGGATTTCAGCGGGCTTTCGGCATGCAGGGCCATCAGCGCCCGCATCTGCCGGCGTGTGCCGACACTGGTTCCGGTCAAGGTGATCCCGGTCGAGGCCAACCATTCCTGACTGAGCGGCACGGGTTCGGCCACCATCGCGGCCGCGACGATCCGTCCCAGGGGCCGGGTGACGGCGACCATTCCCTCCCAGGTGCGCGGCGTCGGCGCGAAGTTCACGGCGACATGGGCGGTGAAGCCCTTGGGCAAATGGCCCGCCAGCGAAACCTCTGCCGCACCAAGGCCTCTTGCCAGTTCCAGTTTTGCCGGATCGTTGTCCACCGCCAGAACCCGCGCGCCGCGCCGCGCGGCCAGTTGCACCGCATAGAGTCCAAGGCCGCCGCAGCCGAAGATGGCGCAGGCTTCGCCATGCTGCAATCCGGCCCGTTCGAGCGCGCCGAAGGCCGTCAGACCGGCGCACATCAAGGGAGCGAGATCAGACGCCGCACCGTCGGGCAGGGGAACGGCAAATGCCGCTTTCGCCACCACATGTTCGGCGAAGGTGCCGGGCACGTTGAATCCGTGCGCGCGCTGATGCTGGCAAAAGCTTTCCTGGCCGGACCGACATTGGTCGCAGTGGCCGCACGTATCATGCAGCCAGGCCGCGCCGGCCCGGTCGCCGACCTTCCACCCCACCACACCGGGGCCAAGCGCGACCACGCGGCCCACGCCCTCGTGACCGAGGATGAAGGGATCCGGCGCGACGGCCGGAACCATTTCCCCCTTCCAGACATGCACATCGCTGTGGCAGACACCGCTCGCCTCAAGCCGGATCAGCATCTCGCCCTGACCAGGTGACGGAACGGGAATGCTGGTCAGCCGCAGCGGCTGACCAGGCGTGTCCAGAAGAGCTGCGCGCATCATCTGACTTCAAAGTCCCAGTGCCGCCTTGACCACCGGCAAACCCGGCTGCCCGTCGAAGGTCGTCACGTCCTTCAGCCAGCCGTCCAGCAACTCCGGCCGTGCCGCGATCATCGCCTTGGTCGCATCGCTCGCGGCCATGCCATCGCCCATGATCATCTGCATTCCGCGATTTTCATAGTCGAGGTCGAAGACGAGCTGCGAATAGAACTTCGCCACGTTGGGGCATTCGCCGGCATAACCGCGCCGCGACAGGGTATAGACCGTTGCCCCGCCAAAGTCGGGACCATACTCCACGTCCCCGCCTGACAGATAGGTCAGCTCATAGTTCAGGTTCATCGGATGCGGCTCCCACCCCAGGAAGACGATCCATTTCTGATCGGACACGAAGCGCTGAACCTGCGTCAGCATTCCGGCTTCGCTGCTTTCGACAATCTCCCAACCCGCAAGGCCGTGGCGCCCCTCAGCCACCATGTCGAGCAGCGGCTGGTTCGATCCGGGTTCGATCGCATAGATTTTCGATTCGAACTTGTCGGCATAGGCGGCCAGATCACCGAAACTCGTCACTCCGGCGTCCGAGACATATTTCGGCACGGCCAGCGTGAATTTCGCCCCCGCCAGATTCTGCCCCAGAACCTCGACCGAACCATCGTCGAAGAATTCCTTGTATTGCTCGTCCTGCACCGGGCGCCAGTTGCCCTGGAAAATATCCATGTTCCCTTCGCGCAGCGATACGAAGGAAACGTCAAGACCAAGCAATGTCTGGCTCGGCTCATAGCCCAGGGCGGCCAGGATGACTTCGGCGGTCGTATTGGTCAGGACGATATCGGTCCAGCCGAGGTCGGCCATCCTGACGGGTTTGCAGCTTGCGGGCTCTTCGGCCTGCGCGTGTCCCGCAGCGGCCAATGCGGCGGACAGGCACAGTAAACGAACGGTCTTTTGCATTCCTTCCTCCCCAGTTGTTCGGTCACACCCTGCGGGGTGATTTATTATCCGTCAATACAAAATTTTGTATGAGCATTCAGATTTCTGTGCTGATATGCAGGATCATGGCAAGACGCAACCGGACCCGCATCGAAGACCTGCGGCGCAAAGAACTGATCGAGGCTGCGCATCGCGTCTTCATGGCGCATGGGCTGGGCGGCATGACCACGGCGCGCATCTGCGACGAGGCAGGCATGTCGCCCGGCATCCTGTCCTATTACTTCAAGGGCAAGGAGGAAGTGCTGTTCGCCATGGTGCGGCTGAACAACCGCGCCCTGGCAGAGGATGTCGTGGCGCGGCTCAAATCCGCGCGGAGCGGTTGGGAAAGGCTTCTGGCCATCATCGAAGGCAATTTCCCCGAGGCCTACTTTCACCAGAACGTTGCCAATGCCTGGCTGTCGGTCTGCGCCGCCTCCAGCGCAAATCCGCGTTTTGCGAGGTTGCAGCGGCTTTTCCACAGGCGCCTCGCCTCCAATCTCGGCTCTGCGCTGGGCGGTGTCATGGGACGGGACCGGATCGACCACCTGATCCTGTCGATCGGCGTTCAGATCGACGGGCTGTGGCTGCACAAGTCCGCCGACCCGACATTGGACCGAAAGGTGGCGATTGACCTGATCCTGGCCTCGATCGAGATGCAGTTGCCCGCAGCGGCAAAGGCACAACTGATGACCCATCGGGCCTGAAACGGGCCCGGCCCAAGGGGGAAGGGCCGCAGACATTTCCCTTTGTGGCCGCATCGGCCTGACGTATGTTGCCGTTGGCTGCCGCCCGGCAAGGCGGAGTTCAAACTTGCGTAGCGCAACCAGAGGGACAGCGTTCATGGGTAAGAGAGACGAACTGATCGCCAAGTATGCCGACGATCTGAAGAACAAGTGCAAGATGACGCCGGACATGGCCCTGCTGACCAAGGTCGTGATCGGCTGCGGACCGGCGATCTACAGCGCCGATTCCGAGACGGTCGCCGCCAGCCAGTCGTCGGAACTGGAACTGGTGAAGAACAATTTCCTGATCAGGAAGCTGGGACTCAAGGATGGGCCGCAACTGATCGCCGCGATCAATTCGGCGATCGAGACCTACGGCAAGTCCGAGCGCAACAAATATCGCGCCGTCATCTACTACATGCTGACCAAGCATTTCGGCAAGGAAGCCGTCTACAAGTGATGTCGGACGGCCCGGCCAACGAATACCTATCCAACGCTCTGATTTAAAAGAAATTTTATCGGCATTCCGCTTGATTTGCCCGCATGAACCAAGCTAGGCTGATCGCAACGGGCCAGGATGGCCGCGACCTTTCAGTTCACGCGTGGTGCAGGGGTGCACTTGGGTGGCAAGGGGTCCCGGTCAGATGTCCGGGGCCCCTTGTTCTTCAGAACAGCGTCAGGACCAGCCCGATCACCGCACCGCCGAGGATCGCATGGCCAGGGTCGGTCACCGTCAGCATCAAGGGACGCTTGCCGAAGGCATCATCCACCGCGATCCAGGGCGTGACGAAGAACGCCCCGATCCGAAACCGGCGATTGCCCGCGATCACCTTCAGACGCTCCGTGCGCCTCCCTCCACCCTTCGGCGATATGCCTTACAGCCCGCCCAGACTGCGGATGATCTGCCATTCCTCGTCCGTCACCGGTTGCACCGACAGGCGCATGTTGTTGACCAGCACCATCTTTTCCAGCCCCGGATGGACCTTGCAATCTTCCAGCGTCACCGGGCGTTTCAGCGCCTCGACCGCGCGGATATGCACGCAGTCCCAGCGCGGATCGTCGGTCGTGCTGTCGGGGGCGCTTGTCTGGCTGACCTCGACGATGCCGACGATCTCCTTGCCGATGTTCGAATGGTAGAAGAACCCCTTGTCGCCGACCTTCATCGCCCGCATGTTGTTGCGGGCCTGATAGTTGCGGACACCGTGCCATTCCTCGCCCACAGCACCCCTGGCGACCTGCTGGTCCCAGCTCCAGGTGTCGGGTTCGGATTTGAAAAGCCAGTAAGGCATCAGCCGATTACCTTCTTCCATTCGGTGACCGTCACGCCCTGAAACAGCCCCGCCTTGCCATAGGGGTCGCCCGCCGCCCAATCCTGCGCGGCCTTCAGGCTGTCGGTTTCCAGCACCACGAGCGAGCCGCACATCTGCCCGTCCTCCAGCAACGGACCGGCCATTTCAACGATCCCGGTCGCCTCGATATAGGCCAGATGGGCGGCGCGGTTCTGCATGCGCACCTCAAGATGACCGGGCCTGTCGCGGCAGATGACGGCAAAACGCATGTTCATTCCTTCTTCAATGGGCGCGACATCAGGGTGGCCATAGCCTCGCCCACGGTGATCCGCCGGTCAACAAGGGCCGCGACCATCGCGGCGATGGGCATTTCGATACCATGCCTTGCGGCAAGCGCGGCCACGGCCTTGGCGGTCGCCGCCCCCTCGACCGTGACGGAGGGGTCGAACATCTCTCCCGCACCGATGGACCGGCCATAGCGGAAATTCCGCGACTGGTCGGAGGTGCAGGTCAGCACAAGATCACCGAAGCCGGACAGGCCGGACAGGGTTTCGGCCTGTGCGCCCAGGGCAGTTGCCAGCCGCATCATCTCGGCAAAGCCGCGCGTCATCAACGCGGCACGCGCACTGTCCCCCAGACCCGCGCCGATCACGACGCCGGCCGCGATGGCAATGACGTTCTTCAGTGCACCCCCGAGTTCGGCGCCCGCCGTATCGGTCGTGCGGTAAAGCCTCAGGACCGGGGTCGAAAGCTGATCCTGCAAGGCCGCCCCGATCCGGTCGTCGTCACACGCCAGCGTCAGGGCGGTGGGCAGGCCGCGCGCGATGTCGGCGGCAAAGCTCGGGCCGGTCAGGATGGCAGGATGCGAGCCGGGGCAGGCGGCCTGCAGGATGGCCATTGGACCGCGCCCCGACTGAAGGTCCACGCCCTTGGCGCAGGCGACCAGTTGCCTGCCTTGAAATGCACGCGAATGGGCAGCCGCAAAGCCTGAAAGTTGCTGCATCGGCATCGCCAGCAGCAGCGTCGTCACTTCCGCGAACTCGGCCAGATCTGCCGAAATGCGGATCGTCGCCGGCAGCGTCGCGCCGGGAAGCCGCCGAATGTTTTCCCGCCGCTCCTGCATCTCCGCCGCCTGCGCCGGATCGCGCGCCCAAAGACCGACGGGCGTGCCCGAGCGCGACAGCGCCACGGCCAGGGCCGTGCCGAAGGCCCCCGCGCCCAGAACCGCGACCTTCATGCCTTGGCCCCCTTCTTGCCCGACCCCAGAAGGGCGGGCGCGGACTGATCGAGCGGCCAGCGCGGGCGCGCCGACAGGTCCAGCCCGTCGCGATGGCCGAGGGCAAAGCGTTCGATCCCCGCCCAGGCGATCATCGCGGCATTGTCG
Organism: uncultured Frigidibacter sp.; assembly: GCA_964600685.1. Classification (GTDB taxonomy): domain Bacteria; phylum Pseudomonadota; class Alphaproteobacteria; order Rhodobacterales; family Rhodobacteraceae; genus TMP-24. Next base: position 32,995 of record CAZRKU010000008.1, on the reverse strand, counting down.
GTGCAAAGCGCCAGAGGCGGCGCCAGGAACCGCACGTTCAGCCCCGCGCAAAGCGCCGTCAGCCGGGCGCGGATCGCCCCATTGGCCGCAACCCCGCCCGCCACCGCAAAGGCTGGAGCAGATGGATTTTCGGCCAGATAAAGCGTCAGCGCCCGCCGCGACTTTTCCTCCAGAACCGCCGTTACCGCTGCCTGAAACCCGGCGCACAGGTCGGCCCGGTCCTGTCGGGTCAGCCCGCCCTTTTCGCTGACGACCGCATCCCGCGCCCGCGACAAGGCGGTCTTGAGGCCCGAGAAGGACATGTCGCATCCCGGCCGGTCCAGAAGCGGGCGCGGAAAGACAAAGCGCCCGGGATCGCCCGCCCCCGCCTCTGCCTCGACAGACGGGCCGCCGGGCTGGGGCAGGCCCAGAAGTTTCGCGGTCTTGTCGAACGCCTCACCCGGCGCGTCGTCGATCGTGCCGCCCAGCCGGGAAAAACTTTCCGGGCCGCGCACCAGAAGAAACTGGCAATGCCCGCCGGACACCAGAAGCATCAGATAGGGAAAGCCCAGCCCATCGGTCAGGCGCGGGGTCAGCGCATGGCCCGCCAGATGGTTCACGCCGACCAGCGGCAGGCCGGTCGCCGCCGCGATCCCCTTGGCACACATCACGCCCGACAGAACCCCGCCGATCAGCCCCGGCCCGGCCGTCACCGCCACGCCGTCCAGATCGCCAAGGCCAAGCCCCGCCTGTGCCAGCGCTTCCTCCACGCAGTGGTCCAGCTTTTCGGCATGGGCGCGGGCAGCGATTTCCGGCACCACGCCCCCGTAGTTCGCGTGAAGATCCGTCTGGCCATAGACGACCGACGACAGCACCTCGGCCCCGTCCGGCCCACGCCGCACCACCGCCGCCGCCGTATCGTCGCAGCTGCTTTCCAGCCCGAGAAAGGTGATCGTCCTGCCCATCGTTCCAGCGTTGCCTGATGCCTTCATCGCAGGTAACACCGGGCCAGCCCCCGCACAATCCCGGAGCGACCGTGAGTGACCCCCGCCCCACGCTGCTTCTGACCCGGCCGCTTGCCACCAGCCGGCGGTTTGCCGACGGGTTCCGGGCACGGTTCGGCCAGGACTGGCCCATCGTTCTCTGCCCGCTGATGGAGACGCAGCACCTTTCCCCCGACCTGCCGGACAAACCCTTCGCCCATGTCGCCTTCACCTCGGAAACCGCCGTGGCGGCCTATGCCCGGCTGAGCGGCGACCGCACCCCTATCGCCTGGTGCGTGGGGCAGCGGACGGCATTGGCCGCGCGGACTGCGGGTTTTCCCGTGCGGCAAGGGCCGGGCGACGCCGAGGCACTGATGAACCTGATCCGCGCCGAGAGACCGGCCGGCGCCTTCCTCTGGCCCCGCGGCGCGCAGATCGCCCGCGATCTGGCGTCGGAACTGCGCGCCGCCGGTTTCGAGATCACCGGGCTTCAGGTCTACACCCAGCGCGCGGCCGACCCGACGGCCGGGGCGATGGCCCTTCTTGCCGGCGACCGGCCCCTCTTGCTTCCGCTCTTCTCGCCCCGCTCGGCGCGGCTGGCCGCCGACGCGTTCGGCGCCCATGCCGCGCCCATCCGGGTCGCGGCCCTCAGCCCGGCGGTGGCCGATGCCGCAGGGCGCCTTGCACCGGAACGCCTGTCGATCGCCGGAAAACCCGAAAGCGAAAGTCTGCTTGACGCGCTGGCCGCGCTGATTTGACCGCCGCCGGACGGTTGAGCCTGCGGGAACCAGCCACTAGATTATCCTCAGGCGCAGATTCCCGCCGCAGTCAGACGTCAGGGGGCAAGATGGCACAGAAAACCGAGGCCGAGACCGCACCAGACGCCGACAGCGAAGCCCAATTCCCGCAGATCGCGGAGGTTCCGGCCGATCCGCCCACGCCTGAACCACCCGCCGCCGAACCGGCGAAACGCCGCGGCTTTGCCCCGCTTCTGCTGGGCGGACTCATCGCCGTAGCCGTCGGCGCCGGCGCGAATTACTATGCGATGCGCCTTTCCTCGCCCGCGCCGGATGATGGCGGCATGGCCACCCTGTCCGGCCGCCTTGCCGCCCAGGACACGAAGATCGCCGCGCTGACCGACGCGCTCGCCGCGCTTCCCGCGCCTTCGCGATCAGACGAAGCCACCGCGCAGGCGCTTGACGCACTGAAGGAAATCGCCGCCCGCCAACAAGCGCTGGAGGCCGGCCTGCAGGACCTGTCCACCCGGATCGCGCGGATCGAAAATACCCCGGTCGGGGCCGGCGGCGAAACCGCCCTCGATGTCGCCGCCGCGACCGAAGCCGTGACCGAAGCCGCCCGCAAGGCCGAGGAGGAAGCCGCCAAACTGAAGGCCGAGGCGGAGGTCGCGACCCGGCGCGCCACGCTGGTCGCGGCATCGGGCCAGCTTGCCGCGGCGCTCGAAACCGGTGCGGCGCTGCAACCCGCGCTCGACCTTCTGGCGCAATCCGGTGTGGCCCTCCCCGCCGGGCTTGCCGATGTTGCCCAGGGCGCGCCCACACTCAGGGCGCTGCGCGACACATTCCCGCCAGCCGCGCGCGACGCGCTGGCCCTGTCGCTGCGCGAAACCGCCGATGGCAGCCTCTGGTCGCGCTTCAGTGCCTTTATCCGCAGCCAGACCGGCGCCCGGTCGCTGACCCCGGTGGCCGGCACCGACCCCGACGCGATCCTGAGCAGGGCCGAGGCGGCCGTGGTGGCGGGCGATCTGGCCGCCGCCCTGGCCGAAATATCCAGCCTTCCACCCGAAGGACAGGCGCGCATGGCGGAATGGGCCGGTCTTGCCGGCAAACGGCTGGCGGCCCTGTCGGCTCTTGCCGCTCTCACCAAGGAGGTCGGCCAATGATCTGGTCCTTCATCAAGGTCGCCTTCTTTTTCGTCCTGATCGCGGGGGCGGCGGTTCTGGCCGGTTATTTCGCCGACACCGGCGGCGGCATCCGCATCGCCATCGCCCAGCAGGAATTCAGCCTCGGCCCGGTCCAGTCGGTCGTGGCCCTGCTGCTGGCCGTCGCCGCCCTTTGGCTGGTGCTGAAGGTCCTGAGCCTTGCCGCCGCGATCATGCGTTTCATCAATGGCGATGAGACCGCGATCAGCCGCTATTTCGACCGCAACCGCGAACGCAAGGGGTATCAGGCCCTGACCGACGGCATGATGGCGCTGGCCTCGGGCGACGGGAGGGCGGCCCTTGGCCATGCGACGCGCGCCGAACGGTTTCTGCGCAAGCCGGAACTGACCAACCTCGTCTCGGCCCAGGCGGCGGAAGCCGCGGGCGACAGCCGCAAGGCGACGGAGATCTACAAGCAGCTCGTGGCCGACGACCGCACCCGCTTTGTCGGCGTCCGCGGCCTGCTGAAACAGAAACTTGCCGAGGGCGACAGGGAAACCGCGCTGAAACTCGCCGAGCGCGCCTTCCTGATGCAGCCGTCCAATCGTGATGTTCAGGACGTGCTGTTCGACCTGCAGGCTTCGTCAGGCGATTGGGCCGGCGCCCGCAAGGTTCTCGGCGCGAAGTCGAAACACGGGCATCTGCCGCGCGACGTTCACCGCCGGCGCGACGCGATCCTGGCCCTGCAGGAAGCCCGCGCGGTCTTTGACAGCGATCTGCCGGTCGAAGCGCGCGAGGCCGCGATCACGGCCAACAAACAGTCCCCTGACCTCATTCCGGCTGCGGTTCTGGCCGCCCACGGCTACAAGGCCAACGGCAAGGACAAATATGCCGCCCGTGTTCTGAAAAAGGCCTGGGAAGTGCAGCCTCACCCGGATCTGGCGGCGGCCTTCGCGGCGCTGGAACCGGACGAGACGCCGCAGCAACGGATGAAACGGTTCGATCAACTCTTTTCCTCGAACCCGACGCACGAGGAAACCCAGCTCCTGAAGGCCGAGCTGAATGTGGCGGCCGAGGATTTCCCCTCGGCCCGTCGGGCAATGGGCGATCTGGCCGAGCGGCATCCGACCACGCGGGCGCTGACCATCATGGCCGCGATCGAGCGCGGCGAAGGCGCGGACGACGCCGTGGTGCGCGGCTGGCTGACACGGGCGCTGTCGGCCAGCCGCGGGCCGCAATGGGTCTGCGACAAATGCCAGACGGTGAACGCAGTCTGGTCGCCCGTCTGCGAAAAATGCGGCGGTTTCGATACGCTCAGCTGGCGCGAGCCGCCCTCGCCCACACTGCCGCCCTCTCCGACCGACCTGCTGCCGCTGATCGTGCAGCCCGCGGTCCGGTCCGCAGTCCGGCCCGCCGCGCAGCCTGCTGAGGATGGGCCGTCCGCGCCGGACGACACCCCGGCCAAGGCCGATCCGCATGCCGTCTACGACGCGGAGTTTTTTGACGATACGCCCGCCCGAAAACGCGCAATTTAGGGCTACACACCCTGAACTTATGGTGCTATCAGGCGCGCCACGGACGGGCCTTGGTGGCTGGCGCAGCCAAAAGCGCCAGCGTCGGGCCGTGACCGAGAAGGATGCCGCTGTAGCTCAGCTGGTAGAGCACGTCATTCGCAATGCGAGAATCCCATCAACACTCGGTGGGGTTACACCAACAAACCTCAATGAAATCAGGTGCTTCGCCAACACTCGGTTGTGTTTGATCCGAGTTAGAACATATCGTGAACCTTGCAACGGCACCGGCATTGCAAGGAGCCTCGATCATGCCTCAGATCAAGTTCACGGACAGTGACCGCTTCCATTGATGGATCATCGTCGGATGCACGCCATATTCGGCGGCCAGATCCGACACCGTCCGCTCTCCCTTGACGGCTTCCAGCGCCACCCGAGCCTTGAAGGCCGCATCGTGGTTCCTGCGTTTCGACATGTCCTGATCTCCTCGTGTTTGGAGACCAGCAGACGTCAGATCGTAGCTTCCGTCACTGTCCGATTTTCGGGGGGTAGCTCAAACAGCGCCGTCAGGGTTGTCGCGCCAAGCTCCCAGGGTCCGACAGGGGTCATGCGGATGAAGAAGGGGTTCGGCCAGACCGCCGTGACGGTGCCCAGAGCCGCGAACAGCGCCAGTCCGACGAGAACCCCGCGAAGCAACCTTTGCGGAGTACCCGCGCGTTCCTTCCCTTGAGCGAAAACATCACCGGACATCGAACTCGACCTCCGCGAATTCCTCTCCGAAGCCGACGCTGACGATCCAGCGCCCTGCCATAGGCAGCTTGATGCTGGCGTTCCATCCAGCGGTTTCGACCGATTCAAGCGGCGGGCTGAGACCGTCCATATGCATGGCTGTCATTGCGAAACTGACGTCCGGGCGCAAGGCGGCCCGTTCGATTGCGCCAGCCTCTGGCGTGAACCTTATCTCCAGTCGGACGGCGCGGTCTTCGCCGACAAAGACCGAAACATCGACCCGTCCGTCCGAAATTGCTTCGGAGACCGCTGCCGTCGGCTCGGGCTGATTCGTCGATGTCTGAACAGGTGGCGTGGTACGAAGCGTCCCCCAGATGAACATGCCGACGAAGCCCACAACCGCCAAAGCCGCGAGGTTGGCCAGAACATTAGCTTTCATTGGTCATGTCCATCTTCGAATGATCCATTCCCCCATCGGTGTCTCGTCCAACGGTGGCGGCTGGGGGGAGAAAAATTGCCGTTCCGCCGGGGTCTGGCGTCTGACCGGCGCTGATAGAAGCGCCGGACAGACTCTCAAGCCCTGCGTTGTCCGGTGGAGAACCGTTCGTTGCGACGTCGGCGCGCCACCACCCAGGCAGCGCTGCCGACCGTCCGTGGGCGCTCTTGCCAGACCTTTCAGATCAGGCGTCGCGGCGGGGGCAGATTGACCGAAGGGCCGCCAAGGCGAACCGGCAGATGTGAAAGGCCTGGCCACAAGACAACCGCTTGCATGGACTGGGATCGTTTCATCGACCCCCACGGCCCCGCGAAGGCCGAGCAGGTCAAGCCCGGATGGCAAGACGGAGCCGGGTTCTGAGCAGTGTCTGGGCTGCTGACGCCTTCGACCGGCGGCACGTAATGCTGTTCGACAACAACATTGGCCGCGGCGGTAAGCGCGAAGACAAGCCCGAAAACCAGAAAGATGAACGGAAGCATGGCATGCAGACGCCGGACCACCACACCCTGAGGCTGGAGTCTCCGCTTTGGCCTTACGGTCGGCGTCGGCACCATGGAGTCAGATCAACTTGACCTGTGTTCCAACCGGCGTCCGGTCAAAGACTTCCTCGATATGTTCGTTGTAAAGCCCGATGCATCCGTTCGACGCGCGGCGCCCGATCTTGCGTGTGTCCGAAGTGCCGTGGATGCGGTAGTATTGCCAGGAGAGATAGAGCGCCCTGGTTCCCAAGGGGTTGGTGGGGTCCCCGCCCGGCACAAAGGCCGGCCATTCGGGGTTGCGTTTGCGCATCGACGGTGTCGGCGCCCAGCTTGGGTTGACCCGCTTCTCGACGACTTCTGTGTAGCCCCGGCGGGTCAACTCATCCGTCAGGGGGACGGAGGTCGGGTAGATCCGCATCTCGCCATCGCTGGTCCAATGTTGCAGGGCACGGGTCGTCGTGTCGGCGATGATGACCCCGACACCCAGCGCGTCGAAATGGTCCTGCCAGTCGTAAATCCGAAACGACGAGACGTTCTTGCGGATAAGGCTGTCCCCATCCTCCGATGCGAAGGCCGCCCGATTGGCAACGAAGGGTGCAGCCAGAACACCGGCAACAAAAAGACGTCGACTGAATCGCATGCTCTGCTCCTTTTTTTTAGAACTAAAGCCTTCTAACATGGGAAGGTCAAATCGCTTTGTCTGATCCGGCTGTCACAAGCTGGTGATGACGTGGCTATTTCGCCGCGTTGTCCGAAAATGGCGGCGCTCACCTCGATGTGATCACCTCTTTCGGCGGCCGATGACGCTATATCTGACGCTATGCGAAACCTGATGGTCGCCCTTTGCAGCGTTCTGATGTGCGCCACCCTTCTTGCACAGGCGCGATCGGAGCCGTTGTCGTATGCCGTCGGCGAGACCGAAACGCGCGCGGTTGCCGGGGTCCAAGAGGCGCTGTGCGGTAACAGTTCGGGTCATGTGACCTGCCAACTTGTATTGGCCGGTCAGGTCGCCTCGCCGATGTTGAAGTTTGCCCCCACGTCATTCCTGCTCGGGTTCGCGCCCGTTCGTGCGACCAGCCGCATCTTTTCCCCACAGCCTCCTCCCCCGCGACACTTCTCCTGAGCGAAGCCCAGTCCCAATCGTTCGGTCACAGGAGACAGCATGATTTCCCGACGTACTCTCATCTGCGGTGTCGCAACTGCCGCTTTGGCCACGCCTTCCATCCTGCGGGCCCACACCGAAGAACCTTTCATTCTGGCCGAAGAATTTCAGCCACGGGAGGTCCGCGTCCGCGAACAGCATGCCCCTGGGCAGATCCTCGTGTTCCCGCGACGCTACTACCTCTATCACATCTTCGACACCGAACGCGCGATCCGCTATGGCGTCGGCGTCGGCAAGGCCGGGCTCGAGTTCAAGGGAACGGCGATCATCGCGCGCAAGGCCGAGTGGCCTTCCTGGCGGCCGACCAACGACATGATCAGGCGCGACCCGGACCGCTATGCGCAATTCGCCGATGGCATGCCGGGCGGGCCCGGCAATCCACTTGGCGCCCGGGCGCTGTATCTCTACAAGAACGGCCGCGACACCTATTACAGGATACACGGCACGACAGAACCGGCGTCGATCGGGCGATCAGTGTCGAACGGCTGCATCCGCATGCTGAACGATCATGTGATGCAACTCTATGATCAGGTTCCGGTCGGCACACCCGTGACCGTGCTGTGACCGTGAAACGCCGAGACATTCTCGTCCTTGGCGGGATCGTCGCCCTGATTTACGGCCTGCGCGCCCTGCCGTGGGACCGTCTTCCGGGACGCGGACCGCGCTACATTGAAATGCCGGACTTGCCGCCGTTTCGCCGGCTTGAAGAACAAGGTCAGACGTCCACAGCGACAGCCGCTTTCGCAGGCATCGGACCGCCGCCGGACGATGCCGACCTGCGTCGCGCCCGCGCCGATGCCGTGCGCACCGACCTCTGCGCCGCCCTCTTCGGCCCCGACGTGCCAACCGGGATGGTTCCGATTGCCTACTTCAGTGAATTCCGCTGCCCCTACTGTCGTGCGCTCGAACGTGATCTCGACACGCTGTTTGCGGAGGATGCCACCTCTTTCCGCCTCATCCAGCACGAACTGCCGATCTTCGGACCTGCGTCCGAACTGGCCGCACGGGCGTCCGTTGCGGCGGCACGGCAGGGCAAGCAGCAGGAGCTTCGGCGGCGCTTCATGCGAACGCCTCTCGTTCCGGAAGAGGCATCCGTATTGCGGGTTGCCGCCGACATCGGGCTTGATGTCGAACGGCTTGCCCGCGACATGGCTTCATCCGAAGTTCAGGCAGACCTCGACCGAACCCGGGCGCTCGCCGATGTTTTCGGCTTTATCGGCACGCCGGGCCTTGTGATCGGGCGAACCGTCCTGAACGGCGCGATCCCTTACGCGCTCTTGCGCCGGATTGCAGAGGACGCGAAATCCACCCCGATGCCGGTCTGCTAGAGTCATGAACACGCCCTCTCACATGCTGATCGGAGCCGCCGTTTTCGCGCGGCCCGCGGCACCAGCCACCCTCGTCGCCGCACTGTTCGGTGGCCTCGCCCCGGACCTGCCGATGTTCGTGCTGGTTCTGTGGTCGACCCGCGTGCTTGGTTTGCCCGAGTACGAAGTCTTCGGGCAGCTTTACTTCTCGGAATCCTGGCAGGCGATCTTCGCGGTGGATCACGGCTTCTTTGTCTGGGGCACGCTGCTTGGGATAGCACTCTGGCGCGGACGAACCCTCTTGCGCGCTTTCGCCGGCTCTGGCTTGTTTCATGCGATGGCGGATTTCGTGACCCATCGCGACGACGCCCGCCGCCAGTTCTGGCCCTTGTCCGACTGGGTATTCCAAAGCCCGGTCAGCTACTGGGACAGGCGCTTCTATGGTGATGTCTTCGCGGTCTTCGAGGTCGGGCTGGTTGTCGTCCTCGCGGCGCTCTTGTGCTGGCGGCTCAAGCGGGCGTGGCAACGCGGGCTGGTTCTTGCGGCCACTGCCCCGGTCGTCTTGCCGGTCATTCTTACCGGTGGCTTCCATGGCCTGCATGGTATGGGATGACCGGCAGTCAGATGCTTGCCACCATCTCGGCCAGCATCTGGCGAACCTGGCCTGCCACCTCTTTCAAAGCTTCGTTCGGGATCGCCGTCATCGAGGCCACCGGGTCGATGGCGCTGACTTCCACCCCGCCCGGGACTTCACGCAAGATGACGTTGCAAGGCAGCATGGCACCCACTCTCGGTTCCATCCCGATCGCCTGGTGTGCCATGACAGGGTTGCACGCCCCGAGGATCCGGTAGTCTGACATGTCGACACCGAGCTTCTTCTTCATGGTGGCCCGAACGTCTATCTCGGTCAGAACCCCAAAACCATGGGCCGACAGTGCGGCTCGGGTCCGGGTGTCAATGGTCCCGAAGTCCGCGCCCGGAAAGCTGCGGTCGATAGTGTAGGGCATATTCATCTCCTCAGTGAGCGCGATGGCTGCGCGTCAATCGCGACGATGATGGCGGACCGGGCCATGAATACCACGCCGACGGCAGGCGTCACCAAGAATCCAGTGCCGAAAGTGATCCCCGCCCGATCGGGATGGACCAACGGGTGAACCGAACAGCGGGAGCACGATGCAACTGCGGGCCTTGCGCGAAACTTGACGGCGTGAGCCTTGCCGTAACGCTCGCGGCAGTCGGACAGCTGCGGACAGCCGCGATCAGTGTCGCGCCCATAATTGTGGCCGAAATGACGCCAGTCCGCGAGACGCATGGCACCGGCTCCGACGCACTGGGTCACCTCGCCATGCCAGTGAACGGCGAGGTGGTCTGCTTGAGGCTCCCGACTCCGGACGTGATTGCCGCAACCCATGCCGCCGCCAGGAGACTGTGAACCGGTTGCTATGGACAAAATGCCCCGCCGTCCGCATCCTGCCCGCATGCGTAGGTTCCCGCGCTTGCTCCTGCTCCTGCTTCTCGTCGTGTTCGCGGCGGGATCGGTCCTGTCCGTGGCGACTGCGACTGCAATGGCACTGGACATGGCCGCCGTCGACGATACCAACAAGACGATGGATGGCTGCGCCGGCTACCATCCGGCTGACAGGAAGCAGGATGGGGCGAAATGCGACATGGACTGCACGCCGACCTCTGCGACGGGCCTGTCGGACGTTGCGGTTCTTGCCGTGCGCCCCTCAGCAGCCCTGCTGCCGGGGCTCGAAACCAACCTGGCCGACTGTACAAGGCCTCCGGGTCTTTTTCCTCCCCGAGACGCCTCCCTGGGTTAAGCGGCCGCATCCGAAACGGGTGTCCGGCCTGAAAGAGGCTTGCACGCGACCAAAGTCGTGCGCAAGGATCGGTTCTTCAGGAAGACAAACATGCAAACCAAAACCGTTGCCAGGCTGTCGCGCCGCGCCCTTCTGGGCGGGACTGTCGCGGGGTTCGGGCTAACAGGCGGCAACTTCGCCCTCAGGGCGGAAACGTCGCCGACGATCGACCTTCGCGCCCTCAGCTTCGATGGCACGGACGTAATCCTCGCGGCGGGCGGGTTGTGGCGAAGCACCGACGGGGGTGCGACATGGTCCCCGCTTTCCGATCACGAACCGGACGCGGTGACCGCGCTGGCCACCCACCCCGACCGGCCGGGCCGCGTGCATGCGGCCCTCGCCTCCGGAGGCCTGATGCTGTCGCAGGACGGGGGCAGAACCTGGGCCGCGCAGAACAAGGGCCTGCCGACCGCACCGGTGACGGCGATCACGGTCGCCGCGACCGCGCCCGACACGCTTTACCTGGCGATCCAGGGCGACGGGCTCTGGAAAAGCGAGGACGCGGGCGGGAGATGGGAGTTCGTGATGGACCGGCCCTATCTGGCCGAGGCCGAACGTGAGGTGCTGGCACTGGCCTCGGTCGATCTGGCCAGCGGCATGGGCGGCATCTGGCTTTATGCCGGGACCGATCTGGGCCTGACACGTGTGCCCGACTGTTTCTGCCGGTGGCAGGACGTGCAGGCGGGCGACGCGCTGGACGCCCTGGTCGCGGGCGCGGCGCCCGCGCCCGAGCGACCGCTCCCGGCGGGCGAACCGGTCGTTGCCCTCGTCTCTGCGCCGCAATCCGCCGGCTTGCTCTATGCCGCGCTCGCCTCGGGCGTCTGGAAATCCACCGACGCGGGTGTCGTCTGGTCGCGGGTTGGCGATGCAGATGCGCGGGCCCTGGCGGTCAGTCCAGCCGACCCGAACCATGTTATTGTCGCTACCCGCGACGGCACGACCTTCAGCCGCGACGGCGGCACCACCTGGTCCGCGATTGCGGCCATTGGATGATCGGAATCATGATGAAAAAGATCCTTGCCATTTCACTGGCCATCGCCGCCACGGGTGCTGCGGGCGCGGCCTTCCCGGTCTCCAACCGGACTGCGGATAGTTCACCGCCGGTCCCGGTCGCCGCCGCAAGCGCCACGGTCGTGACGGTCTACCGCCCCGTCGGCTGCGGCTGCTGCGATGCCTATGTCCGCTATTTGCAGGAAAATGGCTTCGACGTCACGGTGGTCGACGACGACAAGTTTGACGAACGCGCCGTTGCAGCCGGTGTCCCGGCGCAGGGTGTTGGCTGCCATCTTGCGATGATCGACGGCTACGCGGTCAGCGGCCTGGTTCCGGCCGAGATCATCACCCGGCTACTGGCGGAACGGCCTGACATCGAGGGGATCACCCTGCCCGGCATGCCCGGCAATGCGCCCGGCATGGCGGCGGTGAAGACCGGGACGCTGAAGGTCTATGCCTTCGGCTCTGCTGGCGTGAGCGTCTATTCCAATGAGTGAGCCGGGACACCGCGGGGGCGGCACGCGGCGTGGCTTCGCGCTGACCGCAGGCGCGGCGGCGCTCGCCGCGCTGACCTATGCCGCCCTGACCCAGCGCGAGCCGACCGCACCGGCCGACGGCCTCACCTTCCTCGGAACCCCGGTCGGCGCGGAAACCATCGCGCGGGGTGCGCAGGTCTATGCGCAGAGCTGTGCCGCCTGCCATGGCAAGAATCTCGAAGGCCAGCCCGACTGGCAAAGCCGTCTGGCGAATGGCCGGATGCCCGCGCCGCCCCATGACGGCTCGGGTCATACCTGGCACCACTCGGACCAGGATCTGTTCCTGATCACCAAGGAAGGACTTGGCGCGGTCGTGCCGGGCTATGAAAGCGACATGCCGGCCTTCGGTGGCAAGCTGAGCGACGACGAGGTCGCGGCCGTGCTGGCATACCTCAAGAGCACCTGGCCCGAACGGCAGCGGGCCTTTCAAGCGGAGGTCACGAAGAACGCCGCGCTGGAGGGCAGCCCTTGAGCGCGGGAATACTCCAGGCTACCGCCGCCGATGCCGCCCTTGACCACACGCCAGAGATGATCGTTCCGCCTGTCGCGGTCGACAGGCCTGACGGTTCTGACTCAGTCCTGAACGATCGCGAGACGACCGCACCTTCCACGGGACCGTTTCACGCATCGAGATCGACGCAGGCTGAATCCGCCGAACCGGCCCCGGATCGACGCGTCCTGTTCCGGTGCGAGGACAACCGGCGCGATTGTCGCAAGCGATTGGATTCACAACCAGATTTCACGCCGCATAACGCGGACTACCGGTCAGCCCATCTATCGGGATTGAAGGCCGGGGTCGGGCGCAGCTAGCCGCCGGTGTGGAAGAAGTCATGGACGATCCGGGCCATCGCCTCGGAAATCCCGTCCACGGCCTTCAGATCGGCCAGCCCCGCCCGGCTGACCGCCTTTGCGGAACCGAAATGGGCCAGAAGCGCGCGTTTGCGGGCGGCGCCGATGCCCGGCACCTCGTCCAGGGGCGTGGCAGCCACTGACTTGGCCCTTTTGGCGCGGTGGGCGCCGATGGCCCAGCGGTGGGCTTCGTCCCTGAGGCGCTGGATGAAATAGAGGACCGGCGCATTGTGAGGCAGCGCCATGGGGCGCTGGCCGGGGCGGTGGAATTCCTCCTTGCCCAGGTCGCGGTCGATGCCCTTGGCGACGCCGATGAAAGGGATGTCCTCCACCCCCAGGTTTTCCAATATCTCCGCCACCGCCGACACCTGCCCGGCGCCGCCGTCGATCAGGAGAAGGTCGGGCCAGTTGCCCGACTGCCGGTCGGGGTCGTCCTTCAGGAGCCGTTCGAACCGCCGGGTCAGCACTTCCTTCATCATGCCGAAATCGTCGCTGTTGGCCCCCGCCTCCGTCTTGATGTTGAATTTGCGATACTGGCTTTTCAGGAACCCCTCCACCCCGGCGACGATCATGCCCCCCACGGCGTTTGTGCCCTGAATGTGGGAGTTGTCGTAGACTTCAATCCGGCTCGGCGGGCCGTCCAGCTCGAATGCGTCGGCCAGCGCTTCCAGAAGCTTCGACTGCGCGGCGCTTTCCGACATCCGGCGGGCAAGGCTTTCGCGGGCATTGCGGGCGGCATTTTCGACGAGTTCGGCCTTTTCGCCGCGCTGTGGGACAGCGAGTTCCACCTTGCGGCCCGCGCGGTCCGACAGAAGCTGAACCATGAGATCGGCATCCTCGATCGGGTGCGACAGAAGGATCAGGCGCGGCGGTTGCTTGTTGTCGTAGAACTGGCCAAGGAAGGCTTCCAGCACCTCCGGCTCCTCGGCCCCGGCGCCGGTCCTGGGATAGAAGTCGCGGTTGCCCCAGCTTTGGTTGGCGCGGATGAAGAAGACCTGAACGCAGGCCTGCCCGCCTTCCATATGCAGCGCGATCACGTCCGCCTCGGTCACGCCGCGCGGGTTGATGCCCTGCGCTTGCTGAACCTGGGTCAGCGCCCGGATCCGGTCGCGCAGCGCCGCGGCGCGTTCGTATTCCGTCGCATCGGCCGCCGCCGCCATCTCGGCGGCAAGGCTTTCCTGAACGGCGGTCGTGCGGCCCTGCAGGAACCGCTCCGCATCCGCGACAAGCCCGGCATAGTCCGGCTGAGAGATCAGACCCGTGCAGGGGGCGGAACAGCGTTTGATCTGATAGAGCAGGCAGGGCCGCGTGCGCGCCGAAAACATTGCATCCGAGCAGTTTCTGAGCAGGAAGACCTTCTGTAGCTGATTGAGCGTGCGGTTGACCGCACCGGCACTGGCGAAGGGGCCGTAATAGTCACCCTTTTCGGTCTTGGCACCCCGGTGCTTCTTGATCTGGGGAAAGGCGCTTTCGCGGCTGACGAGGATGTTCGGGAAACTCTTGTCATCGCGCAGGAGCACGTTGAAATGCGGCTTCAGCTGCTTGATCAGGTTCTGTTCCAGCAGCAACGCTTCGGTTTCAGTGCGCGTCGTGAGGAACATCATCGAAACGGTCTGCGAGATCATCCGCGCAATGCGCGCCGAATGGCCGCTGGGGCGCGCATAGTTCGACACGCGCGCCTTCAGGTTGCGCGCCTTGCCGACGTAGAGCACCCGCGCCTCGGCGTCGAGCATCCTGTAGACGCCGGGTGAGGCGTCGAGCGTCTTCAGATACCCCTGAACGACGCTATGTCCGGTTGGTTTTTCCTCTGCCGCGTCGGTCATCTGCCCCTGTCCCGCGTCCCCGCCGCACGAGCCGCGATTCTCCGGTTTCGCTGCACTTTGGCACGGGCTTTGGCAAGCGGAAACCTGTCCACGATTTCTGTGGATAAATCTGGTGAAAAGGTTTGGAGGTTGCGGAATTTTCCTTGTTCTTGGCAGGGTTCATCGAATTGCCTGTTTTTTAGGCAGTTTTCTAACTCACTGAATTTGCGTAAGAATATTTTGAGCATGCGATAAATCACTGATTTCTCAGGCAGATTTGTAACCGATTTGTGATAGCACATACGAAAGTGGACAAGTTGCCGCAACCTTGCGACGAGAAGCCCCCTGATTGCCTTGAAGGAAGGCGGAAAGTCAGCCGCCGGACCCCAGAATGTCCGGGGTTTTCCAGCCCAGATGCTGGCCCCCGTCAACACAGAGAAGCTGGCCGGTGACGGCTGGCGCATCGAGGAAATAGCCCAGCGCCGCCGTGATGTCACTGCCGTTCGCGCCACGTTCAAGGATCGAGGCGGCGCGCTGGCGGTCGAACTGGTCCTGGCTCTGATGTTCGCCCTTCAGGGTCGAACCGGGGCCGATCGCGTTGACCCGCACATCAGGGGCCAGCGCCCGCGCCGCCGTCTGGGTGAAGGCCCAAAGGCCCATCTTGGCGATCGTGTAGCTCATGAACTCCGGCGTCAGCTTGCGCACCCGCTGGTCGAGCATGTTGACCACGAGGCCCTGCGCCCGCGCGCCGTCTGGCCCGCGTTGCGCGGGCGGGCATTGCGCGGCGAACCGTTGGGTCAGCACGAAAGGCGCGCGCAGGTTACTGCCGAGATTGCGGTCCCAGCTTTTCCGCGTCGCGCTGCGGATATTGTCATAGTCGAAGGTGGAGGCGTTGTTGATGAGAATGGTCAGCGGCCCGCCCAGCGCCGCCGCTGCGCGGGCCACCAGCGTTTCGCTCTGCGCCTCGTCCAGCAAGTCGGCGCGCAGGGCAACGGCTTTCACACCGAGTGCGCGGGCGGTCGCGGCGGTCTGCTCGGCCGCGACCTCAGACCCTGAATAGTGAATCGCCACGTCATGGCCGCGTTGCGCCAGATAAAGCGCCATTTCGCGACCAAGCCGCCGCGCCGCGCCCGTCACCAGCGCGCGGCTCACGCCCGCCCCTTCGGGCAGCCGCAGGGATTTTGCCGCCCGCAATGGGCGCAGAACCGCCCGATCCGCCGCCTGGCAGCGTAACGTCCCCAGAGCGCGAGTGCCGCCATGCCGATCAGGAAAAGCAGGATGAGTTTCGACATCAGTTCAAAGCCCGTATCGCGCCCAGAGGCCGCGTTCTTCCAGCTGGTCCATCGCATCGGTCAGGATGCGCCCGCTGATGCGCTGGAACAGCGGACGTTTCAGGCCATAGGGCACCAGCCGCACCTTGTCGCCATAAAGTTCTTTCAGTTTCGGCACCAGATGGCCGATCCCGTCCGCGAGTCCGGCACCCAGTGCCTGCGCGCCGACCCAGACCTCGCCGGTGAAAAGGTCGCGGTCTTCGGGCAGACGCTGGCCACGTCGGGCGCGCACCTGGGTCTTGAACGCCTCGTGGATCGGATCGAGAATCGCACGCAGGCGGACGACATCCTCGGGCTTTTCCGGGCGGAAGGGGTCGAGCAGGCTTTTCGACGCGCCGGCCGTATGGACCCGCCGCTCGATCCCGTGACGATCCATGAATTCAGGGAAACCGAAGCCCGCCGAGATCACACCGATGGAGCCGACAACGGAACTCGGATCAACCCAGATGTCGTCAGCCGCCGTGGCGAGCCAATAGCCGCCGGAGGCCGCGACATCCTCGACAAAGGCATGAACAGGGATTTTCCTTTCCTCCGCCAGCCGCCGGACGCGGGCGGCAATCAGCGAGGACTGCACCGGCGAGCCGCCGGGGGAGTTTATGGCGAGCGCAATGGCAGTCGGCCGACCCCTGCGGAAGGCGCGCTCGATCACCGGGGCGAGGGATGCGTCATTCAGCCCGCCCCCGCGCCCGCCAGCCGAAATGATGCCTTGCAGGCGGATGACCGCAACCCGGGGCGACGATTTGAGAAAGGGGATGAACCAACGCATGGCTCTGATGTAGTCGTGGGCGGGCGGCGCGACAATGCTCTTCACGCCCTTTCGCCGCCTTTGTCCAAAGGTTAGGGTCAGTGCATGATCGACAAGCTGGAAATGTTCATCGCGCTGGCCAACGAACGCCATTTCGGCCGGGCGGCGGAAGTGGCGGGAGTGACGCAGCCTTCGCTTTCCTTCGCGATCAAGCAACTGGAGGATCAGTTGGGGGTGCAGCTTGTCTTTCGTGGCGCGCGGTTTCAGGGGCTGACGCCGGAGGGCCAGCGGGTTCTGGACTGGGCCCTGCGGATCGTCGGCGACACCAGGACGATGCGCGAGGAAATGCGCGCAATCCGGTCGGGCGTGTCGGGCAACCTGCGGCTCGGCGTGATCCCGACCTCGCTGCCGATGGTCGGGCGGCTGACCGTGCCCTTCCTGACGCGCAACCCGAATGTGCGGGTCACGATCCTGTCGCGGACCTCCTACGAGATTCTGGAGGAGATCGAACGGCTGGAACTGGATGCCGGGATCACCTATCTGGAGAACGAGCCGCTGGGGCGGGTGACCAGCCAGCCGCTGTATCAGGAAACTTACCGGCTGCTCGTCGCCTCAGGCGCGCCGCTGTCGGGCCATGCGTCGGTGACCTGGAAGGAAGCGGCGGCCCAGCCCCTGTGCCTGCTGACCAGCGACATGCAGAACCGGCGGATCATCAACCAGCATCTGAGCGAGGCGGGCGCGTCGGTGGTGCCGACGGTCGAGAGCAATTCGTCGATCGCGCTGGTCGCCCATGTGGCGACGGGGCGGTGGGCGTCGATCGTGACCCAGACCATCGCAGACATGTTCGGCAAGGGATCGGGGCTGACCGCCGTGCCGATCTCCGACGGCGAGGCACGCCATCTGGTCGGCCTGATCGCCGCCTGGCGCGAGCCGCATACGCCGGTGATCGCGGCACTTCTTGACGAAGCGCGGCGGGTTTCGCGGGTCTGATCCTTCGTCCCGGCTCCCGCCGGGCCGACCAAGGCGAGGGGGCTGTCTGCCCCCTCGCGCTCCCCCGAGGATACTTGCAGACAGGAAACGGAGCAGGATTGATAGACTTTAACTATCAATTGACGATACTTTGATATTGAATACCATTGCATGCGCGCCTATCCACGGGGTGAGGACTTGCCAGCCGGAGGATCCATGCCCGCTATCCCGACCGAAGAGCGTGTGCGCGACATCATCGCGGACCATATGGGGCTGGAAGGGCCGCTTCTGCCGATCTTCCACGCGATCCAGGCCGAATGGGGCCATGTGCCGCAAATGGCGATCCCGGTGATTGCCGATGCGCTGAACATCGGGCGGGCTGAGGTGCATGGCACCATGTCCTTCTATCACGATTTCCGCACCGAGCCGGCCGGCCGCCATGTGGTCAAGCTGTGTCGGGCCGAGGCCTGTCAGTCGGTCGGCGCCGATCGGCTGGCCGACCACGCCCGGACAAAACTGGGTGTTGATTGGCATGAAACCACAAAAAATGGTAATGTGACGCTGGAACCGGTCTTCTGCCTTGGCCTTTGCGCCTGCGGACCGGCGGCGCTGGTCGACGGCAAGGTCGTGGGCCACGTGGACGAAGCCAAGCTCGACCGGATCATCGCGGAGGTCGGCGCATGAGCCTGAAGCTCTACATTCCCCGTGACGCCGCCGCCAAGGCCCTGGGCGCGGATGACGTTGTGGCCGCCGTGAAGGCCGAAGCCGCGAGGCGCGGCATCGACGTGACGATCGTCCGCAACGGCACCCGCGGCATGATCTGGCTTGAGCCGCTGCTCGAAATCGAGACCGGCCGCGGACGCATCGGCTTCGGCCCGGTGCAGGCGTCGGACGTGGCCGCGCTTTTCGACGCGAAGTTCGGCGAACATCCGAAGGCGGTGGGGCTGGTCGAGGAGATTCCCTTCTTCAAGTCCCAGACCCGCCTGACCTTCGCCCGCTGCGGCCGCATCGACCCCCTGTCGATCGCGGAATACGAGGCCGAGGGCGGGCTTGCCGGCCTGCGCCGGGCGCTCGCCATGGCAACGACCGAAGTCGTGCAGGAAGTCACCGATTCCGGCCTGCGCGGCCGGGGCGGCGCGGGTTTCCCGACCGGCATCAAATGGAAGACCGTCCACGACGCGAAGGCCGATCAGAAATACATCGTCTGCAATGCCGACGAGGGCGACAGCGCCACCTTCGCCGACCGGATGATCATGGAGGGCGATCCGTTCGTGCTGATCGAGGGCATGGCCATCGCCGGCATCGCCGTCGGTGCCACCAGGGGCTATGTCTATGTCCGCTCGGAATATCCCGACGCGATCGAGGTGATGGAGGAGGCGGTTCGGATCGGCCGCGCCAAGGGGCTGCTCGGCCCGTCGGTGCTCGGCTCGGGGCGCGCCTTCGACATGGAGATCCGCACCGGCGCCGGCGCCTATGTCTGCGGCGAGGAAACCTCGCTCCTGAATTCGCTCGAAGGCAAGCGCGGCATCGTGCGCGCCAAGCCGCCCTTGCCGGCGCTCCAGGGCTTCATGGCCAAGCCCACGGTCGTCAACAATGTCATCTCGCTCGCCTCGGTCCCGGTGATCCTCGACAGGGGCGCGGCCTTCTACAAGGACTTCGGCCTCGGCCGGTCGCGCGGCACGATCCCGCTGCAGATCGCCGGGAACGTCAAGCACGGCGGGCTGTACGAAACCGCCTTCGGGCTGACGCTCGGCCAGATCGTCGACGAGATCGCCGGCGGGACGCGGTCGGGCCGGCCGGTCAAGGCCGTGCAGGTCGGAGGCCCGCTCGGCGCCTATTTCCCGCGCGCGCTGTTCGACACGCCCTTCGGCTACGAGGAATTCGGCGCCAAGGACGGGCTGATCGGGCACGCGGGTCTTGCCGTCTTCGACGACAGCACCGATATGCTGAAGATGGCCCGCTTCGCCATGGAGTTCTGCGCTGTCGAAAGCTGCGGCAAGTGCACGCCCTGCCGCATCGGCTCGGTGCGCGGCGTCGAGGTGGTGGACCGAATCGCCAGGGGCGACCCCGGTGCCATGCCGATCCTCAAGGATCTCTGCAACACGATGAAACTCGGCTCGCTCTGCGCGCTGGGGGGCTTCACGCCCTATCCGGTGATGAGCGCGCTCACCCATTTCCCCGACGATTTCGCCCGCGCGAAGGAGGCCGCAGAATGAAGGACTTCACCAAGGATTTCATCATCCCCGACGAAGACTTCGGCACCCCCGCGTCGAAGGCGAAGGAGATGATCACGCTCTCCGTCGACGGGTTCGAGGTAACGGTGCCGGCGGGCACTTCGATCCTGCGCGCGGCGAAAGAGGCGGGGATCGCGATCCCGAAGCTCTGTGCCACCGATTCGGTCGAGGCGTTCGGCTCGTGCCGGCTGTGCCTCGTGGAGATCGAAGGCCGGGCGGGCACCCCCGCCTCCTGCACCACGCCGGTCGCGCCCGGCATGGTCGTCCATACCCAGAGCGCAACCGTCCAGCAGCTGCGGCGCGGGGTGATGGAGCTTTATGCCTCCGACCATCCGGTCCCCGGCCTGTCCGACGCGGCGAACGGCGACAGCGAACTACAGACGATGGCGGCGCGGGTTGGCCTGCGCGAAATCCGCTATCTGCCGATCAATGATCACGTCCACAAGCTGAACGCCGACGGGTCGGCCAATGCCGACTGGTCGAAGATCGACGACAGCAACCCCTATTTCACCTATGACCCGGCGAAATGCATCGTCTGTTCGCTGTGCGTGCGTGCCTGCGAGGAGACACAGGGCACCTTCGCGCTGACGATCGAGGGGCGCGGCTGGGACAGCCGGGTGAAGGCCGGCGCCGGCGACGACAGCTTCCTCGCGTCGGACTGCGTGAGTTGCGGCGCCTGCGTGCAGGTCTGCCCGACCGGCAGCCTGCAGGAAAAATCCATCGCCGAGTTGGGCCTGCCCGATCGGTCGATCGTCACCACCTGCGCCTATTGCGGTGTGGGCTGCAGCTTCAAGGCCGAAATGCGCGGCGACGAAGTGGTGCGCATGACCCCCTACAAGCACGGCAAGGCCAACCGCGGTCACAGCTGCGTGAAGGGCCGTTTCGCCTATGGCTACGCCAGCCACCAGGACCGCATCCTGCAGCCGATGATCCGCGAGCGGATCACCGACCCCTGGAAGGAAGTGACATGGTCCGAGGCGATGGAGTTCGCCGCGAAGAGGATGAAGGCGGTTCAGGATCGTTACGGCCAGAATTCGGTCGGCGTCATCACTTCGTCGCGCTGCACCAATGAGGAAACCTATCTGGTGCAGAAGCTGACGCGCCAGGTCTTCCGCAACAACAACACCGACACCTGCGCCCGCGTCTGCCATTCGCCGACCGGCTACGGGCTGCGCAACACGTTCGGGACCTCGGCCGGCACGCAGGATTTCGACTCGGTCGACGACACGGATGTGGCGGTCGTCATCGGCGCGAATCCGGTGTCGGGCCATCCGGTCTTTGCCAGCCGCCTGAAGAAGCGGCTGCGGCAGGGCGCGCAACTGATCGTCATCGACCCGCGCCGCACGGAAATGGTGCAGTCGGCGCACATCAAGGCCGCCCATCACCTGGCGCTGCGCCCCGGCACCAACGTCGCGGTGGTCACGGCGCTGGCCTATGTGATCGTCACCGAGAAGCTTTATGACGAGGAGTTCATCCGCACCCGCTGCGACTGGAACGAATTCCAGGAATATGCCGAATTCGTCGCCAACCCGCGCCACAGTCCCGAGGCGACCGAAGCCCTGACCGGCGTTCCCGCGGCCGAACTGCGCGCCGCCGCGCGGCTCTATGCGGCCGCCCGCAACGGCTCGATCTACTACGGGCTCGGCGTCACCGAGCACAGCCAGGGCTCCACCACCGTCATCGCCATCGCCAACCTCGCCATGCTGACCGGCAATATCGGCCGGCCGGGCGTGGGGGTGAACCCGCTGCGCGGCCAGAACAACGTGCAGGGCTCGTGCGACATGGGGTCGTTCCCGCACGAACTGCCGGGCTACCGGCATGTGCACAACGACGATGTGCGGGCGATCTATGAAAAGATCTGGGGCGTGCCGATCTCGGACGAACCGGGCCTGCGCATCCCCAACATGCTCGACGCCGCCGTCGAGGGCACGTTCAAGGGGCTCTACTGCCAGGGCGAGGATATCCTGCAGTCCGACCCCGACACCCATCACGTCGCCTCGGGCCTCGCGGCGATGGAGTGCGTGATCGTCCATGACCTGTTCCTGAACGAGACCGCGAACTACGCGCATGTGTTCTTCCCCGGCTCGTCGTTCCTCGAAAAGGACGGAACCTTCACCAACGCCGAACGCCGCATCAATCGCGTGCGCAAGGTGATGGCGCCGAAGAACGGCTATGCCGACTGGGAAGTGACCCAGATGTTCGCCAATGCGTTCGGCGCCGACTGGACCTATACGCACCCGAGCCAGATCATGGACGAAATCGCGGCGACGACGCCGTCGTTCGCCGGCGTGTCCTACGAGAAATTGGAAGAACTCGGGTCGGTACAGTGGCCCTGCAACGAGAAGGCGCCGGAAGGCACGCCGATCATGCACATCGACGGGTTCGTGCGCGGCAAGGGCCATTTCATGAACACCGAGTATGTGCCGACCGATGAAAAGACCGGGCCGCGCTATCCGCTGCTGCTGACCACGGGGCGGATCCTGTCGCAATACAACGTCGGCGCGCAGACGCGGCGGACGGCGAACGTGGTCTGGCACGATCAGGACATCCTGGAAATCCATCCCCACGACGCGGAAGTGCGCGGCGTGAAGGACGGCGACTGGGTGCGGCTGGCCTCGCGCTCGGGCGAGACGACGCTGAGGGCCGAGATCACCGACCGCGTGTCGCCGGGCGTGGTCTATACGACCTTCCACCATCCGACGACGCAAGCGAACGTGGTGACGACCGACTATTCCGACTGGGCGACCAACTGCCCGGAATACAAGGTCACCGCCGTGCAGGTCGCGCCGTCGAATGGCCCCTCGCAATGGCAGGAGAAATACGACGCCTTCGCCGAAGTCTCGCGCCGCATCCTGCCCGCGGCCGAGTGATGCAGACCCACAAGACCATCAAGCGCCGCGCCTTCCGGGCGGGGCGCTGGGAGGACGGCAGCCGTGCCGTGCCCGCCGAAGTGCCGGTGGCGCTGGTCTATAACGGGACGACGCAGGCGGTGATGATGGCCACGCCGGCGGCGCTTCAGGACTTCGCGGTCGGATTCTCGCTGACTGAAGGGATTATTTCCAACCTTTCGGAAATACGTGAAATTGACCGGTTAGAACTGCCGGAAGGCATCGAGATGCGCCTGTGGCTGGCCACGGAGGCCGAAGCGCGCTTTCAGGCGCGGCGGCGTGCGCAGGTCGGGCCAGTTGGCTGTGGTCTTTGCGGGATCGACAGCCTGAAGGAGGCGGCGCGCAACCTGCCCGTGGTCACCGCCGCCCTGCATCTGGCCCCAGCGGATGCGGAAGCCGCGATGAGGGGCCTGATGCGCCATCAGGCGCTGAACGATACGACCCGTGCCGCTCACGCCGCAGGGTTCTACCGGCCCGGTCAGGGTGTGCTTCTGGCGCGCGAGGATGTGGGCCGTCACAATGCGCTCGACAAGCTCGCCGGGGCCATGGCCCGCGACGGCCGGAGCGCTGCCGAGGGCGCACTGGTCATCACCAGCCGCGTCTCGGTCGACATGGTGCAGAAGGCTGCGATGATCGGGGCACCCGTCCTGATGGCGGCCTCTGCTCCCACGGCGCTGGCAATTGCCGAGGCGGACCGCGCCGGCATCACGCTGGTCGCCGTTCTGCGCGGTGCCGACTTCGAACTATTCACCCATCCCGAACGTTTTGACCCGAAAGAGGCCGCCGATGTCGCCTGAGAAAATGATCCGCATGGCCAACCAGATCGCCACCTTCTTCGAGACGCGCCCGCACGACGAGGCTGTGAAAAGCACGGCGGCGCATATCACCGACTTCTGGGAACCGCGGATGCGCAAGCAGCTGTTCGACTATATTGCCGCCGGCGGCGAGGGGCTGAAGCCGCTGGTCCTGGATGCGGCCGGGAAGATCCGGCCGGTCGCGGCCTGACTCCGCGCGCCGTCACACCGACATCGTCGCCGCCACTGCGCGCTTCCACCGGGCGTATTTCCGATCGCGGGTCGCGGCATCCATGCCCGGAGCGAACCGACGCTCAAGCGCCCAGGACCGGGAGAACCCCGCCGCGTCTGGATAGAGCCCCGTCTGCATCCCGGCCAGCCAGGCCGCGCCGAGCGCCGTGGTTTCGGTCACCTGCGGCCGGTCCACCGGCGCGCCGATGATGTCCGAGAGGAACTGCATGGTCCAGTCCGACGCCACCATGCCGCCGTCGACGCGCAATACCCCGCCCTGCGCCGCCGACCAGTCCGCCCGCATCGCCTCCAGCAGGTCGCGGGTCTGATAACCCACGCTTTCCAGCGCGGCCTTTGCAAACTCCGCCGGGCCGGAATTGCGCGTCAGCCCGTAGATCGCGCCGCGGCAATCGGCGTTCCAGTAGGGCGCGCCCAGCCCGGTGAAGGCAGGCACCAGCACCACGTCCTGACCCGGGTCCGCCTGATCGGCGAGGGACTGCGTCGCGCGCGCCTCCCGGATGATCTTCAGCCCGTCGCGCAGCCATTGCACCACGGCGCCCGCGATGAAGATCGAACCTTCAAGCGCGTAGGAGATCTTGCCGTCCATCCGACAGGCAATCGTGCCGAGCAGGCGCGAGCGGCTTTCCACCAGCGTCTCGCCGGTGTTCAGGAGCGCGAAGCAGCCGGTGCCGTAGGTGGCTTTCATCATTCCGGGGCGGAAGCAGGCCTGACCAATCGTGGCGGCCTGCTGATCGCCCGCCACGCCGCGAATCGGGATGGCGCGGCCGAAAAGCTCTGGCACAGTCTCACCAAAATCGGCGGCACAATCACGCACATCGGGCAGCACAGACTTCGGAATGTTCAGAAGCGAAAGAATTTCTTCATCCCAGCGGCTTTCGCGGATGTTGTAGAGCAAAGTACGCGCCGCGTTTGTCGCGTCCGTCGCATGAACCTTGCCACCGGTGAGCCGCCAGATCAGGAACGAATCAATGGTGCCGAAGAGCAGCTCTCCCCGTTCCGCCCTGGCGCGCGCACCCTCCACATGTTCGAGGATCCATCTGAGCTTCGTGCCCGAGAAGTAGGGGTCGAGCAGCAGCCCGGTCTTGTGGGTGATCGCGGGTTCGTGGCCTTCGGCCTTGAGCTTCCGGCACAGGTCGGCGGTGCGACGGTCCTGCCAGACGATGGCGCGGTGAACGGGCGCGCCGGTCGCGCGGTCCCATACCACGGTGGTTTCGCGCTGGTTGGTGATGCCGATGGCTGCGATATCCGCGGCGCGCAGGCCGGCACGGTCGATCGCGCCGCGCACGGTGGCGGTGACACTCGCCCAGATGTCATCAGGGTCATGCTCGACCCAGCCCGAGGCCGGGAAATGCTGGGCAAACTCCTGCTGGGCCGAAGCCTTGACCTGCATCGCCGCGTCAAAAACGATCGCGCGGCTGGAGGTGGTGCCCTGATCGATCGCGATGATGTGGCTCATGCTCGTCCACCTTCATTGCCCATCCAGTGGTCGAGCGCGGCGATCTCCTCGGCCGTCATCCTGAGCCCGAGTTTCGAGCGGCGCCAGACCACATCTTCGGCCGCCCGCGCAAATTCCCGGACCATCAGCCAACGCACCTCGACCTCGGTCAGACCGGCGCCGAAGGATCGGCCCAGGTCCGTTTCGCTCTGTGCATGGCCGAGAATCAGGGGGGCTTCCGTCCCGTAAGCACGGATCAGGCGGCGGCAGGTGTAGTCGGTCAGGAACGGGTAGCGCAGCTTCAGCTCGCGGATCAGGCGCGTCACGTCGCCCACAGGAAAGTCGCCACCCGCCAGCGGCACGCCCGCCGTCCAGTCGCCGCGTTCGGGTTTGACGAAGGGCACGATCCTGGCCAGGGCTGCCTCAGAGAGCTTGCGGTAAGTGGTTATTTTTCCGCCGAAAACCGACAGGATCGGCGGGCCGGCGCGGTCGAGAGACAAGACATAGTCCCGCGTCGCCGCCTGCGCCGATGTCGCACCGTCATTATAGAGCGGACGCACGCCGGAATAGGTCCAGACGATCTGAGCACGAGTCACGGAGCGCGCGAAGTAGTTCGAGGCGAAGGCGCAGAGATAGTCCTGCTCTGCCGCGGTGCAGGTGGGATGGGCGGGGTCGCCCTGATGGTCCATGTCGGTCGTGCCGATCAGGGTGAAGTCTTCCTCATAGGGGATGGCGAAGATGATGCGACCGTCTTCTCCCTGAAAGAAATAGCTTTTCCCGTGGTCGAAGAGTTTCGCGACCACGATGTGACTGCCCCGCACCAGCCGGATCGATTCCTTCGTGTCGATCCGGGCGATGCCCCGCACCACCCTTTCGACCCACGGCCCGCCGGCGTTGACCAGCACCTTCGCCCGGAAGGTTTCTTCTTGTCCGCCCCTGTCCACCGTGACCTCCCAATGGTCGCCCTGCCGCCGGGCGGCGGTGACGCGGGCGCGGGTCAGGATCAGCGCGCCGCGGTCGGCGGCGTCGCGGGCGTTGAGCGCGACAAGGCGGGCGTCTTCGACCCAGCAGTCGGAATATTCGTAGGCTTTCAGGAACTTGGGGTTCAGCGGCCGCCCGACCGGATCGTTGCGCAGGTCGACGGCGGTGGTGCCGGGCAGGATCTGTCGGCCGCCGAGATTGTCGTAGAGGAAGAGGCCAAGCCGGATCAGCCAGGCGGGTCTGCGGCCCTTCATCCACGGCATGAAAATGTTGAGGAGCTTCGAGGTCGGCGTCTCGCCCTCGAACCGCATGTCGGGGTGCCAGGGCAGCACGAAACGCATCGGCCAGGAGATGTGCGGCATGGCGCGCAGCAGAACTTCCCGCTCGATCAAGGCCTTGCGGACCAGACCGATCTCGAAATATTCCAGATACCTGAGCCCGCCGTGGAACAGCTTGGTCGAGGCCGAGGAGGTGGCGGACGCCAGATCGCCCATTTCCGCCAGCGCCACCGACAGCCCGCGCCCCGCCGCGTCGCGGGCAATCCCGCAGCCGTTGATCCCGCCGCCAATGATGAACAGATCGTAAATTTTTGGCGAATCCATGGGGCACCTTCGGGGCGATGCCGGATTGAACGCTGCGTTGCGCGTTTTGTCAAAGATTATGTTCGCTAATGTTCGTTTTCTCTTTGATCCGCAGGAAATCCGCGTAAGCTGCGCGCACTGGCGCTACGGGGATGATATGGCACTGAGCTTACGACAGAGTGAAATCCTCGAACTCGCGCGGAGCGAGGGGCGGGTGCTGGTCGAGGATCTGGCCAGCCGCTTCGGCGTCACGCTGCAGACCATCCGCCGCGACCTGACCGAACTGGCCGATGCCGGGCGGCTGGACCGGGTGCATGGCGGCGCGGTCTTGCGCGCCGGTGTGGCCAATATCGGCTATGCCGAACGGCGCGATCTGAATGCCGAGGCGAAGGCCGCCATCGGGCGGGCCTGCGCGGCGGCGATCCCCGACAACAGCTCGCTCTTCCTCAATATCGGCACCACGACCGAGGCGGTGGCGCGGGCGCTTCTGGATCACCGAAACCTGACAGTCGTGACCAACAATCTCAATATTGCCAACATATTGGCCGAAAGCCAAAGTTGTGACGTGATCGTCGCGGGGGGGGTGCTGCGCCGGTCGGACGGCGGGCTGGTCGGAGATCTGACCAAGGAGGCGATCGAGGCCTTCAAGGTCGACTTTGCCATCATCGGCACTTCGGCGCTGGATCAGGACGGCGACCTTCTGGACTTCGACCCGCAGGAGGTGCGCGTCAGCCGCGCGATCATCCGGCAGGCGCGGCGCACCTACCTGGTGGCGGACCATTCGAAACTGTCGCGCGCCGCCCCGGTGAAGATCGCCTCGCTGAGCGAGGTCCGGAGCCTGTTCACCGACCGCCGCCTGCCTGCGGCCCTGGCGGACAAATGCGCCGGCTGGGGGACGAAAGTGGTGCTTTCGTCTGCGTGACAAAAAGCGAAAATCGAATAAAAACGAACATGGCTGTTTTGCGTATGCCAGACGTATGGCAAGCGTATGGCAGGCGTATGGCCGTCAGCCCGCCAGCAGCGCCAGCGCGGCGCGGTGCAGGTCCGCTGTCGCGGCGGCGACCGTCGCGACGTTTTCCCCCATGTGCAGCCGCCCGCCCTGCCAGTCGGTCATCACACCCCCGGCCTCCTCCACCAGCAGCGAAACGGTCAGGTAGTCATAGGGCTGCAGGTCGAAATCGACGACGAGGTCGACATGGCCCATGGCCAGGAGCGCATAGGGATAGCAGTCATAGGAAAAGCGCCGGGTGGTGCCGGCATTCATCAGCCGCCCGAAGACGTCGGGGCGGGCGCGCCAGATCTTTTCGCCTTCGTTGACATAGACCGTCGCGCCGTCGAGCGCGGTCCGGCCCGACGCCTTCAGCCGCTCTGCCCCCTTGAACGCCCCCTGCCCGCGTTCGGCCACGAAGGTTTCACCGAGAGCGGGCATGCCCAGGACGGCGAGCCGGGTCTCGCCGCCGGTCAGATGGGCGAGCAGGAAGCCGAAAAGCGGATGGCCGGAGATGAAGCTGCGGGTGCCGTCGATCGGGTCGATCACCCAGAGCGCATGGGCGTCGCCGCCGACGATCCCGTGTTCCTCGCCGAAAATCCCGTGGCCGGGGAACCGCGCGGTGATGAGCCTGCGCACTTCGGCCTCGACCCCGCGGTCGGCCTGGGTGACGGGGCTTTCGTCGGACTTGAATTCGACCCCGAGCCGCCCGCGGAAGAACCGCATCGCAGCGGCAGCCGCGGCGCGGCCCATGTCGAGCGCGTCGGCGCGCTCCGCATCCCGTCCGGCCATCTCCGCCTCAGCCTGCGCAGCGTTTGGCGGCTTCGTCCACGGCCGCCGAGAAACCCAGCAGCGAGAACGTATCCTGGGTCTGGGTGCCCTTGGCCGACCGGGCGGTCAGCATTGCCGACGCGCCGGACTTGAGCGCGCCGATGATCTTTTCATCCTCGCCCTCGGCCGCCCAGGCCCATTCGCCATCGACGAAGAGATCATATTTGGTGCCGCCGACATCGAGACCCACGGTCGAATCGGGCGCGAACGGATAACCGCCGGTGAAGGAAATCTGCCCGCTGGCGCCTTTTTCATAGGTGATGAACAGAAGGATGTCGCTGCGCCGCACCTGCGCGGGCTGGCCGTCGCGGGTGTTCACGGTTTCCTTGGGGGCGGAGACACCCCAGCACTGGCTGCCTTCGACAAAGACGCTCCAGTCGGTGTCGGCGGCCACGCGGTTCTCGGACACCTGCGCCAACCCGGCGCCGGAAAATGCCCCGGTTGCCAGAACGGCTGCGCAGATCACGTTGTTCGCCCGGCTGATCATTTCTCTCATGGCCTCCTGCCCTTTTGCCTTTGACCCGCCGCGCCGCTTTTTCAGCGGTTTTTCCGTGGCGGGGCGGTCGCCAACCCGTTAGACCCCTCATAACCGATTGAGCAAAGACTGGCAAAGGCCCGGCGGCAGATTTTCGCCGCCGGTCCTGCGAGGCGGAACGGAGGCGACATGGCCGCAGCGGAACTGGTGGAACTCTGGCGCGGAGGGCTTCTGGAAGGCGCCCATCGCGGCCATGCGGTGATCTGCGACGAGCGGGGCGAGGTGATCGAGGCCTGGGGCGACCCCGAGGCGGTGATCTTCCCGCGGTCGTCGTGCAAGATGATCCAGGCCCTGCCGCTGATCGAAAGCGGCGCGGCGGAGAAGGCAGGCCTGAGCGACCGGCAACTGGCGCTGGCCTGCGCCAGCCATCAGGGGGCGGACATCCACACAACCGCCGTCGACACCTGGCTGAAGACGCTGGGACTGGGCGAGGCCGACCTGCGCTGTGGCGCGCATGTGCCCTATGACGAGGCGGCGCGCGACGCGCTGTACCGGCACCACGCCAAGCCCTGCCAGCTGCACAACAACTGTTCGGGCAAACATGCGGGCTTCCTGACGCTGAGCCGGCATCTGGGCGGGGGCGCCGAATATGTCGACCCCGATCATCCGGTGCAAAGGGCGGTGCGGGCGGCGACGGAGGAGGTCGCGGGCGAGGCAAGCGCGGGCTACGGGATCGACGGCTGTTCGGCGCCGAACTTTGCCCTGACGCTTGGCGGGCTGGGCCGGGCGATGGGCTATTTCGCCGGGGCGCGAGAGGCGGGCGGGGTGCGCGAACGCGCCGCCCACCGGCTGACCCGGGCGATGGCCGCCCACCCCGAGATGGTGGCGGGCGAGGGCCGGGCCTGCACCAGCCTGATGCGGGCGATGGGCGGGCGCGTCGCGGTCAAGACCGGCGCCGAGGCGGTGTTCGTGGCGATCCTGCCGGAGCAGAAGCGCGCGGTGGCCGTGAAGATCATGGACGGGGCCACGCGGGCGTCGGAAGCGGCGATCACCGCGCTCCTGCTGCGGCTGGGCGCCCTGTCGAGGGAGGATCCGGTGGTGACGAAATATCTGACCGGCCCGCAGAAGAACCGGCGGGGTCTCGTGACGGGGGAGCTGCGGCTGGCAAAAGGCTTCTGCCAAGGCTGATCAGATCATCTGCCAGATGAGCCGGAGCGCCATCGCGGTGGAGATGACGGTGAGAAGCGGCTTGATCAGCCGCGCGCCGATGCGCATGGCGAGATGGGTGCCGAGCTGCGCCCCCGCGATCTGCGCCAGGCCCATGGCGAGGCCGAGTTTCCACAGGGGCGCGCCCACCAGGGCGAAAGCGAGGACCGAGCCGAGGTTGGCGGCGAAGTTCAGGAACTTGGTGTGGGCGGTGGCCTTCAGGACGCCGAAACCCGCCAGCAGGACGAAACCGATCATGAAGAACGATCCGGTGCCGGGACCGACCAGCCCGTCGTAAAAGGCGATGGCGGGCACGAAGGTCGCGGTGAAGAGCGCAGGCGCGAGGCGGCGGTGGCGGTCGGCGTCGCTGAGGCCGGGTTTCAGCGCGAAGAAGGCGGCGATGCCGATCAGGATCACCGGCAGGATCAGCTTCATCGCCTCTGTCGGGATATAGGGCACGAGTTTCGATCCGGCAAAGGCGGCGACGAAGCACAAGAGCGCGGGCAGGATCTGCCTGGACAGGTCCACATGGCCGCGCCGGGCATAGGCCAGTGCGGCGGTGCCCGCGCCGAAGGCGCCCTGCACCTTGTTGGTGGCGAGGGCCTCGACCGGCGGCAGACCGGCGAGCAGCAGCGCCGGAACGGTGATCAGCCCGCCGCCGCCGGCAATGCTGTCGACCACCCCCGCGACGAAGGCCGCGAGGATCAGGAGGAGGGCAACGGTCAGCGTCAGTTCGAACATCAAGACCTCGGGGCGCAATCCGCTCTGCCGGCGACGCCGTTTCGTTTCATGGCCGCACCGCGACCCGGCCCGAGGGCGTCAGGCGGAAAACGTCCGTCCCTTCGATCACCACCGCGCTCATCGCCTTGCCGTAGCCCGCGCCGGTGTCGAGGTTCAGCCGGTTGCCGTGGTGGCTGACCTGACCGACCGGCGTATGGCCATGCACGATCAGCGCGCCATGGTCGCGCGTATCGTCCAGAAACGCATCGCGGATCCAGAGCAGGTCGTCCTCGGTCTGGTCATGCAGATCGACACCGGGGCGCACGCCGGCATGAACGAACAGGCAGGTGCCGCGCAGGTGCCAGGTCGGCAGGGCCGCCAGATAGGCCAGATGCGTCGCCGGCACCTTGTCCGCCGATTCGGCCTGCACATCCTGCAAGGACCGTTCGCCCGCGTCCGCCACCCCGTAGGAGGCCAGCGTCTCCACTCCGCCCAGCCGTTCATGCAGCCACCAGAGATCGCGGCGCAGGCGCGGATCATGGTGGTCCGCGTCGGACAGGAAGCCGGAAAACATCCGGTCGTGATTGCCCTTCAGCACCACCCAGTTTTCGCCGCGCGCCTGGCCCGCCATCAGCCAGTCGACCACGCCCCGGCTGTCCGGCCCCCGGTCGACCAGATCGCCGATATGAATGACCGGCGCCTCAGCATCGCCGCTTGCGGCGCGATCGGCCGCGATCAGCGCATGAAGGGCCTGAAGCTTGTCGAGATGGCCGTGAATATCACCGATGGCATAGCTGCGCATGAAATCCTCAGGAATCAGTCGGGGGCCGATCACCCGGCCCCCGCGCCTGCTATAGCGGATGGCTTACGTGACGTCGAACACCAAAGGCCGCACCGACTGGAACTTGCCGGTGGCGATCAGCGCCTGGCGCACGGGTTCGGGCAGGGCCGCGTCGAGGTAGAGAACCGCGATCGCGTCGCGCCCCGCGCCCGACCGGCCCAGGGTGAAGTTGGCGATGTTCACGCCCGCCTGCCCCAGCGTCTGGCCCAGCGTGCCGATGATGCCCGGCACGTCGGCGTTCGTGGTGTAAAGCATGTGGGTGCCGATCTCGGCGTCGATGTTGATGCCCTTGATCTGGATGAAGCGCGGCTTGCCGTCGCTGAAGACCGTGCCCGCGATGGAGCGTTCGCGTTTGTCGGTCACGACCGTCAGTTTCATGTAGCCGTCGAAGACACCGCCCTTGTCCTGGCGGGTGGTGGCGATCTGGATGCCGCGTTCCTTGGCGATCACCGGGGCCGAGACGAGGTTCACGTCAGGGTTCGTGGCCTTCATGATCCCGGCGATGGCGGCGCAGTTCAAGGCGGCAAGGTTCATCTGGCTGACCGTGCCGTCGTAAAGCACGTTGATCGCCTTGATCGGCTCGTCCGTCAGCTGCCCGGCGAAAGCGCCAAGATGGCTGGCGAGTTTGATCCAGGGGCCCATGATCGCGGCTTCCTCGGCGGTGACCGAGGGCATGTTGAGCGCGTTCTGCACCGCCCCGGTCAGCAGGTAGTCCGACATCTGTTCTGCGACCTGAAGCGCCACGTTCTCCTGCGCTTCCGTCGTCGCGGCGCCGAGATGCGGGGTGCAGACCACGTTCGGCAGGGTGAAGAGCGGACTGTCGGTCGCGGGTTCCGTCTCGAACACATCGAGCGCCGCGCCCGCGACATGACCCGATTTCAGCGCGTCATAAAGCGCCGCCTCGTCGATCAGGCCGCCGCGCGCGCAGTTGATGATCCGCACGCCCTTCCTGGTCTTGGCGAGGTTGTCGCGGCTGAGGATATTGCGGGTCTTGTCGGTCAGCGGCACGTGGAGGGTGATGAAGTCGGCCCGGTGCAGCAGGTCTTCCAGGTCAACCTTGGTCACGCCCAGGTGCTTGGCGCGCTCCTCCGACAGGAAGGGGTCGTAGGCCACGACCTTCATGTGCAGCCCTACCGCCCGGTCGCAGACGATGCCGC
>CAZRKU010000007.1:0-50959 GCA_964600685.1 uncultured Frigidibacter sp. | reverse complement strand
CCGGTCGCAACCCGTCAGCCTCCAGAGAAAGTTGGATCGCGGTCGCGTTGGCGGAGGGACCGCGACTGGCGTCGGACCTTCTCTGGCGATCACCGTGGCTTCATGGCTTTATCCTGCACAGCACGACAGCTTTGCCACGTCCTTGTCAAAGGTCTGCGCCGCGAGCTTCAGCCCTTCGACCGTGGTCAGGTAGGGAAAGATCGTCGCGCCAAGCGCCTTGGTGGTCATGCCGAACTTCAGCGCCAAGGCCAGCGTCTGAATGCTGTCGGAGCCTTCAGGCGCGGCGATCACGCCGCCCAGCAGACGGTCGGTCCTGGCATCTGCCACCAGCTTGATCAGCCCGCGCGGATCGCGGGCGGCAAGGGCGCGCGGCACATAGTCGAGACTCAGGACCGAGATTTTCACCTGATGGCCCGCCGCCAGGGCCGCGGCTTCGGTCAGGCCGACGCCCGCCACCTGCGGATCGGTGAACACCACCCAGGGCATGGCGGCATTGTCATAGCGTTCCGCGCCACCCATGGCGTTCATGGCGGCCAGCTTCGCGCCATAGGCGGCCATGTAGACGAACTGGTCGCGGTTGGTCACGTCCCCTGCGGCATAGACACCGGGGCGGGAGGTCTGCATGTCGTCGCCGACCACGATCGCGCCGCGCCTGTCGGTTTCGATCCCCATTTCCGCCAGCCCCAGCCCTTCGGTATTGGGGCTGCGGCCAGTGGTCACCACCAGATGATCGGCGGTCAGTTCCAGCCGCTTGCCGCCTTCCTCGATGCGCAGCACGGCGCGCGCGCCATCCCGACGGCAGGCGTCATAGGTCACGCCGCAGTGCAGCGTGATGCCCTCGTCGCGGAACATCTGCGCCAGCGCCTCGGACACTTCAGGCTCGACCTGCGGCAGCAGACGCGAGCGGCACAGCAGGGTGACCTTGACCCCCATCCGCGCCATCATCTGCGCCAGCTCCGCGCCGACATAGCCGCCGCCAAGGAAGATCAGGCTGTCCGGCAGGGTTTCCAGCGCGAGCAGTGACGTGCTGTCCAGTGTCGGCACGTCCCGTATGCCGGGAATGGCAGGCAGGGCGGGGCGGCCGCCGGTGGTGATGATGACCCGTGGCGCACGGACCAGGCGCGAACCGACCTGCACGCCGCCGGGGGCAAGCCGGGCCGCGCCTTCGTCGATATAGGTGATCCCCGCATAGCCGGGCAGCAGATCGGCATATTTCTTCTGCCGGAGGCCGGAGACCAGCGCGTCCTTGCCCGCCATCAGCGCCGCCCAGTCATCGACCCGTGCCGCGCCGGAAAGCCCCGGAAACCGTCGCGCCGCCTTCGCGCCGTGGATCGCTTCCGCCGCGCGGATCATCGTCTTTGACGGCACGCAGCCGACGTTCACGCAGGTGCCGCCGATCAGCCCGTGGCCGATCAGCGCCACGCGCTTGCCCGCCTCGGCCGCCGTGATCGCGGCGGAAAACCCCGCCGACCCGGCCCCGATCACCGCCAGGTCGAAATCGTTCCGGTCCGGGCCGGGAGTGGTGCTGCGATCGTTCATGGTCGTATCCCTTCAGGAGGTTCTGGCGGTCCGCCGGCGTCGCCGGATGGCACCGGCCGCCCTGCGCGTGTCACCTCTCGGCGTCAGTTCTTCACCGCAGCCGGATAGCCCGCCTGCGCCGAGGCTTCTGCAATCGCCGCCGCATCGGTCAGCGCGGGATCGAAGATCACGGTCGCGCTGAGCGAGTCAAAATCGACCTCGACCGACTGCACGCCTTCGACCCCGCTCATCGCGGTCTTGACCGTCAGCGGGCAGAGCGCGCAGGTCATGCCGGGCACATCGAAGCGGACTTCGGCCAGCGCGGGCGCGGCTTCCGGTGCCGACTGGGCGAAGGCGAATGGCGCGGTGACGGGAAGCCCGAGCGTGAGCGTGCCGAGCGTCAGAACAGCAAGATGTTTCATGGGGGTTCTCCCTGGAGTCAGTAAAGCAGCGGCGCCCACCAGCCAAGCGTCAGCGACACGAGGACCAGCGCTGTGGCCGCCCAGAGCACCGTCTTGGTGAGGAATGAAGATAGTGGCCGGGCGCAAAAGGATCCGTCCGCACAGGCGGGTTTTGTCCGGAAATAGACCTGCCAGAACCCCAGCCCGATGAAGACGATGGCGATGGCCGAGGTCAGCGGCTTGTAGGGCGCAAGCGCGGTCAGGTTCCCGATCCACGCGCCGGAAATCCCCAGCGTCACCAGCACCAGCGGCACGATGCAGCAGGCCGAGACAAGAAACGCCCCCGCCAGACCGAGGCTGGCGAACAGGCCCTTGTGATCGGCGCTTTGCGGCGTGGTTTCGCTATCGTGAATGTCACTCATCGCCGGGTTCCTTGTCATCCCGTTGCAATCAGCCTACGGTCTGTAGCGACTACAGGTGCAAGGAAAATCGCCATGGCCGCCGGTCACGAAACTGCGACCCGCAAGGACATGCGCAGGAACGGGGCACTGCGCCGGGCCGATCTGGCCCGCGCCACCGGCTGCAATCTGGAGACGATCCGCTATTACGAGACGGCGGGCATTCTGCCGCCGCCCGCCCGGACCGATGCAGGCCACCGCACCTATGGCGCGGCGGATGTGCAGCGCCTGCACTTTGTCCTGCGCGCCCGCGAGCTGGGATTTTCGCTGGACGATATTCGCGGTCTGCTTGGGCTTGGCGATGGCGCGTTGCGGTCCTGCGCCGAGGTCAGGGAAAAGACCGAGACGCATCTCGCCGATGTAAGGGCGAAGATCGCCGACCTGCAAAGGATCGAAGCCGTCCTGTCCCGCACCGCAGCGCTTTGCCGTGGCGGGGATCGCCCGGAATGTCCGGTGCTGGACAGCCTGCGGCATTGACGGCCGCATCTCTCATCCCCGGACGCCGGCAGTCGCTCCCGTCTTTCCGGGCAAGACCTGCCGCGCAATCGAGAAGGCCTCGGCCGGATCCATCGGCACACCTTCGGCGATGTAGTCGCCGGTTGCAGGGTCCTGCCGATAGGTCGTGCCCAGTCGCCCGGCAGCGATCTGTTCCAGTGCCACGGCAAGCTGATCAATATCCTCCGTCGCATTGTAGATCCCGACGCTGATCCGCACCAATCCGGGGACTGTGCTGCGGTCGCCGCTGGCCATGCTGGCGCGCACGGTGTCGACCGCCTCTGCCGTCAGCCCCAGCAGGCGGATCAGGTAGCCGATCCCCTCCGGGGCGACGTGGCCGAACTCGTAAAGATGGCCGCGCAACGCGCTGATCGCCGCGGTCCGCTGTTTCACCAGTTGCTCGCGGGCACTAAAGGCGACCGCCCGAGCCGGCCGTTCCGTCGTCTTGGGTTCGACAAACCGCATGGTCGGCCGCATCGTAGCCTCGGCAATCGCCTCTGCATCGGCCGCGTCGTTCTTCTCTGGTTGCCGCCCTTGATACAAGAAGCCTCTCAAGCTGATTTGGCTGGTGATCGAGTGCGTTCTTCTGCCGCTTCAGGAACGGCTTGACGTAGTGCGGCGCGATCAGCCGGACCCTGTGCCCGTGGCCGGTCAGGTCCCGCGCCCAGTTATGTGCACTAATATCTGCGACCTTTGATCTTGCCGGTATCGGACCGCGCCGTGCTGCCCTCGGCGATGGCAAGCCGCGCGTCGGCCAGAACCGCGTCGGCATTGGCGGGGTCCACGGTCGCATCTGCGGTTCCATGCAGCACGATGGTCCTGACAAATCGCATGTTTTGGCGACCGGTAGGGCGGGACGGTCAGCAGCGACACGGGCAGAAAGAGCGGCTGGTCAAAAACTTCTTGTATGTCGAAGCAACGCGCCGGGAACCGAAACGCGGATGTGGCGTTTCATTCAGTCACCATCGACTGGCACACTCCCCGAGTTGTCGAAAGTGACTGTATTTGGCTAGCTGTTGCTCATTTCGACCTTCCTGTGTGGCTCCGCCGATTTCGGCGGGGCCACTTTCCCGGCAACAGTCGGAAACCGGCGATTTTCGGGAACCGAATGCCGCCCGCCCGCGTTGCTTCTCATATCGTTTCGCATGTGGCGGCGCTCCGCGCCCAGACTGTAAACCGAAAAGGAAATCGGCGATGAACAGACTTATCTACCTTGTCGGGCTGGTGGTGGTCGTCCTGGTCGTTCTGTCGTTCTTGGGTCTTCGCTGACCGCAAAACACCGATCGCTGCCGGCAACTGAACACACGCGCGGTCTCGAGATTTGCATTTACTCGCTGGCCGATCCACTGCACCATTGTGGGTGATGCCGAAGCCCCTCAAGAGTGCCAGCCCCGGTCTTATCGACGGACGCATGCTGCTGGAATGTCCGTGCCTGCGTTTTGCCGGTGCCCTCCGGCAAGCGGCGTTCAACTGTGAACGGTGTAACTTGATCCGTGCTATCGATATCGGTCGAGGGTGAGTTTGTCCGGGTTAGGCAATACCAACCGAACGATCCTGTTTACCGGTGCCGGAATGCTTGCGGCAATTGCCGTGCTGGTGGCCGGCCTTGTTTCTTCCCAGTACGCTTCGTCAACCGCCCAAGCCCGGATCGAAGCGCATCGCCGGGCCCAGGTGGTGGCCACCCAGTTTTCTTGGATGTTCCAGGCCAGTGCGCTGGCCCTGCAGCGTGTCGAAGAGGCTGTAGCGATCGAATCGGATAGCGAATACACCACAATCAAGAACATCTCCAAAGCAGCGCGCGATTTGCGATCCGGCTTCGTGCAGTCGGTCTATGACCGGGATGGCCAGCGTATCTACAGCAATATCGATAAGCCCTATTCGATCAATGTCAGCGACCGGGATTATTTTGCCCGGCTGCTGGCAGGCAGCGAGTTGGTGATTTCGCCGATGCTGACCGACCGTGCGAGCGGCGAAAAGGTGTTCATTGTCGCCCGCCGCCTGGACAAGGGCGATGCCTTCGCCGGTGCCGCGACCATTGCCATCCCGGTGTCCACACTGACCGACCTAGCCGCAGTGCTTGGCGTGACCGCCGGGTCGACAATCAGTCTTGTCAGCAACAACGGGATGGTGATCGCGCGGGCACCGCCGATCGAGCCGGTCGACGTATCGGATTCCCCGCTGTTCGAAGAACTCCGACATTCCGCCAATGGTTACTACGATTCAGTGTCGCCGGTGGACGGGGTGGAACGCATTGTCGGCTACTGGCAGATGGACGATTGGCCGGTGATTGCCTTGGCCGGAGTTGAAAGGAAATCGGCCTTTGGCAGCTTTCGCAACCAGATCAAGGTCGTGCTCTACTTTTTCTTGCCAATTGCCGGCCTCAGCATCTGGTTGGCCTATCGCGTCATCACGCTCATGCGCATCGACGAACAACGTCAGGCGCAGCTGGCGGCCGCCAATGAACGTAGCGACGTTCTGCTTCGTGAGATTCATCACCGCGTGAAAAACAATCTGCAGACGGTGAATTCGCTGATCAGGCTCAGCGATCTGCCCGCCGCAGACAAGTCCAGCCTGATAGGGCGCATCGGGGCAATGGTCGCCGTGCATGAGGACGCATATGCATCGGACCAACTGGACAAAGTCAACATCGCGGATTTTCTGTCGGGGCTGGTGCGCAACGTAGCCGCCGGTTTTGGAACCGACGTGGAAATCACGCTGGACATGGCGCCGGTCAAGCTGTCAGGCGCGCGGGCCATGCAGCTTGGGCTTCTCACCAATGAACTGGTGTCTAACGCCTTCAAACATGCGTTTTCCGGGCGTGGCGCCGGCAAGCTTGAAGTTCGCCTTGAAGATATCGGGACCGACTCGCTGCGGCTGTGCGTGTCAGACGACGGGCCGGGTTTCAAAAGCTCGGCGACCACTGCAAACATGGGCAGCAGGCTGGTCGAGGCCTTAGCCGAGCAGCTCGGCGGAACGCTGACCGTAATCACTGAAGGCCGGGTCTCGACCACCTTGGACTTCCCAGGCGACTATCCCGAGGACCCGCTCAAGGTGCCATCAAAGTTGACCTGAACCTCGGGGCGTTGCCCGATGATGTTCGCGCAGCGCAGCCGCGCATTGCGCACGCTTGTCGGCCAAAGCAGCAGATGAAATCTGTCCGGCGGGTGCAGACACCCGCCGGACGTCTTTGTCTCAGCAGTCGGCCACAAGCTTGCGGCCGTAGGCGTCTTGATAGACGCATTTGTTGGGGTTGCTGGCGGAGCGACCCAAAAGCGTCGCGGCCGCCAGTCCGACGATGCCGCCGATGGCGGCACCCTGCAACTCGTTATCGGAAACCGTCGCGCCGATGGCGGCGCCGGCCGCAGTGCTGGCCAACGTGGTCTGGTCCTGGGTTGCGCACGCAGCCAGTGAAAGTGCGAGCGGTATGAGGAGGAAGTAGTTCGTCATGACAATCTCCACAGTTACTGTTGGTCAACGCGCCGGGCGGCATTCGGTTCCCGTGTCGGATCAAGGGCTGCCGATCCCTGGAACCGGGTCGCTGCCCCGGGGCGGTTCGGCGCTGAAGACTTGTCAGGGCCCGGCCCCCAGAACGAGGTGAAGGCGCCGGTGGCCGCCGGTCAGCTGCAGCGTGAAGGGCCCGCCGTCGTGCGGGATCTCCAGGCCATCGAGCGTCACGGCGGCAAGGCCGCGGCAGACCCGGGCCGGATTTGTCAGGGTGATCTCCAGCGTGGTGTCCGCGTGTTTCACCGTGGCCGACAGGTCCGGCCAATCGGCCGCAATGCAGGGGTTCAGCGTCACCCGGTCGCCGCTGCGTGACAACCCGAGAATTCCTTCGATGCCGGCGCGATACATCCAGCCGGCCGATCCGGTGTACCAGGTCCAGCCGCCGCGTCCGGCGTGGGGGGCGGTCGCATAGACGTCGGCGGCGATCACGTAGGGTTCGACCTTGTAGCGCCCGGCGGCCGCCGGGGTCAGGGCGTGATTGATCGGGTTCAGCATGGCGAACAGGGCGGCGGCGCGGTCGCCGTTGCCCAGCCGGGCGTGGGCCAGAACCGCCCACATGGCGGCATGGCTGTATTGACCGCCGTTTTCGCGCAGGCCGGGCGGATAGGCCTTGATATAGCCCGGGTCGCGCGGTGTGCGGTCGAACGGCGGCGTGAACAGCAGCGCCAGGCCGGGGTTGAGCCGGATCAGATGCTTGTCGGCCGAGGCCATTGCCGTGGCGGCGCGCGCCGGATCGGCTGCACCCGACAAAACTGCCCAGGATTGGGCGATACTGTCGATCCGGCATTCCTGCGAACCGGCCGAGCCCAGCGGGCTGCCATCGTCAAAGGTGCCGCGCCGGTACCATTCGCCATCCCAGCCGTCCCGCTCGATCGCGGCGCGGACCCGTTCGGCATGGGCGCGCCAGCGCCGGGCACGGGGTTTGTCGCGGCTGTCGGCCAGGGGCGCCATCAGATGGATCGTCGCGATCAGCAGCCAGCCCAGCCAGACGCTGGTGCCTTTGCCGGCCTCGCCGACGCGGTTCATCCCGTCGTTCCAGTCGCCGGTGCCGATCAGGGGCATGCCGTTTTTCCCGGTCAGGGCAATGCACTGATCGATGCCGCGGGCGCAATGTTCAAAAAGGCTGGCGGTCTGTTCGGATGCCGTCGGCAGGAAGAAGTCGTCGTGGGCACCGGGCTGCAGCGCCGGACCGTCCAGGAACGGCAGCGGTTCGTCCAGCACCGCCGCGTCGCCGCTGACCCCGACATAGCGGGCCACGCCATAGCCCAGCCAGACGCGGTCATCCGATATCCGCGTCCGCACCCCCTGCCCCGAATGCGGCAGCCACCAGTGCTGCACGTCGCCTTCGGCGAACTGCCGCGCGGCGGCGCGCAGCAGATGGTCGCGGGTCACCTCGGGGCGGCTGAAGGTCAGCGCCATGCCGTCCTGCAATTGGTCGCGAAAGCCATAAGCGCCGCTGGCCTGATAGAACCCGGCGCGGGCCCAGATCCGGCAGGCTAGCGTCTGATACAGTAGCCAGCCGTTCAGCATGATGTCCATGGCGCGGTCCGGGGTCTTGACCTGCACGGCGGTCAGAAGGTCGCTCCAATGCCGGGTCACCTCGGCCAGGACCGCGTCCAGATCGGCGTCACGGCTGCGGTCAATCAGCGCCCGTGCCGCCTCGGTGTTATCGGCCTGACCCAGCAACAGGCGGATCTCGATAGTTTGACCGGGCGCCAGGGTGACGTGGCGCTGCAAGGCGGCGCAGCTGTCAAGCCCGGCCCCGACGCGCCCCGACAGCGGGCGCCCGTTCAGGCCGGCCGGCGCAGCCATACTGCCGCCCTGCCCCAACAGCTCGGTGCGGTCCGCCGTCCAGCCGTCGGGCGGCGCGCCGATGTCGGCAAAGGCGACCCGCCCCGGAAAGGCAGTGCTCCACGGGTTGCGCGCCAGCATGGCGCCGCTGTGCGCATCCATTTCGGTAGTCACAAACCCCGCCGTGGCGCTGCGCGACGCCCCGAGTACCCATTCGGCATAGGCGGTCACCGACAGCCGCCGCCCCCGCCCCGACAGGTTTTGCAGGCTCAGCCGGGTGATCCTGACCGGATCCTCCAGCGGCACGAACTGCGTCATCCGGGCGGCGATGCCGTGAGAAGTATGCTCGAACCCGCTGTAGCCAAAGCCATGGCGGGCGACATAGCTGCCCGCGCCACGGATCGGCAGCGCCGTCGGCGTCCAGACAACGCCGGTGTCCAGATCGCGCAGATAGACGACATCGCCGGGGGCGTCGGTCACCGGATCGTTCGACCACGGCGTTAACTGATTTTCGCGGCTGTTTTCTGACCAGACATGGCCACCGCCCTCGGCCGAGACCTGAAAGCCGAACTGCGGGTTGGCGATGACATTGATCCAGGGGGCCGGCGTGGTCTGGCCGCCCTGCAGGATGGTGACAAATTCGCGGCCCTCGGCCGCAAAGCCGCCGAGGCCGTTGAAAAACTCGAGCTCGGGCAGTTCGGGCGGGGCCGATCGGTCCGCGGCGGTCGGCAGAAGCAGGGCGCGCGGCGGCGGTGCGGACAGGTCCGGTGTGGACTCGGGCAAGGCTTCGATCTGCTGGGCGATGCTGCCCCGGCTGGCCACCAGCACCACCTGCGCCACCGCCAGCAGCAAGGCCCGCGCCTCGGCGGTGATCAGGTCGGTGCGCAGCGTGTGGATGGCGCCCGGCACCTTGAAAGAACCGTTTTCGGCCATGGGCCGCAATTGCGCGGCCCGCACAGCAGATTCGATCGCGGTCTGCAGATCCTGCACATAGGACGCCGAGCGGTCATTCAGGATCACCAGATCCACCGCCAGCTGCTGGGTGCGCCAGTATTCGTGCGCCGCCAGGATCTGGCGCAGCTGAGCCAGATCCACGACGTCATCGATCACCATCAGCACGATCGGCAGATCGCCGGAAATTCCCAGCGGCCACAGCCCGGACTGCGGGCCTATCCCCGCGATGATCCGGGCGGATCCGGGACGCAGCCGGGGATCGCCGCGCAGGATGAACCCGGCCAGTTGCTGGAAATCGGCGGCCTCGGCGCTGGTGATGCCAAGGTGGCGCAGCTGCACCTGCGCCTGGGTCCAGGCCAGGGTGGTGGCCCGTTCGAACGCCGAGGGGTCGCGGTGGCGGTCCACCAGTTCCAGAAGCGCCGTTGGCGTGGCGGCAACCATCGTCCAGAACGTGACCCGCGCCCGGCCCCCGGCCGGAACGCCAACCCGCCGGCGGATCGAAAAGATCGGGTCCAGAACCGTGCCGACAGTGCCGGATAGCGGCGTGTCGCGCATCAGCGCCTGGCCGATGGTGCGGCCGCGACCGATGAACCGGGCGCGGTCGGTCTCGATCTGGATGGGCGCGGATTCGTCGCCTTCGACGACGGCGATATGAGCGGCCCAGACCTCCGGCTCGTCCGGCGATCGCCGCCGCCTTGTGGCGATGATCACCCCCAGTTCGGGCAGGTAGTCGGTGACCACGAACATCTTGGAAAACGCCGGATGGGCCAGATCATTTGCCTGCCGCGCCAACACCAGTTCCGCGTAGGATGTCAGGTCGACCTCACGCGGGCGGCGGCCGACGTTGGTCAGCGTCACGCGGCGGGCCTCGGCGTCGTCCTCGGCCGACACCACGACTTCGGTGATGGTGGTCAGGGTTCCGGCGTGAGAGGTAAAGGCCGCGTGGTGTTCGCAAAAGACCGCGTGGTGCGCGGCCGCGTTGGTGCCCGTCGGCTGCACACCGGCCGACCAAGGCGCGCCGCTCTGCGTATCGCGGGCAAAAATGAACGA
Organism: uncultured Frigidibacter sp.; assembly: GCA_964600685.1. Lineage (GTDB taxonomy): Bacteria > Pseudomonadota > Alphaproteobacteria > Rhodobacterales > Rhodobacteraceae > TMP-24. The sequence continues at coordinate 40,788 of CAZRKU010000007.1, read as the reverse complement.
CCCCAGCGCTTCCTGGGCGCCATCGGCCCGCCAGCGGGTGATCGCCAGATCGCGCCAGCGGCTGTAGCCGCCGCCGGTCGGGGTCAGCATCACCCCATACTCGCCATTTGACAAAAGGTGCGCCGTCGGCGGCGCTTCGGCGGGCGCATCGATGCGGCGCACGATCGAGCCGGCGGCGCGGTCGGTGGCGCCGACCTTCACCTCTTCGGCGCGCGGACGTGCGGTCGCGACATCGCGCGGCACGCGTTCCTGCAACAACAGGTCCGTCGCCTGGATCATTGGATCGGCATGGAACCGGCTACGCAGCCGGCCCTCTTGCAGCGTATTGACGATGGCGGCGATGGTCATGCCCTGATGATGGGCCATGAAACTGCGCACGACTGCCAGATCCAGCCCTTCGGGCAGCCGCGAGAGGGTGAAATCCAGCGCCTCGTAAAAACCGTAACGGCCCTCGGCCCCCAATGCGGCAAGCCGGGCAAAATTGCCCGCCGCCGCGACCGGATCGACCATGCAGGCCAGTCCCGTGGCATAGGGTGCGATCACCCGGTCCTGGCTCAGCCCGCGCTTCAGCCCCAGGCCGGGCACCCCGAAGTTGGAGTACTGGTAGGTCACTTCCAGGTCGCGGGCGTTGTAGGCCGATTCGGACACCCCCCAGGGAATACCCAATGCTTGGCCGTATTGCCGTTGGCGCGCGACGATCAGCCGGTTGGTCTGTTCCAGCACCGAGCCTGTCGGTGCGCGCATCACCAGCGACGGCATCAGATATTCAAACATCGACCCGGACCAGGAAATAAGTGCCGACCCATTCCCCAAGGGCGTCGCCGCACGACCAAGCCGGAACCAGTGCCGGGTTTCCACGTCGCCCTTGGCAATGGCAAAAAAGCTGGCCAGCCGCGCCTCCGACGCCAAGAGATCATAGCAATTCTCATCAAGGCTGTTGGTGGCCACCGAAAAGCCGATCGACAGCAGTTCCTTGTCCGGCTGCAACAGGAAACCGAAATCCATCTCGACCGCGAAACGGTGCGCAAGGCCGGCAACGGCGGCTAGCCGTTCGGGCCAGCCGGCCGCGCCGTTGGGTTCATCCGCGTGGTCGGTCAGCCGCTGCAGAATGGCTCTGGTCCAGAAGCCAAGTTCGGAATCGGCGCGATCCAGAGCCTCGGCCCGCCGGACGATGTCGGCGGCCTGCCCAATCAAGGCGGCGCGATCCGGAGGCGCGTCCCAGGTCAGCTTGGCGACATCGGCGGACAGACGCGCCAGCGCCACCGAAACCTCGCCCTTGGCGGCGGCCCGGCCCTCGACAGCGCGAAGCGCCTCTAGGGCAAGGCAGAGCGCGTCGCTGAGTCCCTGGTCCAGTTGACCATCGGCCGGGTCGTCCTGCCCCCAGTCGCGGCAGGCCTGCGCCACCGCGATAAGATGACCGGCAAGATTGCCACTGTCGACCGATGACACATAGGCCGGATCGAGTACCCGCAGATCGGCGGTGTCGTACCAGTTGTAGAAATGCCCGCGAAACCGCGGCATCGTCTGCATCCGCTGCAGGGTTTGCTCCAGCCGGCAAAGAGCCGCTTCTTGCCCGATCCAGCCCATGTCGCGCGCCGCAATGATCGACAGGAGGTAAAGCCCGATATTGGTAGGCGAAGTCCGCCGCGCCACGATCGCCCGGGGGGTTTCCTGGAAATTATCCGGTGGCAGAAAGTTGTCGGCCTCGGTCACGAATGTTTCGAAATAGCGCCAGGTGCGGCGGGCAATCAGGCGCAGCGATTGCGCCTGATCCGCCGTAAGCCGGGCCAGCAGATCGGCGCGCCGCGGCTGGCTCACCCGCGCGGCCAGCGACGGGGCCGCCGCCCAGAGAATGGCAAATGGCATGAGCAGCGGCCAGACGGACGGATTGAAAAGCAGCGCCGCCGCGGAGGCTCCAAGCCCCAGCGCCACCCCGCCCGCCATCGCGCGGGCGTGACCGACGAGACCCGGCCGGTTCCCCGTACCCGATTGTGCCGCCGTCAGCCATTCCAGCAAATGCCGCCGGGTGAAGTAGAGGCGCGCCAGTGTCCGGCCGATCGCATCGCCCATCTGCCAGGCGGTATCGGCCAGAAAGGCGATGTTCAGCGCAACCTGCAGCAGGGCGTTCGCCACATCCGCACCCAACGCCGAAAAATGCGCCCGGGGGCTGACCCCCGCCCGCGTCGGCAGCACGGCAAAGGGCAAGGGCAGTAACCGCGGCAGCGCCAGCATGCCCAGCACCGCCAGCGTCCAGACGGCGGCGACCGGCAGCGGCAAAAGCCAACCGCCAGCCAGGGCCACAAACGTTGCCGGGGCAATCAGCGCCCGGCGCAGATTGTCGAACATCTTCCAGCGCCCGACGGCCGAAATGCCGCCGCGAATCGGCCCGGCCCCCCCGGACAGCCAGGGCAGCAGCTGCCAGTCGCCCCTGACCCAGCGATGCTGCCGCCGGGCTGCCACATCGTAGCGGGTGGGAAAATCCTCGATCACTTCGACATCGGACACCAGCGCGGCGCGGGCAAATATCCCCTCGAACAGATCATGGCTGAGCATGGTGTTGTCGGGCACCCGGCCGGTCAGGGCGGCGGAAAAGGCGTCGACATCGTAAATCCCTTTGCCGGAAAACGAGCCTTCGCCGAAAAGGTCCTGATAGACATCCGACACCGCCGCCGCATAGGGCTCGATGCCGCCGGGGCTGGAATAGAGCCGCTGAAAGAGCGACCCGTCCTGCCCGACCGGCAAGGCCGCGGTGACCCGCGGCTGCAGGATCCCGTAGCCTTCGACCACGCGGCCAAGGCCGGGATCGAACCGGGGCCGGTTCAGCGGATGCGCCATCTTGCCGATCAGGCGGCGTACGGCATCGCGCGGCAGGCGGGTGTCGGCATCGAGGGTGATCACGAAACGCACATCCTGCGGCACGGGCGGGCTTGCCGCGTCGCGCGCCAGGAAGGTGGTGTCCGTTGCTCCGCGCAAAAGCCGGTTCAGCTCGTGCAGCTTGCCGCGCTTGCGCTCCCAGCCCATCCAGCAGCTTTCGGCGGGGTTTCGTTGCCTTTGCCGGTGCAACCACAAAAACCGATTGCCCCGCGCCGACGGATAGGTTGCGTTCAGCCGCCCGATCGCCGCCCTCGCCGCCGCGATCAGCGGCCCGTCCTGCGCGGTGATTTCGCTGTCCGCATCCGGCCCGTCCGACAGCAGCGCATAATGCACCGCGCCGCCGACACTGGACAGGTGATGGACCTCAAGCCGCTCGATCTGGGCGATGAGGTCGTCATGATCGGCCAGCAGGACCGGCACCACCACCAGGGTCCTCAAGCCTTCGGGAACGCCGTCGGCTAGGTACATGCCGGGCAGCGGTTTCGGTGCGACACGGCGCGTGACCGCCAGATTGACCAGCGCCGACCCGGCCTCGCTCGCCGGCAGAAGGCCCAACAGAACCAGCGGTAGCCAAGCCTCCTGAGCCGCCGCCGCCGCCCATACCGCCGCCGCCAGAACCGCTGCCGTCGCAGCAGCAATCGCCCCCAGATAGCCGGCCAGTCCCAGTCGTCCCAGCTGCCGGCGCACGCGCGTGCCGATCGAAGGCGCATAGCCCAAGATCGCCTCGAACCCGCGCCGCCCTGGCCCGACCAGAACAAACCCCGGATCCCGGTCGGCGTCAGAAACGCCCGCCGCCGCCAGCGCCAGCTCGGTCACCCTGATCTCGTCGGCCGCCGACCGGCGCGCCAGATCCTCGATTGCCGCGCGGTAGCTGTTGCGCGAGGCGAAATCCATGGCGCCGAAATTCGACTTCGCACGCAGATGCGCATCGACCAGGCTGACCTCCTCGAAGAAGTCCGCCCAATCGATTTCGGCAATGACCCGCATGCTGGTGACGATGTTGCGCATCGTCACGTTCGAGGCGCCCTGCCGGTGCAGCGCGCGCGCCACCACATCGTCGATTGAAGCGCCCTGCCGCCGCAGACGGTCCAGCAGCCAGCTGTGCAGCGGCGTTTCCGCCGGGTCGAAGCCGCGCAGACGCCGGGCCAGATGCGCGGCGAATATCTCGGGCAGCGGTGCCGCTTCATATTTTGCGACGGCGACGTGCAGGGGCGTGGCGAGCGCCGGATCGGAGCCCAGAACGCTGTCGATCAACGCGTCGGCCGTCTCGCGAAGCGTCTGGGCCTCGGTGATCTGCACCGCCAGACGGCGCATGTTTTCCACCAGCACGATACGCAGCGTGATCGCGATCGCCCACAACTCGCCGATTTTCAACGGCTGGACCCGTTGGTAGGCGACTACGAAACGGCTGAGCACCGGTGCGGCGATCAGGCTGTCGGTGTGGGCGACATAGGCCCAGGCCAGACCGAAAACCCGCGGGTAACCGGCAAAGGGCCCTGTGGCAAGCTTTGGAAGCTCCCGGTAATAGGCGGGTGGCAGATCTTCGGCGATCTGGCGCAGTTGCGCTTCCACCAGATGGTAGTTGTCCAACAGCCATTCCGCAGCCGGGGTCACGCTGCGGCCGCTTTGCAGGACGTTTGCGGCGAACCGGTAGGCGTTCAGGAGAACCGCAGAATTCGCCCTCAGCCGCCGCGTCAGGTTCAGAACCCGGACGGGCCGGGCCGTGACAGCCTGCGCGGCGGCAAGGCTTTCGGCATGGTGCTCAAGCCGCTCGACCCCGAACAGATCTTCGCGAATCGGCGCCAGATCCGCCCAGAGCCCGCCTGCCGGGCGTCCGCGCACCCATGCAATCAGATCCGTTGCACCCGGTGCCGTCCGCCTCAGCCGCCGCCACATGCCGGAATGGAGAGGTTCGGAAGATTGGTCATAGTCTCGATTGTCGCGGCTGGTCAAACCGTCGATCGCTCGTCAGGCGTGTGCGCAGGAAGAGCGCCCGACTGACCTTTTGGCGCGTCGGCATCCTGATTGCCGGCGCGCGCGGGACCTTTTGTCGTGTTTGTGTTTGCCGGAAGCGCCGGGAATCGCACGCGCAATGTCATTTCGGCCCATTTCTTCTTGATGCTTTCCCATTCCATGATCTCGGTTCCTTCCGGTGCTGGCAGTTCGCGATCGCGCGGGCAGGCTTTGTGCAACGCTTCAGGCGCACACCGGTTCCGAGAAATGTTGTCGCAAGCCCAAGATATGTCGTAACATGTGGCAGCCCGTGGGGCGTTGATGTTGTGACCGTCGATCCGCCAGCACCTGCACGTTAACCGACAAAATTTGCGACAGAACTACGGCCAGTTCCACGCTGCTGATTTATGCCGCGCGATTGGCCAAGCCGCCCATGACGCTGGTGCGCCCGATGTCATCAGCCGCTTCGGCTGCCCGAGATTCATCGCGACCCACGCTAAGCACGGACCGGCTGGGATGGCAATGGAAATCGCTTGGTTAGATCGTTTCGGTTGCTACGAGCCGCCGGATTTCGGCGGATCACGATGTCCAGACTACACTGTTCTCGTCTTGGGAAACATCAATCCGCCACATGCGAAATCGACCTTGGCCTGTAACTTCTCGGATCAGCCCTTGTGCTTCCAACCAGGCGAGATTTCGCTGAACCGCAGCGCGGCTCGCACGCGCCAAGGCCTCGCCCATCGGGGCCGAGACGAGTGGCCATTCCGTCAGGGCTGCGCGCAGGGCGCGGGGCGTGCGTCCCGATCGCGAAGCTATAGTGGCTTCCGCCCGCGCCGACCAAGCCTCGATGTCGTCAAGGTGGCTGTCGCGTAGCCCTTAAATGCGGCAATGATCTCGGGTTTAAAGGCAAGATGTCAACTTTTAGGGCAACGCATCGGCGTTGATTTCATTGAATTCTCTATCTCACAATTAAGGGCTACGCGACAGCCGGCCCGACTGCTCGTTCAAGGGTGGACCGCCCGGCTTTGTACAGATCACAGGCCCGGCTGAGCTGGCCTTCCCCGACTACGACGACAATGGCATGTTCAAAAGCCTCGGCAATCTCGCGGTAAATCCGACCATCGGCCTGCTCTTCATCGCGCTGCACGGCTCCCAGCGAAGACTGCGCGTCAACGGCACCGCAACGGTGCGCCGCGACGATCCCTTGCTGGCCCAGACGGTCGGGGCGCAGATGATTGTCAGGGTTGCCGCCACGGCCATTTTCCCAAATTGTCCGCGTTATCTGCCGACGATGGATCTGGTTGCGCCATCCACGTTTACGCCCGTGGCCGGCTCTATCGCACCCGAACCAGTGTGGAAGGGCTTTCCGGACTTAGCCGATGTCGTCCCGCCTCGGGCACCCACTTTCCTTGGCTGAGGGCGCTAAACCATAATGGCCTCGTGCGCCGCCTAGAACTTCGCCGCCCAGACCCGGAACCGCCCCTGCCCCGTGACCTCGCGCACCAGGCCGCGCGCCGCCAGCACATCAAGGTTGCGCTGCACGGCGGCCCGTCTCGGCCTCGGCCTCGGCGGCGCCCAGCATCGGGCGGGCGACAAGTGCCGCGATTAATCGTCCCGGCGTGCGGCCCGAGAGGTCGGCCATCGCCGTCCCGGCCCGCTCTTGCCACTGGGACAACCGCTCCAGCGCCATCAGGGCGGTCAGCACCGCCCTCTGTGCCCCCCTGGACCCAGGCCGCCAGCCGCTGCATGGGTTCGCCGCTTGCCGTCAGCGCGCCGAACCCGGTCAGGGCCAGGGGCAGGAACGCCAACCCGCCCTGCCCCGCCAGCCGATCGCCCAGAACCGCCGCCTCCAGCCCCCGCAGATGCTCGGGCCGTTCGTCCAGACGGCGCCACAGGTGAAACGCCACGCAGCCCCGCGTGACGGGCGACAAGCCCATGACCGCCTGCAGCACCGCCTCCACTTCTTCGGCCAGCACCGGGTCGCCCCGGTCCTCCCCCGAGAGATCTGCCACCGCTGCCCGCACTCCGCGCGCGGGTGTTGCCGCCAGCCGCCGCGCGGCCCAGGCCGTGCGGATCAACCCACCGCCATCCTCCGCGACCGCGCCGATCCGGTACGAGATCCAAAGCGCGAGCCGATCCGCGCCCACCCGGTCGCCCGTCCACCAGCTGAGAGCCGCCGCCTCCTCAAGCGCCAGGCGCTGCCCCGTCCCCGGACCCATGCCACGCATGCGCTCTGCCAGCCGCCCGGCGTCGAAGGCCAGTGCAGCAAGTTCGGCCGCCAGGGCCGCCTCCGCCCGGCTTCGGCGTCGACCAGGCCGTCAAGCCGCGCCATTGGCAGCGGCGAACCCTCGCCCTCCCCCTCTTCCGTCAGGAACCACAGATCCTCGACCGGATCGCCGTCGTAGGGGCCGGGCAGTCCGGTATCGTCTTCCATGAATGCACGCTTTGGCTTCCTCATATCTGCATCATCGCTTGATTTTGCACATTACTGAAGCACTTCCGCTCTCGGCCTATTACCCACGATAAGTTCGCCGTATCGTCCCCCTGCCCCAATGCCCCTTCGTACCGTTTGGTGCAGATTTTCTTGGACTTTCGACGCCTGAGTGACGGCCAGTTCCTCCTTGCACTCGTTTACAAACAGTCGTTTAGTGGTGATAAGTTAAATTGAAAGCCGCCCTAGTTCATGCCTTTGATCGGCTACGCACGCGTCTCGACCGAGGATCAGACATGGGGTAATCGCAGGCCCTGAAATCCGCGGGCTGCGCTGAGATCCATGAGGAGCAAGCCTCGGGCGGCAATCGTGCACGGCCCGTGCTGGCCCGCGTGCTGGAGTGGATTGGAAGGGGCGACACACTGGTTGTTGTCCGCATTGACCGTCTGGCGCGGTCGCTGTCGCATCTTCTGGAGGTGATCGAATGTGCGGCACGGCGCTCTTCTCACATGTGCAGTGAACTTCCGCTTCCCGCCCCTAGTGTCGCCAAGGATTACATAATCCGTCTCATGCTTTTTTACATCCGACGACCGAAACCACTATAGATTCAATCAGTTATTGTATCCTGCCCCTTACGCCCCGAAGCCCTTTCGCGCCACACCTTTCGATATCCAATTCTGCCCGCCGAAGGCGACGAGCGCGATGTAAAGCACCTCGTGCTCGAGATCGGCACGGAAGACGATAGTTAGGCGATGTCCACGGCCTCCGTGGCGGACCAGCCATCCATCGAGCGGCGGCGACAGCCGCATCCCAGACAGCGGATTGGAAGCGATGTCTTTCAGCAGGTCATCAACCTCGTCAAGGCGGCGGGCTGCGGCGTCGATGTCGCCATGTGTTGTCTCGACAATGTGATCGACCATCGCAATGAGATCGCGCCCGACAAGCGGGTGCCGGATCTGGCGCATCATCTTGCGGGATCAGCGTCCGTGCGGCGCTTGCCTGCCAGAACTGCCAGGTGTGCGCGCGCATCTGCCGTGAAGCTCTCGAGCGCATCGATTGGCTCCCAACTGTCAAGCGGCAGTGCCAGACGACGCTGCACCTCCGCTTCGAACAACGTGCGTTCCTTTTCACGCGCAGCCCTTGCGCGCGTCATTTCGCCAGAAACAGCGGCGCTGATGTTCGGGTACTCCCCGCTCTCGACCAACTCGCGCGCGAAGGCGAAGGCGGTATCCGTGAAGCTGACGCTCTGTTTGTGCACGCCCATGGAACCCTCGGTGCTGGTAGTCTATTGGAGTACCATAGTCCCAAAGGGAGCCAGATTCAACCGGTGAACGATCCGATTGCGACGACGGCCGGGTTGTTCAGAACCCCCCTCCCTGCGGGCGGGCCTTTCGAAACTGGCACCCAAGCACACCCAATCTTTAGGATTGGTCGCCAACGGCGATACCCTCTGTTGCCACATGCCGTCGGTCCGGTCAGGCGATGGCCAGATCCCCGGGCGTTCTGCCTGCCTCGATCGCTTCCACGAACCACTGCGGTTTCCGCCCACGACCGGACCAGGTGAGACCCGGGTTCGCCGGATGGCGGTAATTCGCGGTGGCGGACCCGCGGGCGGCTTTCACCTCGGCACCGGCGAGTTCGGCGAGGGAGTAGCCCATCTCCCAGGCGCGGGCATCGGCTTTCTGTCCCCAAAGCCCGGCGGGGAAACCCGCCGGGTCAGGACCAGAGCCTCGCCCAGCAGAGCGCCATTGCGCGTCGGCGTGCCCGTCAGGGTTGCCGGAAGCGGCCCCGGTCGCTAGCCTCGTTCAGGAGTCGCATCTCCCCGGGCAAGTTGAAGGTGGTTACTTTGCAAGCGAACGCAATCCAACTCCACATATCCTTGGACGGCATCAAGCCTTCGATCTGGCGGCGCATCGTGTTGCCGATCGATTGGAATCTCGAGCAGTTGCATCTGGTGATCCAGGCGGCCTTCAACTGGAAGGCCTGTCACCTGTACGAGTTTCGGATGGGCGGCTTGCGCTTTGGCGACAAGAAACTGCTCGAGGACGGTGCGTTCCTCGACGCGCCACAGGTCTTCGAGCATCGCGATGTGACCATGAGGGATTTCGTCGGGCGAGGGGCGAGTTTCACCTACGTCTATGATTTCGGCGACGACTGGCAGCATACCGTCAAGATCGAGAAATATCTGGACCTGGATGAGCCGCCGAAGACGGCCGACTGTATCGCGGGTGCCCGAGCAACCCCGCCGGAGGAAGTCGGCGGGGTGCCGGGCTATGCGGATTTTCTGGCCACCATGGCCGATCCGAAGTCACGGGAATATCAGCGGACCAAGCGCTGGTGCGGCGGGCATTTCGACCCTGAATGGTTCGATCTCGACGTGGCCGCAGCAGATTTCGGCAAGGCATTGAAGCCGAATGTCCGGCGTGCCCTGAGCCAGCCGAATCGGATCGATGGGGTACCGGTCTCGGTCGGAGGGGTTGCGGGCGCTGATCCGCATGAGCACCGGCTTCCTGGAACTGTCGCGGCCCGAGAACGACCATCTCGATGCGCTGACGGGGGAGCTCGGCAAGATCGGCGTCAACGTCAACCAGCTGGCACGACTGGCGAACAGCGGGCGGCTCCCCTTGAAGGGGCGCGAACTCGAGGCGCTCTGGGAGCTGCATCGGGACCTGCGGCAGTTGCGGTCGTTCCTAGGTCAGATCAACAGTGAGCGGCGTCGGCGGGGTGTCGCGCTCTTCGAGGCGGCATCATCCGAGGCGCCCCATGGCTGAGGGTCTGGCCGCCGCGATCATGGGCGAGATCCGGCTCCGGCCAGGGCGCGGTCGGATGGCCGACGGGTTGTCCGAGGGCGGGCGCCGGACCGGGAAGGCGGCGCCCTTCGACGGCGGCCTCAAGGCCCGGCTCTGGCAGGCGGGACAGGGCGGTCATGCGGCGGTCCTCAAAAAGATTGCTCGCGGCGGAACCCACACGTCCCGCCAACTCGACAATCAGCTCGACTATCTCTTCTCCAAAGCCGAATGGTGCGGCGGCAATATCGTCGACTACGATCCGAGGCGAAAGTCGATCACGCCGGAGGAGCAGAAAGCGATCGTCAGCGCCTGGTCGGATGACTGGGTGCGGGATCCGAAGAACGGCCACACGACGCATCTGCTGATGTCCTTTCCGCAAAATGTGAAGCCTGCCAAGGCGCGGGCGATCGCGGCGGATTGGGCGGCGGCGATGTTCGAGGAGGAGGCGACGGGCGGCGATCAATGGTCCTATGTCGCAGCGCTTCACACCGACCGGGCACATCCGCATGTGCATTTCGTGGTGCAGAACCGCGGGGTCATCAACCAGAAATGGCTCTACATGGCCAAGGGCCATGATTTCGATCTTTCCGCGATGAAGGAGCGGATGGCCGGGATCGCCGCCGATCACGGGGTCAAACTCGAGACCACATCGCGCGTCGAGCGCGGCATCCTCACCTGTGGCCCGGGCCGCGGCGAGATCGAGACGGCGCGGCGCGAAGGTCGAGCGGTCCGCGAGGAACCGCGCATGGGTGTGGCGCTCGAGGCGGCGCGCGCGGAGATGAAACACGTCTCCGCCGCCTATCGGGAACTGGCGTTCCTGGCGCGGCTCACCGAAGCCCATGAGGTGGCGGCGCGCATGGCGGCCGGTGCCGCGGCGCTGAAGACGGGCCGGATATTCATACCCCATCAGACGGAGACAGGCATGGGCGGGACGGAAGCCATCACCAAACGGCGCGATTTCGAGGCTTACATGAACGACGGGCAGGCGGCGATGAGCGAGAAGATGGTCGGCCTTTCGCCTGCCGATCGCGAGGAGCTCAAGCCCGGCTTCAACGAGGTCTCGGCCAAGGCGATGCTGGCGCTTGGCGATGCGCGGGGCGCGGAACTGGCGCAAGCAAGCCCGCGCAGCAGCCTCTATCAGACGGCCATTCGCGACGATCGCGCCAGTGCGGCAGAGGCGCCCATTATCATGACGCCCGCGAAGGCCGCAGAGCTCGCCACGTCGCTGACAAAAGAAGCCGCCGCCGCCGGCCTTGACGGCGAGGCCATCGGCAAGCGGCTGGCGCGCGGGGCGCTCAACGCGCTCGAAGAACGGGACTGGATCAAGGCCGATGTCGCGACTGTGGCGCAAAAGAAGGGCTTGGATCTCGCACGCTATGACCATCGTACCGCGGCGGCGGGCGTCGTCGACCGCTTCTATGAGAAAGCCCGCGCGCTCATTTCGGAGGCGCGCGGCGTGAAGGTGGAGACATCGGCGGATCAGCTGCGCCGGACGCTGACGGCGATGACCGAGGTTGAGGCCAAACATGGTCGGGTTCTTTTCGAGAATGACGATGCGGCCAAGACCCTCTCCGACGATCTGAAGCGGCGTTATGGAGAGGCGGTTGTGGGGGATCTGGCCAAGGGCAAGACAGACGCTCTCGCGGGTGATTTCGCCGATCCCATGATGCGCCAAAAGATCGCCCGGGCCGTTGTGGCGGCGGCGGTTGAACATGAGACCATCGGGCTGCCGCTCAGGGAGGCGCAAGCCGCGCAGGAACGGCTACGCACTGACGCGACCCACGATCGGACGACCGAACGCAGCCGCAACCGCGACACCGACCGCGAGCTCTGAGGCGGACCATCATGCAACGCACCTTGCTTCTCACAGGCTTCGGCCTCATGGCCGGGCTTGTCGCCGGCGTGCCGCTGGCCAGCCCTTATCTCAATTACATGGCGGGTCTTGGCCTCAACGGCGGCGAGCCCTTCAGTTTTGTGACCGGGTTCCCGGGGATCACTGCGGCCGGTTCTGGCCCGTGGGTCGTGGCGATCCGCATCGTCGGCGGCGCCGCCGTTGTCTTTGGCGTCCTTGCGTTTCTTTTGTCGCTTCGCCAGGAACTCACCGAATACGGTCAGGCCCGCTTCCAGCGGCGGGCGGAGCTGAAGAAGGCCGGCCTCCTGCGCCCCATCGGTGAGGGGCTGGTCTTCGCCAAGCTCGGGCGCCCCAAATCCCGAAAACCCTATATCTCTGCCGCCTATGACAAGTTCCCGCACTGCCTGGTCGTCGCTCCCACCCGCGCCGGCAAGGGCGTGGGTTACGTCATCCCCAATACGCTCCATCCACTCAAAGTTGGAGCTTCCTGCAAATCCGGCGCGGTGGTTCACTCCGGAAGCCGCTCGTGTCGCAGCTACTTGCGCACTATGGCCCACCCAGCCCATCAGGACAGCGAGTCCGAAGCAGTCCAAGGTTCGCCTCGTCGCTTACCGGCGAAGCATCCGGTCCGAGACCAGTGCCACCGCAGAAATCGCCATACCGGCGACGAGGCCCAGCCCCGGATCCGCCTTGCCAAGCGCGATGTAGACCTGCTGGCCTAGGTCACGGGTGCCGACCAGCGCGGCGATCACCAGCATCGATAGGGCCGCCATGATCGTCTGATTGATGCCAAGCCGGATCACCGGGCGGGCGAGCGGCAGCTTGACCTGCCACAGGAGTTGGCTGTTCGTTGCCCCCATCTGGCGGGCAGCCTCGACCAGATGTGGCGGCACACTGCGCAGCCCATGCTCGACATAGCGGATCGGCGGCACGATCGCGTAGAGCATTATGGCGATCAGTGCGGTGAACTCGCCCACACGGAACAACATCAATGCGGGGATCAGGAAGACGAACTGCGGCATGGTCTGCAACGCGTCGTTGACCGGGCGGAGCAGCGTCGAGAACCGGTCGTTTTCAGCCGCCAGCACACCGAGCCCCCCGCCGATGGCCAGGCAGAGCACCACCGCTACGGTGGCGAGATACGCTGACTGCATGAAAGCTGGCCAGAGGCCGCTCAGCAGGATGAGCGCGAGGCCAGCCCCTGCAAGCGCGGCCAACCGGTATCCGCCCGCCGCTCCGGCCAGAAGGACCAGCGCGGCGGCAAAACCAGGCCAAGGAAAGCGCGGCAAGCCGGTGCTCAGGATCAGGGCGAAAAACAGCACCATCAACGACGCGCTGCAGCTCCGCCGCCAGACCAGCGCCGCCGCGCCGCCCGCCGTCAGCACGTAAAGCGCCACCATCCAGGGCTGAAGCGCGAAGCCCCAGACCCTGGGGCTCGCCGCGCCGGAAAGGCCGATGCGCAGGGGCAGCATGACCCCATAAGTCAATCCGTCGCGGACAGTATCGAAGAACGGCGCGGTGGCGGTGACAAAATCGAGAAGGGCCTGGTCGAGCCTTTGCGCCAACCCGCGGCCCATCGCGGCGGGCAGGAAATCCCCCTCCGGAACGCTCAGACGCAACAGTAGCGCTCCGACCCCGCCAATGGCCAGTGCCGCCGCCAGACCGCGGCGGTCGAGCGGCGTTGGCAGACGGCGCGCAAGGGTTGCCATGCCGAGCGTGATCCGGTCGAGCAGGATCGCCATCACCACGATCACCAGCCCCGCCATCAGGCTGCGTCCCAGGTCGGCGCTGCGCATCGCCGCCAGCACTTCCCAGCCGATGTCGTCGAAGCCACCGATGATTGCGACGATGATGACCATGCTCAGGGCCGCCATCACCGTCTGGTTCACCCCGATCAAGAGCTGCGGCAGCGCTGGCGGCACCCGCGCGCGCCAGAACAGCTGCCGCCGGTCGGCGCCGCACATCTGGGCGGCTTCGATCACCTCCTGTGGCACGCGCCCAAGTCCGAGGAGTGTATTGCGGACCATCGGCGGCACGGAGAATACGATGCTGGCCATCAGGCCCGCGACCGGGCCGAAGCCGAACAGGATCAGCAGCGGGATGAGATAGGCGAAGGCCGGCATGGTCTGCATGACGTCGAGCAGCGTCAGCAGCGCAGGTTCCAGCCGCGGCCAGCGATGCGCCGCAGCGCCAACCGCAAATCCCGCTGCGATCGCTGGCGGCAGCGACATCAGCACGATCGCCAGCGTGTTCATGGCCTGCGGCCAATAACCCGCGCCCACCACATAAAGCTGGGCCAGCAGAGCGAAGGTCGCCAGCCGCCAGCCTGACGCCCGCAGCGCCAGTGCCACGACCATCAGAGCAAATGCGGGCCAGGGCAGCCATTCCAATGCCGCCCTGAGCCCACGTAGCGGCAGGTCGAGCGCCAGCGCAATGGCGCGGCCGACGGGCTGCAGGACCTGGAAAACCGGCATCAGGAGCGCATTGATCCAATCTGTGACAGGCAAGGTCCAACTGTCGGGATAGGATGAAAGCCAAGGCAGCGCCGGAGCAGCCGCAACCGCTGCAAGGCAGATCAGAAAGAGCGCCGCCCAATGTGGCCATGCCCGCACGTTTGGGTTGGTCACCTCAGCCGACATGATCAGCTGCGCCATGGCCATTGGAACTTCCCCCGATCGCGGCTACCTTGGCCTCTCCCCTGCGGTCGCCACGGGCCGATGCGCCGGCGCCCGCTGCTCCTGATGCGCCATTTCCGAACACGTCCAGAACCCGTTGCGCTGACAGAACGCCGCCGGGCCAGCGCCCGGCTGCGGTGACACGGAACATCTGCACGCCGGTGGCAATCGCCGCCAGGAGCGTCTCGATCAGCTGATCGGCCCCTACTTCGGCAGCGCCGCTCGCGGTGTTCCCCTCAAGTGCCAGGTCGCCTGCGCGGATCACGCGTGTCAGAGCCACCTCCGCCGTGAATTCGGCGACATAGCCATCCGTCGGCCTGAGCAAGATATCGGCCGGCGTCCCGATCTGGATGATGCGGCCGTCGCGCATGATCGCGATGCGGTCCGCAAGCCGACAAGCCTCCATTATGTCATGGGTGATAAAGACGATGGTCTTCTGTAGCTGCGCCTGCAAGCGCAGGAACTCATCCTGCATCTGCCGACGGATCAGCGGATCGAGCGCCGAGAAAGGTTCGTCGAGGAACCACAGTTCAGGACCAACCGCAAGACTGCGGGCGATACCGACCCGCTGCTGCTGGCCGCCGGACAGCTGGTGGGGAAACGCCGACTCGCGTCCTTCAAGACCGACAAGCCGGATCACTTCGCGGGCGCGGTCTTCACGCGCGAGCCGCGCCTGGCCCTGCAATTTCAACGGAAACGCAATATTGTCGAGCACCGACAAATGCGGCAGCAGCCCGAAGCTCTGGAAGACCATCCCCATCTTGTGACGGCGGATCTCGATCAGTTCGCGCGGTGACACGCCAAGAAGATCGCGCCCATCCAGCTCAACCTGACCGTGGCTGGGGTCAACCAGCCGCGACAGGCAGCGCACCAGGGTCGATTTGCCTGATCCCGACAGGCCCATGATGACGAAAATCTCACCTTCGCGAACGTCGAAACTGGCGTCAACGACGGCGGGGATGTGCCCTTCGGCTGCAAGCCGCGCCGCCAGCACATCGGGTTCGATCCGATAGCCTTTGGTGTCGAAGTAATAACCCGGCCGCGGCCCATAGACCTTCCAGACATTGCGGCATGAAAGTTTGACCGGACGCTCCCGGAGCGCCGGTGCAACGGGGATACTCGGAATTGCGGGCCCTGACATCTGACGGCCTTTCGGGCGGGGGGCAAGGCCGGAGCGGGGCAGTGCCCGCCTCCGGCCGCGATGTTCGGATCAGTTCGCGGCGGCCTCGACCCAGGGTTTCCAGACGGCCTCGTTGGCAGCGATCCAGTCATCGGCCACGGTTTCGAGCTTTTCGCCGTTCTGGTCGATCTTCAGCATCATCTGCTGCTGGTCGGCGGTCGTCACCTGAAAAGCTTTCAGGACTTCGTAGGCGGCCGGCCATTTGTCCTTGAAGCCCGACCAGGTGATCTTGGCCACGTCCGGCGGCGTAATGCAATGTTCGTTGGTCTGCTCCTTGCAGGGCGGCATGGTGACCCATTCCACATCGGCTTCGGCCAACGCATAGTGCGGCGCCCAGAACATCATGATCAAGGGCGTCTTTGCGGCTTCAGCGGCGCGCAGCTCGGCGACCATGGCGCCCTCGGATCCGGCAGGAATGGCGGTCAGCGGCAGGCCGTTGTCGGCGATGATCGTCGCGGCGCGCGAGCCCCAGTCGGCCGGATAGTCGAGGAAGCGGCCGTTCGGCAATGTGTCGGGCGTCGCCAGTGCCGCCACGCAGTCGGGGCTTTGCAGCGCCGTCCAGTCCGGTAGGCCGGGGCACAGGTCGGCCACGAACTTCGGATAGATCCAGCCCTCGCGCGTCTCAAGCCCCAATGGACCGATATTCTCGATCGTGCCGGCCTCCAGCTCCTTGGGGAAGATGTCGCCGACATTGTTCAGCCAGATCTCGACCGAGGCCGACAGCGTGCCGTCGGCAAGACCCGAGAACTGCGGGAAATTGCCGGCGGTAACATATTCGACCTTGTAGCCGGCCTTCTCCAGCACCCGGCCCGCGAGCTGTGCCGACACCTGCGCGCCTGTCCATTCGAGCATGGCGAGCTTGATCGGTTCATCAACGGCGCCCAAGTCGGCGGCCGTGGCGGCCGAACCGGCGATCGCTAGGGCCAAACCCAGCGCGATCGACCGAGCGGAAGCCCGGCCCGTTACGTGAAGATTTCTCATCGCATTCTCCCTGGCTGGTGGTTGTTGGTCCTGCTTCCCGGTGCCGCGCCCATCACCAGAGCGCGCCGCCGGTGATCTGAATGTTCTCCATGGTAATGCCGCGCGCGCCCTCGCCGCACAAAAAGAGCGCTAGCGCCGCGATTTCGTCAGGCTGGATCAGCCGCTGCTGCGGGTTCTGGGTCGCGATCTCGGCCAGCGCCTCGGCCACGGTGCGGCCTGCGCCCTCGCGCGCGACCACTTGCGCGACATTGCGGTGCATCAGTTCGGTCTCGACCCAGGTGGGCGAGATCATGACGCAGGTCACACCGTGGGGGGCGCCTTCCAGCGCCACGCAGCGGGTCAGGCCCAGCAGCCCGGCCTTGGACGCGCAATAGGCCGGGTTGTCCTTCCAGCCGACCGAAGCCGCGGTCGAACCGATGTTAACGATCCGCCCCCATCCCCGCGCGATCATGCCGGGCAGCAGTTCCCGCGTCATGCGGAAGGCGCCTGTCAGGTTGGTGTCGATGATCTTGTCCCACAATTCGTCGGTATGGCCGCAGACCGGCTGTTCGGCGGTGGTGCCGGCCGCGTTCACCAGAATATCGGCGGGGCCGCAGGCGGTCTCGGACACGGCAAGGAAGGCGCGCGCGGCCTGGGTGTCGCGCACGTCGAGATGGCCGGCATGGACCCTGACGCCGAAACCTTCCAGCTCGGCGCGCACGGCGTGCGCCGCCTCGTCCACGGGATAGGCGGCGGCGTCGCCCGCCCGTCCCGCGCCAATGTAGGAACCGACCGCGACGTTGGCACCGGCACCAGCCAGTGCCCGGGCGACCGCCAACCCCTGCCCCGTCAGACCGCCGGTGATGACCGCGCTGCGGCCCTTCAGGTTAGTCATGTCACACCATCAGATAGCCGCCATCGACGACCATTTCGGCGCCGGTGACGAAGGTTGATTCATCCGAGGCTAGGTAAAGGATCATGTAAGCGATATCCTCCGGCTTCCCGAGCCGCCCGATCGGATGCCGCGCCAGCGCCTTGGCGCGTTCCGCGTCCAGCCTACCGAGGCCGGCGAGATAGTTCTCGGTCTGCGGCGTCCAGACATAGCCGGGGTGGATCGAGTTGCAGCGGATGCCGTAGCCCTGTTCGGCGCAATGGACGGCGACTGCCTTGGTCAGCGTGCGCACCGCGCCCTTCGATGCGCAGTAGGCGGCCAGGTCCGCCTCGCCGATGATGCCGTCGATCGAGGACAGGTTGATGATCGAGCCGGCCTTGCGGTGCTTCATCAGCGCCACCGCAGCCTTGCAGCCAAGAAACACACCATCGGCGTTCACCGACATGCACTGCCGCCATTGCGCCATGTCGCAGCTTTCGATGGTGCCGATCGGGGCGATGCCCGCGTTGTTCACCAGCACATCCAGCCCGCCGTGCGTCGCTTCGACTGCCGCCGTGACGCGTGCCCAGTCACCCTCGCTTCGCACGTCGAGCAGGTGGGTCTCCGCGGCTCCGCCCGCAGAACGGATGCGGCGGGCGGTTTCCTTCAGATCGTCCGCCCCGATGTCGGTCAGGACCAGATGCGCGCCCTCCCGCGCCATCAACTCGGCGCTGGCCCGACCAAGGCCTAGTCCGGCGCCGGTGATCAAGGCCACCTTGTTCGCCACCCGCACCGTCATGGCAGCAAGAGGTCCCGCGCCTCAGCGTCGTGATAGGACCTTGTGCCACGGTAATATTGGAGCGAGGCATCCGACCAGGGCTGAAAGTCC
Organism: uncultured Frigidibacter sp.; assembly: GCA_964600685.1. GTDB lineage: Bacteria > Pseudomonadota > Alphaproteobacteria > Rhodobacterales > Rhodobacteraceae > TMP-24. Next base: position 22,314 of record CAZRKU010000007.1, on the reverse strand, counting down.
CAGGGCGTGATCTTGCCGGTGGTCAACGCCTTGTAGACGAGGCGGCGGCGGCGCTGGCTCGAGATGATTTCCTTGGTCAGACGCGGCATGTCCCAGCGGCTGCGGACCTCCGCCATCATGTCGTCCAGAACCCCGGCATGCGCCGGGTCTGCGGCAAGATCGTTGATCTCGTCCCGGTCGGCCACCATGTCGAACAACTGCGGCGGATCGTGATCGACATAGGTCAGCTTGTAGCGGCCCTTGCGCAGCATGACATAGGGCGCGGCGACGCCCTCCGACAGGAGTTCGCTGACGGCGATCCGGTCGCCAGCGTCATTCGTCAGAAGCGGCAAGAGGCTCTGCCCGTCGGGCGGGTCAGGATAACCATCGAAGCCGCCGTCACCGGCGATGTCCACCAGCGTTGGAAGAATGTCGACCAGCGCCGCATTGGACCGGACCCGCGTCTTCGGCACACCCGGACCGGCCATGACCAACGGCACCCGCGCTGACCAGTCGTAGAAGCTCATCTTGTACCACAGGCCCCGCTCACCGAGCATGTCGCCGTGATCGGCGAGAAACACGACCACGGTATCGTCCATAAGCTTCGCCCGCGTCAGCGCGTCCAGCACCTCGCCCACCCGCTCGTCGAGGTATGATACGCTGCCGTAATAGGCATGCCGCGCGTTGCGCACCTGGTCGTCGCCCACCCCGAACTCGCCACGGTCATATTGCTCCCACAGCCGGCGGCTGTGCGGATCGCGCCTTTCGGGCGGGATGAAGGGCACCCGCGGCATGTCGATGTCCTCGTGCCGGTACAGATCCCAGAACCTTTTCGGCGTCACGTAGGGATCATGCGGATGGGTGAACGAGGCAACCAGCAGGAACGGGCGGCGATCCGTGTCGCGCGCCCAGTCGAAGATCCAGCGCCGTGCATTGTGCGCGACTTCCTCGTCATAGTCCTGCTGCAGCGCGCGTTCGGCGACACCGGAATTTGACACGTTCTTCATGTCGTGGAACCAGTCCATCGTCCGCCAGGGGTCATCCCAGTCGGCGGTCCAATTGAAGTCGGACGGGCAGATATCGGTCGTCACCCGTTCCTCGAAACCGTGAAGCTGGTCGGGACCGATGAAATGCATCTTTCCCGACAGGCAGGTCCGGTAGCCAAGCACCCTCAGGTAATGGGCAAAGGTTGGGATGTCGGACGGAATCTGCACGGCGTTGTCCCAGGCTTGGATGTTCGAACAAAGCCGCCCGGTCATCAGGGCCAGGCGCGCGGGCGCACACAGCGGGAAGTTCGAATAGAAATTGTCGAAGACCGCGCCCCGGCCGGCGATCGTGTCGATGTTCGGGGTCCTTACGAGCGGGTGCCCATACGCCGCCAACGCCGAAGCGCCTAACTGATCGGCCATCAGGATGACGATGTTGGGGCGCGGCTTCGTCATGTCTTTCCTCCTAGTTCGACGGCAGGGGCTTGCCCAGCCAGTCGGCATAGAACCCCTCCAGATCGGGTTCGAACTCATGCAGGACCGGATAGCCCGGCGCGCAGGCTTCGACCTCGTGTATGGCGCCGCAGGCGGGGCATATGAATTCCCGAAGCTCCATCCACTCTGGGTCGGGCAGGTCGGACGTGGGATAGATTTCCCTGAGCAATGCATCGCTGTTGCGCACTAGGACCGCGGCCGACAGTTTCCAGTTTTTCCGGTAGTCGCCGAACTCGTGCCCGCATTCGCATTTGGTCACCCGGCCGTTCGCCGTCTGGACGATGAACAGATGTTCGCTGATCGGCAAGAGGATCGGGTCGCGCCACGCCACCCGGTCCTGCAGCGCGGTGATCGCCTTCCAGAATCGGTCCTCGTCCTTGTAGGCCGACATGATCCGCTTGGTTTGCGGCCAAGTGAGACGGCCGTCGATCAGGTCGCGGATGGTTTCCTGGCTGTAGGATGTCATGGCTGTTCTCCCTCAAGCATGTCGAAGCCGTGATCGAGGCCCCAGAACGCGGTGAAGTCGGTGCGGAAGCGGTCGGAAAGCTTCATCGCCGCAGCATACATGGACTTCACTTCCCTGGCGAAGCCGCGACCCGCGACCCGTTCGGCCTCGGCGGCGATCCAGTCCGCGACCGGCACGGCGCGGGACAGGCGGCGGGCGCGCATTTCCTTTCGCAGGTCCGCCGTCGTCTCCAGGTCCGCGACATAGGTGCCCGGTTCATCACCCGGCTTCACCGCGATGCCGAAGACCGCGCGCGCCGCCTGTTCGGTCAGATGGCCGTTTTCCACGTCGAGCGCCGTCTTGACCGGATCGCGCTCCAACACGTCTCCGAAGCCGCCGCCACCATTGTAGGAATGGCTGAAGATGTCGCCGGCCTTGTGCGGGCGGGTGATGTAAGGGCCCTCGACGGTGTCGTGCTCGCCCTCGAAGATCTTCTCGAAATCCGACTTCGCCGGATCGGTGCCTATCGTATGGGCCAGGGGCAGACGCTTCTCGATCCGCTCGGCCAGGTTCGGCTGACGCACCGCGCGGTGCTTCTGGCAGGTGGGCGCCGGATAGCCGCCGCACATGCCGGCGTTGTCGAAGACCCGGCTGGAATGTTCGGAGGTGACCAGCCGCAGATGGTCGGTCTTGTTGACCAGCCAGGTCGAGATGAAGGCGCAGCCGCCCCGGTATTTGCCGGCCCCGCCCGAGTCCGGCAGGATCGAGCGGCCGATATAGACCATCGGCATGTTCTGTTCCCAGATTTCAATATTGCCCATGTCGGATTCGGGGTTCCAGCCGACGTAGGCCGTGTCGAGCCCGTCCTTGATCGCCAGCGCCCCCGACCCCGCCGCCGCACATTCGAAATGTGCCATGCCAAACGGTCCGCCATACTGGCTGGTGCCGCCCATCTCGATCATCGGGCTGTTGACTTGGCCGACAAAGGCCTCCTCGACATAGCCACGGGCAATGAAGCCGCGCGACAGCAGCCGCTGAAAGACACCATAGGCGGGCAGCAAGAGTGCCCAAGATGTCGCGGTGGCCACCAGTTCGTTGTCGGGGTTGGTCCAGGTGCCGTAGGGTAGCTTCAACTCGGTCGCCATCCAGGCACCGTCGTTGACCAGCCCCTCGAAGTTCATGTGCTGGGTCAGGGTCACGAACATGCCGCCGTCCATGCCGGCCGGGGTGCAGTTCATCGAATGATAGCCCCAGGGCTGGGTGCCCTCGAAATCCATGACGATATGGCCGTCGCGGGTGATCTCCATCTCGATCGGGATGTTGTAGAGCCAGTCCATCGGCCCCAGCGGCTGAAAACCCGGTTTGCCTTCGGTGACGTGGCCATAGAAGGTATGGCCGCGGTAGATGCCCGGCACCGTCAGTTGGCGGGCGCGGGCCAGCTGGCCGCGACGGCCCTCCTCGATGAATTCCTTCTGCACCCGCATCCAGTAGTCGATGCCGATATCCTTAATGATCTCGCGCACACCCTCGCGGATTTCCAGACAAGCGGCGACCTTGGCCTTTTCGTCCAGCACCCAGTAGATCGGCATCCTGAGGTTGCGTTCGCAGCGGATCACATAATCGCGACGGATCTCGTCGTTCGAGCCGATCTTTTCGGCGCAGACGAACAGCCCTTCGGTGAAGCGCTCCTGCGCCAGACAGACATCGCCGCCCGGGGTGATGCCGCCCGATTCAAGCTCGTGGCAGACCGCCCCGGCCCAGCCGACAAGCTGGCCCTCCCAGTAGATCGGCACCACGTCCATCACGTCGGGCACCTGCACGGTGCCGATGAAGGCGTCGTTGTTGGCGAAGATATCGCCGGGGGCGATGCCGGGGTTTTCCTCGTAGCCTTCCCTGATCATCCATTTGATGAACCGGCTCATGGTATGAACATGCACCATGATGCCGTTCGACAGCGCCACCGCATCGCCCTCGGGGGTGTAAAGCGCCACCACCATCTCGCCCACCTCGCGCACACCGGGGCTGGCCGAGATGCGCCGCGCCATTTCGCGTGCGGACACGCAGGTGGCGCGCAGCTTGGTGTGCAGCGTCTCGAACTTCAGCGGGTCGTCCTTGCGCAACGTCAGCTCGGTGATGCCGTCGTAGCAGCCCGTCTCCTCCATCAGCCGCTCCGAGGCCAGAAGCCGGTCGCGCAGCGGCAGCGGCTTTTCGATCGCTTCATGCATGGTCATTGGCACTTCTCCCTCAGCCGTGGCGGTAGTGCAGCAGCGTCCATTCATCGACGAACACGCTGTCATTGGGGTGGACGACCATGGTGGTCGCGGGATGTTCGATGATGGCGGGCCCCTTCACCTCGTGGCCGGGCTGAAGCCGGTCCATCTCGTAGAGGTGGGCCTTGTGCCAGCGCCCGCCGATATAGGTGTTTCTGAGCCCCTTGTGGGCGGCGGCCGGATCGGATTTGCCGAGCTTGCGCTTTTCCAGCACCGGCTTGACCTTGTCGGCCAGCGCCGTCACGCCGATTTCCATGATCGAAAAACCCGCCGCACCATAGCGCGAAACCCGGTGGTTGATCTTGGCATAGACGCCTTCAAACTCGGCCAGCACCCGGCGCATGTCGTCGGCGCTGCGCGGCAGCGCCACCGGCGAATGGACCTCCACATCCTCCAGCTGGCCAGTGTAGCGCATCATCAGGAACGGCGCTGTCGTGATCTTGTCACGGGCATGGCCGTCGGCCATCATCTCCTCGACCGCCGCCTTCTCCAGATCGGCGAAGACGCGGGCAACGCGGGTCGCGTAATCGACAAGCTGGTCGGCCTGCGCGTTGGCCGGAATGTCGATCTGGGTCGAGACCGAATGGCGGCGCTTATAGTCGGCCGTAGTGCAACCGAAGGCTGAAAAGCCGGCGGCGAACTGGAAGGTCAATATGTCCTTGAAGCCGATGCCGCGCGAACAGCCTGCAAGGTGAAGGGGGCCGGAACCGCCATAGGACAGGAGCGTGTATTCTGACGGATGGATTCCCTGCCCCGAGATGACCCGGCGCAGTGCGCTGTTGGCATCCTGTTCAAGCATCTCGATCATGCCTTCGGCGGCTTCGTAGATGTCGACCGCGAGCAGGTCCGAGCATTTCTCCTTGAAGGCACGCCTGGCCTTCTCCACGTCCAGCACAACCTTGCCACCCAGGAAGTAATGCGGGTTGAGCCGCCCGAGAATCGCATCGCAGTCGGCAATGGTCGGCTCCGTCCCGCCACGGCCAAAGCAGATCGGGCCAGGATCGGACCCGGCGCTTTCCGGACCGAGGCTGACCTTGGCGGTCAGGGGATCGACCTTGATGATCATCCCTGCGCCCGCCCCGATCGTATCCAGATGCAGCGTCGGCACATTCAACTTGAAGCGGTCCATGATCGGCTCGTTCTCGATCCGCGTCTGGCCGCGGGTGATGACGCCCATGTCGAAGCTGGTGCCGCCCATGTCGGAACAGACGAGGTTGTCGTTGCCGATCAGCTTGCCGATATAGGCCGCGCCCAGGATACCGCCGATCGGCCCGGAAATCATCGTTTCATGCAGGCGCGGATGGTGGATCGAGGTCAGGCCCCCGAATGAAAGCAGCGTCTGCACCCCGTATTTGAAACCGTATTTCTTTGACGACGCCTCGATCCCCGACAACTGCTTGCGCCCGCGCGAGGTCGCATACGCTTCGATCAGCATCGAGTTCAGCCGCGACTGTTCACGGATCACCGGGCGCACCTCGTGGCTGGTATAGACCATCACCTCGGCTCCGGCCTTCCTCACCTCGTCGCGGCAGATTTCGGCCATGCGCTTTTCGTGTGCCGGATTGACGTGTGAGAAGATGGTCATGATGCAGATCGCATCGACCTTGTCGCGGATCAGCGCCTGCGCGGCCGTCACCACTTCATGCTCGTAAAGCGGAATCACCACGTCGCCGAACTGGTCGATCCGTTCGGTCACGCCATGCGTGCGCCGGCGCGGCACCAGAGGGTCCGGGTGGTGGTGCGTTATGGCGTGCAGCCGGTCGGAATAGGAATAGTCCGCCCATGCCTGAAGCCCACGACCCATGAGGATCATATCCTCAAGCCCCCTCGTCGTGATCAGCCCCAGCCGGCGCCCGGTGCGCGACAGAAGTGTGTTCAGCATGCCGGTGCCGGAGTAAAGCACCACGTCGACGCCCGAGAAAAGTTCGTCGAGCGTGATGCCCCAGGCTTCGGCCGCGTCGGCCGAAGACGCAATGAAACCTTCGCTTTCATCGTGCGGCGTCGTTGCCGCCTTGCCGATGGTGAAATGGCCGTCACGATCGACGAGGATCGTATCGGTCATCGTGCCGCCGGCATCTATGCCGATCACGATTGGCTTGGTCATGTGGCACTCCCTGTTCCGCTGGTTGAGGTCAGCCTAGACAGAGCGCGGCCTGCCCCGCTATGTGCCTTTCAGCACAGACGCGAGGGGGAGATGCTCGGCGAACAGACGGCGCGAAACGAGGTGCTGGCGGCGCTGACTGCGGCAATTTCTGCCATTGGCGGGCCGGACCATGTTGACCGACTGGTCGACCTGATCGGGGCACTTGTGCTGCACGACAAGGTGACGGTGGTGCGCTATTCGGCTACCCAACGGCCGGAATTCGTCTCGTGGCGCAACTATTCGCCGGCGTTGGTGCGCAAATATCTCGACACGTTCTACGTCTTCGACCCTTTCTATGCCGGCTGGCGGCGGTACCGACGGCCCGGGGTGGTACGGTTGCGCGGCGGTGCGCCGGCATTGCACGGCCCCTACATCGCCGACTTCCTTGGCGAATCAGAGATTTGCGACGAACTCGGTGTGCTGCTGGAAGATGGTGGAGACTGGTGCCTCGGCATCTTCCTCGACCGCAGTCGGCAGAGGTACTCGACCGCCGAGGTGGAGCGGCTGACGTCTCACTTTCCGGTCTTCGCTGCCCTGCACGCACTGGACATCCGGCTTCGTGCGCCCGGCTTCCGCCGAACACCGCAAACCGCCCAGCCAGGGCGTGAGCCGGGAATCGCCGGCAAGGTCCAACTGCCCGAGAGGTTGTGGCCGGAACTCACACCGCGCGAACGCGAACTCGTCGGCACGATGCTGGCCGGCCATCCTCCCGCCGCCATTTCGGCGCGGCTGGCGATCAGCGCGGGGACGGTGAAGAACCACCGCAGGAACATCTATCAGAAACTCGACATCACATCCGAAAGGGAGTTGTTCCTGCAATATATCCACGCGCTGACGGCTGAAGGCGGGATTCCGAACAGCGGCTGAGCTGACGTTGGCCGAAGACCGCTTGTCAATCAAACCGTCACCCATGCTGCGTAGAATGCCGGCCCAAAAGCCGTCAACGTCGCTGAGCAGATCACACACCGCGAGGTGGCCCTTGCTAGCGTTCGCCGGGGGGCAACCGCACGAGGCCACGTTTAGCGGGAGGGCCAAGAACATGCTTCCCATTACTATTGAAGCGGTTTTCTCGATAGGCGATTCGCTCTTGACCGCTGAACGAAACAAGAGGCCGGTCACCCTAATTCTCTGGTTCGGCCCGAGCGAGCCGTGCGAAAGGCCGATGCGGGAACTTACAACCGCGACGCACGTTAAGGCTAAGTAGCCCACTAGAATTGGAAGGCATCGATGCCGGTTTCGGGGTTGGCTCTCAACGATCCTCACAGTCGCCCGAAAGAGGTGGCTGGAGCGTGCGCTGGGTTTTTGCCGGCGGACGGGTCAGCCATATGATTCCGACCGCCCGCGCGACCGCGACCCTATCCGCACGGCCATCGGTCGTGCGCCTGATCGGACCTATCATATTGCCCGAGATTGCCGCACTTGAAGGGCTGCTGCATGGGCAGGCAAAGCAAGGTGAACTTCTGATCGACCTGTCCGATGCGACCGCGCTGGATACCGCAGGCGCATGGGTCATTGCTAGCGCATTGCGACGCCATGGCGGCGGCGTTACGGAAGCGACCCCCGAGCAGCTCTCGCTTATCGAGATGGTGACCCGTGCTCTGCCCGCAACAGCGGCCGCACCGGCGCCCAAAAAACCGGGACAGCTTGAACAGATCGGCCGTACCACCGTCGCGGGCTTGGGTGGGCTGGCCGACATCACCGGATTCTTCGGTCTGGTGGTCGCGCGCCTTGGTATGACGGTCGTCCGGCCGTGGCGTCTGCGCGTTACCGCGCTGGTCTTCCACATCGAACAGGCCGGGCTAAATGCAGTACTCATCGTGGCTCTGATGGGATTTCTGATAGGCATAGTACTTGCTTATCAGGGGGCATCTCAGTTGGGGCAATTCGGAGCCGAGGTCTTTGTCGTTGACCTGATCGCGATCTCGGTATTCCGCGAGCTCGGCATCCTCCTGACGGCGATCATCGTGGCGGGCCGGTCGGCTTCGGCGTTCACGGCAGCGATCGGTTCCATGAAGATGCGCGAAGAAGTGGATGCGATGCGGACGCTCGGTCTCGACCCGATCGAATTGCTCGTGCTGCCACGGGTGCTGGCGTTGGTCATCTTTCTGCCGATCCTCGGATTTCTCGCTGATCTGACCGGGCTCCTGGGCGGCGCACTCATGTCATGGTATCAGCTCGGCGTTTCCCCGGGGGTTTTCCGGACCCGGCTACTTGATGTCGATGTCTCGCATTTCTTGGTTGGCGTCGTGAAGGCCCCGTTCTTTGCAGTGATCATCGGCGTGATCGGCTGTTTTCACGGCATGCGTGTTGAGGGGAACGCGGACTCGCTTGGACGTCTCACTTCGCGCTCAGTGGTGCAGGCGATTTTCATGGTGATCCTTGCCGACGCTACCTTCTCGATCTTCTTCGTTGCGGTGGGGGTGTGATGGCGGGCTGCTCTCCGGTGATCGAAGTCCGCGGCCTCAAGACGCGGTTTGGCACGGCAGTCATTCACGACGGCCTCGATCTCGATCTCTGTCGGGGCGAGGTTCTTGGCGTGGTCGGCGGATCTGGCACCGGTAAGTCAGTCTTACTGCGATCCATCGTCGGCTTGCTGCGCCCCCAGGGTGGCAGGATCCGTGTCCTGGGAACCGATGTCCTGAACGCACCCGAGGCCGAGTTGCGACTGGTGGAGCGTCGCTGGGGCGTCATGTTCCAGGACGGCGCGCTGTTCTCGGCTCTGACGGTCCGGGAAAATGTCGAGGCTCCGCTGGGCGAACGATTGAAGGTTGATCCCCGTCACAGGCAAGCGTTGGCCGATCTCAAAATCGCGATGGTGGGCCTGCCCGCGACGGCAGGCGATCTCTATCCCGCCGCCCTCTCGGGGGGGATGCGCAAGCGGGCCGGGCTGGCGCGGGCGTTGGCGCTGGACCCGGAAATTCTGCTGCTGGACGAACCGACCGCAGGGTTGGATCCGATCGGCGCCACCGAATTCGACGACCTCATCAAGTCGCTGCAGGCCGCGCTTGGACTTTCGGTTTTCCTCGTGACGCACGATCTCGATACACTGCATGCGACCTGCAACCGGATCGCGGTTCTTGCCGAGAAACGCGTCTTGATTACCGGCACGATGGCCGAAATGCTCGCCGTTGAGCACCCTTGGGTACACGCCTACTTTCATGGCCCGCGTGCCCGTGCGTCTCAGTCTGCGGCAGCCTAAGGAGACGAGAATGGAAACCCGTGCACGCTACGTTCTGATCGGGGCGGTGACCGTGCTTGCCATTCTGGCCGGGCTGGGTTTCTTTCTCTGGCTCGCCAAGGTTCAGCTTGACCGAGCCTACGCCCGTTACGACATCCTGTTCGAGTCGGTCGAGGGACTCGGTGTCGCAAGTCCTGTTCGTTACAACGGCGTCGATGTCGGGCAAGTGTTGACAATCGACCTCAACCGCGCCAACCCATCGCAAGTGCGAGTCGGAATTGAAGTGGGGGCTGCCACGCCGATCCGCCAGGGAACGGTCGCGAAGCTTCAGGCACAGGGGGTGACAGGCGTGTCATTCGTGGCGCTGGAGGGCGGTCTGTCAGATGCACCCCTGCTGGAGCGTGACCCGCTGACGGGTGTTCCCCTTATCCCGTCGGAAGTGTCTGTCGTCCAAGGCCTCATCGACGATGCGCCTGACCTTCTGGAAGAGGCGATTGCCCTGTTGAAGGATCTGAGCGCATTTACCAGCGATGAGAACCGCGAATCCGTTGCCAGCATCCTGAAGAATGTCGACGAAGCGACCGGCCGACTTGACGCAGCGCTGACCGACTTCGCCGAAATCACCGATAGCCTGTCAATTGCCGTCGAGAAAATCTCCGCTTTCACTTCACGGCTCGAAACGGTTGCGGACAATGCCGATAAAGCGCTTGTCACCGCAAACCGCGCGCTGGAGGGTGTCGATCGGTTCAGCAAGACCGGTCTGCCGAAGCTGTCAGACGCGACGATAGAGGCAGAAAAATTGATCGAGGCGCTGACACGCCTTGTAAGTCGGATCGAACGCGACCCCGCCAGATTTCTCCTCGGCAGCCGCACACCGGAGTACAGCCAATGAGATCCGCCTTCGCCACTCTTCTTGCCGTCCTGACACTCGCCGGCTGCAGCGCGATCACGGCAGTGACCGATGCGTCCGAACCGCTTGACGCGTTCACGCTTACACCCGTCCGTCCGGCTGTTTTCCAGTCCGGCGGCCGGCACCTCGTGGTGCCCGTCGCCGCCGCATCCGGCGCCCTGGCGACGGACCGTATCCTCGTAAAGCCGAACCGCCTTCAGGCCGAGTACCTTCCGTCCGCTCGATGGATCGATCCGGCGCCGGTCTTGATTCAATCATTGCTGGTCGCGTCATTGCAGACCAGCGAGGGCTTTCGTCTTGTCGGCCGTGATGACGCGGGCCTCGATCCCGATTTCGTCTTGCTTGTGGATCTGACCGACTTTCAGGCCGAAGCCCCATCGGAGCCAGGCAGCGCATGGCTGGTCAGGGTCGGGCTGTCCGCAACGATCGTTCGAGAAGAGGACCGAAGCATCGTCGCAAGCAGGCGCTTCGAATCGACGGGCCCGGCACTGTCCGACGAGACGCTTGCGATCGTGAACGGGTTCGATGCGGCAGTATCGCAGGTCCTGCACGAGACGGTCGCGTGGACCGTGCGCCAGACGCGTTAATCCTGCTGAGGAAACGTCTCCGGACCGGTGCGGTTTTGCACGTCTGCAATAGGGCATTAGTTTTCAGGATGGCCTGCCGCTGTTCCCAGCGGCCCATACCGCAAATTTGCCGCGAGTGCTGAACCCAGGCCCGACCTGTCTGAGTTCGTGGAGCCATTGCCTTGGATAGATTCTGCTGTGGCGCGCCACGCCTACAAAGCCACGCGACGCAGGCGCAGGGCGTTGGCGATGACCGAGACCGCCGACATTCCCTGAAGCGGCGCCTGCGATTGTCTGGCGCTCGACACCATATCAACGATCTGCGCCAGAACGCCCTCGGCGCCGACCCGGGTGGCTACCATTACCAGGGATCCGTTCTTGTTGAGCGTGCCGCCGGTCATCCTCGGCGTCGCTTCCACTTTTCAAGCTTGCCGCATCGCCTGAGCAGTTCGGCGACAAGCGCGTCACCCGGCGTCAAATTGCGTTCGCCGCCGCTTGGTAAGGGAAGACGGGCCGGTTCACCCGATGCGCGGAAAACGCCGTGCCAGCACAAAGGCCGCGGCGAACACGGCCGTTGTGGCCAGATCAGGCGCGGGCGGCAGGGCTGCCTTGGTGGCCGGATCGGCAGCCACCAGGGGTTTGGACCGGTTTTCGGTTTTCACCAGGCGGGCGGAGAGCACGAGTATCGCTGCCAGCGCCGCCAGACCCGCGGCTAAAATCAATCCGGCAACCGGCGCGCCCAGGGCGCGACCAAGAACCCCGTATGCGGAAGCCAAAAGAAAGCCAGAACCCGTAAGCGCCGCCAATCCCGCCGTCAGATACAGGCCAACGCCGATCAGAGCCGGACGCCAAGCCGCACCGATGGCTCGGGTTGACCGGAGGATCTCGTTACGAAACAGGGCCATTATCGGCGTGTCAGGTTCCCGACCAACAGCCCCATGCCCGCCGCCAATCCCAGCGCGATGTAAGGGTTTGCCGCCACAGCGCCTTCAAGACGCAGGTCGCCGTCATGACCCTTGCGACTGATGTAATTGGCGGCCTCGGTCATGCCATCACTCAGGTCTTGGGCAAAGGCCTGACCGCGGTGGCTGGCCAGGGTCGACATTGCCGCCGCGAGTTTGGCCATGTCGCCGCGCATGGCCGCCAGCTGGACGACCACCGCATCATAGTCCGCGCCGGGGGTCGCCGTTTTCATGTTCGAGGTATCGTTGGCCATATTGCGTCTCCAGTCAAAATTTTCAGAAGGGATGCGCTCGGCCGAATGCCGGCGCGCAACTGCTGCCGGACGATAACGCGCCTCTAGGCCGTGCGGTTCCCGAACAATAGCAGCGCGCCGCCGCCGACGGCCGTGGCGATGCCGGTGATCAGGTACCACATGGTCGAATTGGTATAACGACCGCTGAGGGCCTCGGCCAATTGGTCGACCGGCGCTGTCGATCCGCGCCAGGCAATGACCAGCAGCACCGCTCCGAGAACAAGGCTGACAAGGCCGACGACTCTGGTTATCTGCATGGGATAGCTCCTCGGGGTTTGGCGCGGCTTCGGCGATCGGCGCCAGAATGCTTTCCGCCGGGGGCAACATTGCATCCCGTCATCAGGCAACCTGAAGAGATAAGACGCCAGTTCGGCTGCCCGCGCATTAACGTGGATCAGGGTGGCGATCCCCGCCCCATATCGCGGCGGGATTGACCGTGCCGCGGATCGCCGTTTCCACTGTCAAGGCGGTCAGCCTGCGGCCAGATCATATGCTGCCGTTCGCCGTCACGATCACCAGGGCCGGGGCCGCCTGTCTCAACCAGCGGATCGGCATCGATAGGGCGCTGGCGGCTTCGCAGATCCTGATCGCCACTGGCACCCCGGCGAACCGGCTGACGTATTCCGGGCTAGGCTTCAGCAGTCCGGTGGCCTACAATGCCTCTGCCCCCGGCCGCGCGATGAACCGTCGCGCCGAGATCATCATCACGCCGACGAACTGACCGGTTTCACGAAAGCCCGCCGAGGTGGCCCACGGGCCTGAGGGCGGGCAGCTTCATGACGGTTTTTTCGCCAACGCCAACCTGCATCAGCGTCGGCGAATCGAATCAGGTCCAGGATAGGGTATGGCCATCACGCAAACGGCGGCCAGGTTGAGATTGCTGAGTTCAAGTGAAACACGCGCCATGCTGACTGTCCTCCAATCGCCTGGTCTGGCGCGTGTTTCACCTGTTTCAGTGAATTGGCGGAACGTTTCTTCGCTAATCGGACATGGCGGCGAGGCTACATTTACTTGGACCAAAGCCAAGCCTCGCCGGGTCAGCGAAGGAGCGGGCCGTTGTGATCCAGATAGGCGGTGTCGAATTCCGCCAGAGCCACCAGCCCCGGCAGGTCGTCGAAGGTGACCTTGCCCTTCCGGAAGGTCAGCAGCCCTTCTTCACGCAATTGCCGCAGCACCCGGTTGACATGCACGGCGCTCAGCCCCAGCGCATCGGCCAGGAGATATTGCGACAACGGGCAGGTGTAACCCTCGGACGTCCCCAGCCCCACCAGCTTCAGCCGCGATCCCAACTCCAGCAGGAAATGCGCCATGCGCTCGGGCGCATTGCGGCGGCCCAGGCCGACCAGATGCTCGACCACCATCGCCTCGTCCCGCGAGGCGGCCCAAAGCACGGCCGTGGCCAGACGCGGGGTTTCGGAAAAAGCCCGCAACAGGTCGGCAACGATGACTTCCGAAGCCTCGACTCGGGTGACGGGTTCGATATTGTGGTCCGCCGTGCGGAATAGCACCGACCGCAGGCCCAGAAAATCCCCCGGAACCTGGAAATCGACGATTTGCCGCGCGCCGCCGGGCAGCAGTTTGTACGAACAGGCCCAACCCTTCGCCAGAATATAGGCCGACGCATTCCTCTGGCCTTCATGGACAATTTCACGCCCCGCCGGAAAAGTCCGGCGACGCTGGTGCAGTCTTTCCAGCACCGTCAATTCGGTGTCCGACAGCGCCACATAGGCGCCGAGCTTCCGGGCAAACGGGCTGTCTCTGTGCTCATCGTGGCGAAACCCCTCCTGGTTCAAAGGCCAGGTGTTCGAAAATGCCTTTAAGGAACAATACCTAAGCGTAGAAAAGGCACGCGGTGCTGACCTCGATCAGTCCATAGTACAGTTCTTTCTGCGATCATGACACTCAGACAACGCCAGGTCGATTCGACTCGGTCCGTGGCGGAACATTGGAAAGAACCAGACTATGTCCGCAATACCTGACGTGGCCGGAACGGCAGCCCTTGCGATCTGCGAGTCGCTGCTGTTGGCGCTGAACGATCGGAAAATCCTGCCGGAAAAGGAAATCGTCGGCATCCTGACGGATGCGGCGGGGGCCCATCACGCCATTCCGGACGGTCATGCGGACAAGGAATTGCACAGGGCCGTCGCGGCCCTGATCAACGGCATTCTCGCGGGCGGGAACTCGGTGCGCAGAACCTGAAGCGCGACAAGGCCCTCGGCCTGCGATTCAGTTCTTTCCATACTGCCGGAAGGCTTCCGCGACCTTGTGCTGCGGCTCAATCCGGTCTTTCAGATTGACGGAGCGCCGCATGTCGTAATCATCCAGTTCCGGTCCGCTATGCCGCAAGCAATCTCGACGTCGTCAAGTGAGACATTGGCGAGGAAAGCCGAGGGGCGATGCCGGTTGGTGAACGACAGCTCCTAAACGGCCACCACCCTGCTCATCCGAGTATCGTCGGGCCACACGGTCGGCAAGCTTACCGTATTCCGGACCATCGCGCGGCGCGCCAATCCGGCATCCAAAAGCCCGTCCACCGATCCGCAGTCATGGCGGCTACCGGAAAAAAGATAGGCGGTCAGAACCATCGACAGCGCATCGTGCGAAATGGCATCGGTCAGCTGCACCTCGTTGCCGCTTCCGGGGCGGGTTTTGGCGACAGTCGACAGGATCACCGGATCCAGGATGTAGCGCCCCACCGCCGCCAGGGTCGACGGGGCGTGGCCTGGGGCAGGTTTTTCGACCATCCCGTTTACCGGCAAACACCGCTGGCGCTGCGGACCACTGGGGCTGAAAATACCGTATTTGTAGGTCTCCGACGCGGGCACTTCCATCGCAGCGACCATGTGCCCGCCCACGTAATCCGCAACCATTTCGGCCAGACAGGGCTGACCGAGGATTACGTCGTCGGGCAAGATCACGCCGATCGGGCCAGGCAACACCAGATCGCGGCAGCAGCCGATGGCGTGGCCAAGACCAAGGGGTTCGTCCTGAATGGCGTAAAGGATCTCGACGTGATCGGGCAGACCCGCCTCGGACATCAGGTCGGCAAGATCGGATTTGCCGTCCTTTTGCAGCCTGCGGATGAACAAGTCGTTTTGGCGAAGGTAGTCGCGGATCACCGATTTTGACGGATGAATGACGACGACGATCCGATCGGCGCCGGCGGCAACGGCCTCATCAATGGCAAATTGCAGGACCGGACGATCATAGACCGGCAACAATTCCTTCGGGGTGGTCTTGGTCAGCGGCAGAAGGCGGGTTCCCTGCCCCGCTGCGGGGATCAGCACGGTCTTGAGCGGTTGTGGCATTTGCGTTTCCAGAGTTCGGGTTCTGCCGTGGTAACGCCACGGACCGCCATCTGTTCCCTTGGTCGCCTATCTCTGATGCAATGCGCTCGACGGGACTGCGAGATGATCTCTCGGTTGAAGCATGCAATCGCCAGCCAAGGCGTCTTGACCAAAAAAGCCGCGATCGGAATAAGGCCGGTGCATCAGCACCGGCCTTTGCAACTGCAGTTCATCGGCGTTGCTTGTGTGCGCGGCTCGTCGGCACTGATCCCGCGGGCACGCCTGCCGGAATCAAACCCTGCCGAGCCAGTCGTCGACTTCGCGTTCGGCCACCTCTTTGGCGCGGCCGTACTTTTGCTGCACAAGCCCGACGATCTGTTCACGGCGACCTTGCGCGCTGTGCCAGTCCTGGTCGGTGATATCGCCCCAATTCGCCTGGGCCTTGCCCATGAGCTGCTTCCAGTTTCCTTCGACTTGATCCCAATTCATGGCCGGCTCCTTTGGTCTATTGTTTCCAACAGGAGGTAAACGCAAATACTGCCAAGCAGGTTCCGTGAAGGTCTGCAATGGCGATGCGCCGGGCTTTGATGCAGGGCCGGTACCCAAGGCTTCTTTATGTCCTTGGAACGATTTGTTGTCGTAGCCGTTGTCGACTGTCGGGCGAAGGAAAGTGGACGTGGTTGGCATGGAACGACTGTCGCGGATTTCCTTGATCCTCTTGGGCGTCATCGGTTTTTTTGCAACGCTCTACGCGCTTTCAGGCATTTTCGCACCGTTGGCGCTGGCCCTGGTCACTGGGGTCGTCCTGTCGCCAGTTTCGGATTTTTGGGAACGAACCGGTCTGTCCAGTGCGGTCGGCGCCCTGGCAAGCCTGGTGCTGGCCCTTGTCGTTGCGGCGGGCCTGGTGCTGGTGTTCCAGCCAGTCATCGCGCAGCTGGTCGAGCAGGCGCCAAAAGTCTGGTCGGATCTGCAGGAGACGATCACCTTGGTGCGCGGACTGCAGCGCGGCGTCGCCGATCTCACCGGTGAAGTATCCAACGCGATCGCTCCCGAGGCCAGTGCCGCCCTGACCCCCGACGCCGGCACGTCCGTGGCACTGCCTTCTGTGACTGACGCGGTGATGGCGGCGCCCGCGATCCTGTCGCAAATGCTGGTCTTTGCCGGGGCGCTTTTCTTTTTCCTGCTGACCCGCAAGGAGATCTACGATTGGGCAGCGCTCAATCTGTCGGGCCGGGGGGAGCAGGCACAGACCGCACTGAAACTGCTCAGCGCGGAACGGCACGTGTCGCGGTACTTCCTGACCATCACCATGATCAACGCCGGGCTTGGCGCGGCATGCGCGCTTGTGTTTCAGGCGATTGGCCTGCCCGGGGCAGTGCTGTGGGGGGTAATGGGTTTTTTGGTGAATTTCGTCGTTTACCTTGGGCCAGCGGTGTTCGTGGTGGCCCTGTTGTTCGCCGGCGTCGCGGCGTTTGATGGCGGCCTTGCGCTGTTGCCGGCGGCGATTTTCGTGCTTCTCAATGGTATCGAAGGGCAGTTCGTCACCCCGGCGCTGGTCGGCCGTAACCTGTCGGTGAACCCGCTTTTGGTTTTTCTGTCGCTGATTTTCGGCATTTGGCTTTGGGGCGCCATTGGCGGCATCGTCGCAATTCCGCTGCTGCTGTGGGTTTTGGTGCTGAATGACAGGCTCGCGGAACCCGCGGTCGCGCCGACGGTTCTAACCGAAACCGAGTAGTCTTGTGCCCGAGAGATCCATCCAAGGCCGATCTTTCGGAGGTATCGACCTTTCAAACCTGGTTTTCGCCGCTGACACTGTTGCGTGCCTCTGCATCGGCAAGGGGGCGCAAGTCGAACGAAGCGCTAAGGCGGTACTTCCCGTCGGCGCTCGACCGATCGACGGTTGCGCCAAGTTGCAGCGCAAAGGCATCCAGAAGCTGATTGCCGATGTCCGTGAAATCCTTGCTGTCACCCGCGGGGGGACCGACCGCCGCTGGAAGTAAGTTGGCAACCGTAAGCTCTACTCCGCCGGCACCCACACGGTTCAGGCTTATGTCCACCATCGGCGCGGTCGCAGCGGCCGTACCTGCGTATTTGAGGGCGTTGGTCAGTGCCTCAGTCAGCAACAGGGCAAGCGGCACCGCCTGATCGGGAGTCATCCTGACGTTGGCAAAAGCCGTCTTGACCTCGAAACGCTGTCCGGATCCAGATGCCAGATCGACGAGCTGCCGCACTATGTCGGCCAGCAACTCGTCCACGTAAATGTCGGTCAGTCCGGAAGTCTGGTAGAGTTCGCGATGCACCGTCGCAAGGCTCATTACCCGGTCCTGCAGCCCTTTCATCATTTCTCTTGCTTCAGATGTCCGGGCCTGCCGCATTTGCAGGTTTATGATCGACGCGATGAGTTGTAGGTTGTTCTTGACGCGGTGGTGTACCTCGCGGATCAATACTTCTTTTTGATGGACCATGTCTTCCAACTCGGCCTCGTCATGCAAGATGGTTTCGGCCATACGTTCATAGGCTTCAGCCATTTGGCGCAATTCCTGCGGCGCGCGTGCAACGTCGATATCGCCGACAACCCGATTGCCCCCCGCAAAGGAACTGATCGATTTGCTGAGTTTGCGAATATGCCTGATCACCAGCCACTCGACAGCAAGCCATGCCAGAAACATGCCGGCAAGAAACGGCAGGACCGGAACCAGAACCGGCACCGCCCACGCGCTTGACGGGTTCGTCGGTTGACCCTGCGGCGCGGCTGCCCCGGTCGTCTCGCCAACAAGCGCTGCTTCGGACAGGACGCGCGCCGGGTCGACCGCATCGGCAGATTTCATGACCGAGATCAGCGTTAGCGGCAAGAGCGCGATGGCCAGAAGAAATGCAAGCCGGAAGCCAAGTTTGCCGGTCATCCGCCGCCGCGGAGGCGGAAATGCGTTCATGCGGCCTGCTCGCCCGCGCGCCGCAGGATTGCCGTTGCGGCTGCGTCCACGCCCGGCAAGATATTCTCGCCTTCGACCAGGCCCAGGATTTCGCACAGCCTTTTGCGCGCGCGGTTGGCGCGGCTCTTTACCGTGCCTTCCGCTACCCCCATCATTTCGGCCGCCTCTTCGTAGGAGTGGCCCAAAGCGCCGACAAGGATCAGGACCTCGCGGTGCTCGGCGGACAGCAGATCGAAGGCGCGGCTGAAGTCGGCGTAGGCCAGACGGCCGTCATGGTCAGGTTTCACGGAAAGCCGGGCGGCGTGAACCCCCTCGGGGTCGGGCACTTCGCGGCGGCGCTTGCGTCTGTCCGAAAAAAAGGTGTTGCGCAGGATGGTGAACATCCAGGCGCGCAGATTGGTCCCCGGCTGGAATTTTCCAATGTTGGACCACGCCTTGACGATGGTGTCCTGCACCAGGTCGTCGGCGGTGGCGGGGTTGCGCGTCAGGCTGATGGCAAAGGCGCGCAGCGCGGGCAGATGGTCGGGAAGTTCGTCGCGCGGATCGTTGCTCGCGGTCGGAGGGCTCATTGCTTGCCCTCTTTCTGCCGTAGCTGCTCCAGCAACACCTTGAAGCGATCCGGCAGTTCCTCCTTCAGCGCTTCCTCGTAGACGCGCTTGAGGTTCTGGTCAATTTGCTGTTGTAGTTTCGGAGTAGGTTTTGCTTCCGCCATTTCCTGCCACATCCGAGTTTCCAATTTTCTTATCTTGCATGGAACCGAACGCTTTCCCAGCGCGTTTGGTTCCAAGCAAAACGCCGAGGGAACAACAGCTATGGTATCTGGTGGCGAACACAGCTTTGCGCAGTCAGTCGGCACCAACCTGCCCTACTTGCGGCGCTACGCCCGCGCGCTTACCGGCAGCCAGGACACCGGCGATCGTTTCGCCGCCGCTGCGCTTGAAGCAATTCTCGAAAATGACGCCGAAATGCAATCTTCCGCCGGGCCGAAACCCGCGCTTTTCGCGGCCTTTCACGCAGTCTGGGCCAGCGCCGGGTCGCCTGTGGGGGAACCGGATACGTCGATGTCGGCACGCGCCCAGGATCATATGGCCGGGCTGACGCCCAACACCCGCGAAGCGCTTTTGCTGTACGCCATCGAAGGGTTTTCGTTTGCCGAAATCGGCGCGATCATCGGTGTTGACGCCGACGAAGCGGCCACGTTCGTCGACATTGCGCGACGCGAAATGGAGACGGCCATTGCCGGCGACGTGCTGGTGATCGAGGATGAAGCGATCATCGCGATGGATATCGCCGCGATTGTCCAGGAGATGGGGCACCGCGTCACCGGCATTGCCCGCACCCGCCGCGATGCGGTTCAGCGGGCCGCCAGTTCCCGGCCCGACCTGATCCTGGCCGATATCCAGCTGGCGGACAATTCTTCCGGGATCGACGCGGTGAATGATATCCTTGCCCAGTTCGACGATATCCCGGTGATTTTCATCACCGCTTTCCCCGAACGCCTGCTGACGGGGGCACGCCCCGAGCCGGCGTTCCTGATTGCCAAGCCGTTTTCAGAGGATCAAGTCCGCTCGGCCGTCAGCCAGGCGATGTTCTTTTCCTCGACCGAAACGCTCACGGCCTGACCCGGACGGGTTCCCTCGCGTCCGCGTCAACGTGATCGCCCCCGGTGTCACAAACGCCGGGGGAATTTTTCCGGGAACCATCTGCCGTCAGGGGTGTTGATCCAGTGTCGCGGCCTGCGAAGGCCGCTCCTGCAACAACGGAGAACATGGATGTTGAGTAAGTTCATTGCGACGACGCTGACCGCGACCCTGCTGATGACCGCAGCGCCGGTCTTTGCCGCCCTGTCGATGGTCAAGGAGGTCGATGTCACCGCCGACCTGACCGCGATCACCAACGTGAAGGCGGCGGCCTACTGGACGACGGTCGCGGACGATCTCGAAAACGCGATCGTGGCGCGGCTGGTGGATCGGATCGCAGACGACGGCGCCAAGATTACCGTAGACATCGATGAGCTCTCGCTTGCCAGCAGCTTCGAGTCGGCCGCCAACATCGCCGATTCCAAGCTGGTCGGGGCCGTGTCAGTGACCCATACCAACGACAACACGGTTTTCGACAACTATGCCCTGGCCGTGGGTATCGCCGACGCCGGGCCGTTCTTCCCCGAGGGAACCGATATCACCAAGATTACGGGCAACAGCAAAGAACACTATGACGCAATGATCGCGGCTTTCGCGACCCGCGTTGTCGCTGACCTGAAGTAAAAGTCGCCCGGCCCGACGGCGATGCGATATGGCCCCGGATTGAAATTCGGGGCCATTGGAATCGGTCATGGGTTGACTTTCGGGCTGTGCATCGCGCCGCTGCACGCGCTTTGGACCTGGACATGGCCCATCATGCGGCCCCTGCTGCCTTGACGCGCGAACTCGTCACAGTGTTCCGCGCGGGGGAAAGGTGCCTGTTTCAGAAGCGCCAGCACCGTCGGCGTTGAAAAGGGTCGGCTCAATACCATGTGCCCGGAGGCGGGCCCAAGATCTTCGGCCTCGTCGCCAACAAAGACCACCCGCCCGCCCTTTTTCGCAATCAGCCTGGCAAGCTCGGATCGGGCGAAGCTGTGAGGCGGTTCGCCGATGAATGCAACTTTGACGCTGTTAACCTTCGATACTGCCGCCACTGCGGCGGTCGCGGTTGATTTCTGGATCACCTGCGCTGCCGGACAGAAGTCGACCACCGTCTGAACCAGGTCCAAAGCGACAATGTAGTCGCCAAGCACGACCAGATATGTGCCGCCGGAAACGGGCCTACGAATCGCTTCGGCCATGTGACACCCCCTGACTAAAGCCCATCATGGAACCGTGGCGGGCCGCCGCGCACTAATCTGTGACGTAACCAAGCAGGAATTTTGCAGGCCAGCATCCGATCATCGGCAGGTCTCGCATGCCCGCACCACCCGCTGCGCAAGCGGGCCTTGCCCGTTCCTCTGACAGCCCGTTCCAGCCGCTCGGTGAACTACGTCGCGCAGCACCTGCCGGAACTTTCCTGGCCGAAGGGCGTTTGAATAGCCAAGGGCATGACGCCCTGTAGCGGGAGCAGGTCATGGGATTTATCTGGACAATCATCATCGGATTCGTTGTCGGCGTGATCGCCAAGTTTCTGATGCCGGGCAATAATGAGCCGTCGGGGTTCGTCATGACCACGGTCCTGGGGATCGCGGGTGCGTTCGTTGCGTCCTACATCGGCCAATCCATGGGTTGGTATTCTTACGGTCAAGGTGCTGGCCTGATCGGTGCTGTGGTCGGTGCGATCATTGTTCTGGCGGTTTGGGGGATGGTCTCCCGGCGCGACTGACTGGCACCCACTGGCACCGATCACATAATGAAAAGGGAGGACATCATGTCCAAAGGTCTGCCATCGCTGATGGCTTTGCTGGGACTTGCCGCCGTCGCTGGGTAGCAGAACCGGGACAGGCTGGTCGGCATGTTGGAAAACCTGGTCGCGCCGATCGCCGATTCTGCAAAGACGCCGGACATCGCCGGACCAGGCGGTGCCGTAGAAGATCTGAACGTCGCGCTGGGTTCAATGATCGAGCATTTCAACGCCTCCGGTTACGGTGCCACCGCCCGGTCCTGGGTGTCGGATGGACAAACATCAATATTACGCCCGGTCAGTTGGATAAGGTGCTTGGCAGGGGCACCGTCTCCGAGTTGGCACAAAAAACCGGACTGCCTGCGCCTGAACTGTTGAGGCGGTTGTTCGGCGTCCATCCCGAGATGGTCGATCGCCTGACGCCGGATGGACATATCCCCGTGGCAATCTAGGCTCAGGACCCATTAAATTGCTTGCACGCCTGGCAATCCACTGATTCAC
>CAZRKU010000006.1:0-61603 GCA_964600685.1 uncultured Frigidibacter sp. | reverse complement strand
CCCCCCCCCCCCCCCCCCCCCCCCCCCCCCCCCCCCCCCCCCCCCCCCCCGGTCGTCCCGCGCGATGCGCGGGACGAACCTACTTTCGCGCCAAGTCCAAAGCTTCGCCCAGCACGGCCTGCTTGCCCACATGATTGGCGAGGATCAGCACCAGGCGGGCATTCAGGGCGTGGCTTTCGGCCTCGCCCAGCCCCTTGTGTGCGGCCAGAAGCGCCGCATAGAACCCGTCCGCATCGTCGAAATTCGGCGTGACCGTCAGATTCATCACCGGCCCTCCCACAGGTCCGCAAGCGCGGCGTTGATGGTGGCCGCCTCTGCCTCCGTCCAGCGTGCGGCGACGATCTGATCGGGGCGGATCAGGTAAAGGCCCGACGCCGCCTGCCCCAGATAGCGGGCGCGGACAAGGTCGTTGACCTCGGCCACGACGACCTTCGCTTCGACATCCCGCGGCGCAGCGGCATTCAGGCACAAAAGCACCGGCTCCCGCCCCAGCGCTTCGAGAAGCCAGCCCTGTCCCTGCGGTGCGTCGGGGGCAACCGCGCCCGGGCGCGCACCCTCTGGCATCCGGGTATCGTCATGGCCCTGCGAAGGATAGACACACGGCACCGACAGCCGCCCGGAATTGACCAGTGCCCGTGCGAAGGATGTCTGACCGGCCAGCCGCAACACCTGATCGCGGAACAACCGCTCCACCCCGTCGGCAGGCGTCATGAACCGCGTGGTGCGGCTGGAATTGAGGATGTTCTCGTCGGCCCCGTGCACCCTTTCCCGGTCATAGGCGGCGAGCGCCCCCTCGCCCGCACGGCCCTGCACGATCGCCGCCAGACGCCAGCCCAGCGCATCCACATCCTGCAGGCCGCCATTGCCGCCACGCGCGCCGAAGGGACTGACCACATGGGCGCTGTCGCCGGCGAAGATCACCCTTCCGTGCACGAACTTCTCCAGCCGGCGGCACTGGAACGTGTAGATCGATGACCAGTCCAGACGGAACTCCCGCTCACCCACCACCTTGCGGAGGCGGGGAATGATGTTTTCGGATTTCTTCTCGACCTCGGGATCGGTGTCCCAGCCCAGTTGCAGGTCGATCCGGTAGATATCGTCGGGCTGCTTGTGCAGCAACGCCGACTGGCCTGGGTGAAAGGCCGGTTCGAACCAGAACCAGCGTTCCGGGGGAAAATCGGCCTTCATCTCGATATCGGCGATCAGGAACCGCTCCTCGAAGAGTTCGCCCGCGAAATCGAGATCCATCATTCCCCGGATCGGGCTTTTCGCCCCGTCACAAGCGATCAGCCAGTCGGCTTGCAGCCGGTATGCACCATCCGGCGTCTCGACCGTAGCCACCACATGATCGGGGTGCGGCGCGATCCCGGTCACCTTGTTCTTGAAACGGATCTCGATCCCCGGGCGGCGCAAAGCCTCCTCGACCAGAAACTCCTCGACGTAATATTGCTGAAGGTTCACGAAAGCCGGCATCTTGTGGCCCGCCTCGGGCAGAAGGTCGAAATTATAGACCTCGGCTTCGCGGTGATGGGTGCGCCCGACCTTCCAGGTCACGCCCTTCGCGACCGACCGCCGGCCCACATTCCCCAGGCGGTCCAGGATTTCCAGAGAGCGTTTCGACCAGCAGATGGCGCGCGAGCCAACCGAGACGACGTTGTTGTCGTCAACCACGACCGAGGTGACACCGTGATTGTCGAGCTCGATCGCCGCCGCCAGACCGATCGGCCCCGCGCCGACGATCAGCACCTTGTGGCGCGGCTCAGGTGCGGTCAGACCGGGTGGGGCAGCATAGGGGTAGGGTTTGTAGTCATATGGCATAGGGCATTTCCCTGACTGTGCGGGCGGATGCGGCCGGGGGTTTCACACCCCCGGACCCCCGTGGGATATTTTCGGACAGAAAATGCAAAAACGGAGCGGCACGGGCCTAGCCCTGCAATGCCGCCCACATCTCGCGGTCACGCTCTGCAGTCCAGATGCGGGGATGGTCGATGCCGCGCGCTTCGTCATAGGCACGGGCGACGTTGAAGGGCAGGCAATGTTCGTAGATGGCGAAATCCCTGAACTTCGGGTCGCATTCGGCGCGGACGGCGTCCCAGGCCTCTTTCAGGCTGCCGCCGCGTGCGGCGACCTTCGCCACCGGGCGATAGGTGCTCTCGACGAAATCCGCGGTCGCGGCGATGGCCTTCGCCACCATCTCGCGCCCCATCAGCGCATCGCCCCGGCCCGGCGCGATGGCAACGGGATCGAAGGCCGCGATATTGGCCAAAGTGTCGGTCCAGTCGGCGAAATGGCCGTCGCCGCAGTAGCAGGCGGAGTGATATTCGACGATATCTCCGGTGAACATCACTTCGGCGTCCGGCACCCAGACCACCGCGTCGCCCGCCGTATGGGCGCGGCCCAGATGCATGATCTCGACCTTGCGTCCGCCCAGATAGACGGTCATCGCATCGCTGAACGTCGTGGTCGGCCAGGTCAGGCCGGGGATTTCCTCGTGGCCCTGAAAGAGTCTCGGGAAGCGGCCAAACTCCGACGCCCAGTCCTCGGCCCCGCGCTCCCCGACCATGCCGCGCGCAATGTCCGACATGATGATTTCCCTCGCACCATAGGCCGACGCCCCGAGCACCCGCACCGCATGGTAGTGGGTCAGAACCAGGTGGCTGATCGGCTTGTCGGTCACGCCGCGGATACAGTCGATGACCTTGCGCGCAAGCCGCGGCGTTGCCTGCGCCTCGACCACCATCACGCTGTCGTCGCCGATGATGACGCCGGTGTTGGGGTCGCCCTCGGCGGTGAAGGCATAGAGCCCGTCGCCCACCTTGGTGAACGAGGTCTTCTTTTCGCTCAGATCGCCCTGAGAGGCAAAGGTCCTGGTCATCATTGATCCTTTCGCGCGTAAGGGTCGGCGAGCGCCGGGATCACCTTGCCCCGGCATTCGCCAAAGCCGATCCGGTAGCCCGCGCCCTGTGCATGGCCCCTGAGGATCAGCGTATCATTGTCCTCGATGAAACTGCGGCGGCCACCGTCGATCGCAAAGGGCTCCTTGCCCCCCCACGACAGTTCCAGAAGACTGCCCCGGCTGTCCTTCGTCGGGCCGGAGATCGTGCCGGACCCCAGCAGGTCACCGACATTCATGGCACAACCTGAGGTCGTGTGATGGGCGAGTTGCTGGGCCGCCGAATAATACATCTCGCGGTAGTTGGTGCGCGCAATCACCGTTTCACGCCCGCCGTCCGGCGTCAGACCGACTTCCAGCACGATGTCATAGAGCATGGGCCGCGGTTCGGTCAGATGGGGCAAAAGCGGCTTTTCGCGGGCGGGCGTCGGGGTCCGGAACGGTTCCAGTGCGGCGCGCGTCACGATCCAGGGGCTGATGGTCGTGGCCGTGGCCTTGGACTGGAAGGGGCCGAGCGGTTGATATTCCCAGGCCTGAATGTCGCGCGCCGACCAGTCGTTCAGCAGGACATAACCGAAGATCATCTGATCGGCTTCCTCGACTGTCACCGGATAACCGGGCTGAGACGCCTGCCCTATGATTGCGCCCATCTCCAGCTCGATGTCGAACCGCTTCGAGGGCGCAAAGACCGGTGCTTCGGCATCGGGCGCCTTCACCTGTCCCCAGGGGCGGCGCACCTCGGTGCCGGAAACGACGACCGACGACGCGCGCCCGTTATAGCCGATCGGGATATGCAACCAGTTCGGCGGCAGGGCATTCTCCGGCCCGCGGAACATGGTGCCCACGTTGAAGGCGTGATGCCGGCCTGCGTAGAAATCGGTATATTCCGCGACGAGGAAGGGCAGATAGAGTTGCGCATCGGCCTGCGCCACCAGGAATGGCTCAACCTCCGCCCTGTGGCCTGTCCCTTCCCGCAGCAGGTCGGTCAGTGCCGCGCGCAGCGATGACCAGGCTTCCGGACCCAGTTCCATGAACTCGTTCCAGAACGGGACATCGAAGACCGGGTCTTCGGCGACCTTCAGGATGCCGGCTTCCTCAAGTCCGCTCACGTCCAGAATCATGTCACCAATCGCGACGCCGCAGCGCGGCTCGTCTTCGCGCACGGAGAATACGCCGCAGGGCAGGTTGTTCAGCGGAAAATCACTCGCGGGCGCATTCGCGCTCTCGACCCATGACCGTTCAAGCGGCATCGCGTTCCTCTTTCATTCTGGCTCAAATATCCCGGGGGAATGGGGGCGGCGCCCCCATCCTCATTTCACCCCCGGCGTGCCGTCGAACTTGCGGTCGAGCGACTTCCAGCAGTCGATGTAATCGTCCTGTAGCGGCGCCTCGCGCGCCGCGAATTCGGTCAGATGCTGCGGGAAGCGGGTCTCGAACATGAACTGCATGGTCTCGTCGAGCTTCTCGGGCTTCAGCACCGCGTTCGACGCGCCCTCGAAGGCCTGTCTGTCGGGTCCGTGCGGCAGCATCATGTTGTGCAGGCTCATGCCGCCGGGGACGAAGCCCTTGGGCTTGGCGTCGTAGACGCCGTAGATGTTGCCCATGAGCTCGGACATGATGTTCTTGTGATACCATGGCGGGCGGAAGGTATCCTCCGCCACCAGCCAGCGTTCGCGGAACAGGACAAAGTCGATGTTCGCGGTGCCCTCGACGCCCGACGGCGCGGTCAGGACGGTGAAGATCGACGGGTCGGGGTGGTCGAACAGGATCGCCCCGACCGGGCAGTAGGTTTTCAGATCATACTTCACCGGGCAATAATTGCCATGCCAGGCCACCACATCAAGCGGGCTGTGGCCGATCCCGGTGCGGTGGAACTGGCCGCACCATTTCACCGTGACGGTCGAAGGCGCCTCGCGGTCCTCGTAGGCCGCCACCGGGGTCTTGAAGTCGCGGCGGTTGGCCATGCAGTTCGCCCCGATGGGTCCGCGGCCGGGCAGTTGGAACTTCTGGCCGTAGTTCTCGCAGACGAAGCCCCGGCAGGGGCCGTCCAGAACCTCGACCCGATAGACCAGCCCGCGCGGGATGATGGCGATTTCCTGCGGCTCAAGGTCGATGATGCCAAGTTCCGTGCAGAAGCGGAGGCGGCCTTCCTGCGGCACGATCAAGAGTTCGCTGTCGGCCGAAAAGAAATACTCGTCCCGCATCGACTGGGTGACGAGGTAGATGTGGCTGGCCATGCCGACCTGGGTATTGACGTCGCCCGCTGTGGTCATGGTGCGCATTCCGCTCAGCCAGGTGAGTTTTTCGCCCGAATGGGCCACGGGATCCCAGCGATACTGGCCAAGGCTGATCACATCCGGGTCGATGTTCGGGGCGGATTTCCAATAGGGCAGGCCGATCTTCTCGAACCTGTGGGTGTGCTTGACCGAGGGGCGGATGCGATAGCACCAGGTGCGTTCGTTCTGATGGCTGGGCGCGGTGAAGGCCGTGCCGGACAGCTGTTCGCCATAAAGGCCGTAGTTGCACTTCTGGGGCGAATTCATTCCCTGTGGCAGGGCACCGGGCAGGGCCTCGGTCTCGAAATCATTGCCAAAGCCCGGCATGTAATGTTCGTGGGTTCCAACCGGCGTCGCGGCGCGGATCATTCCCTTGGGCAAAGCATGATTGGTCATCGGTCGATTCCTTTCGGCAGGAACAGGTCGGTAATCATTCTATATCGTTGCATTTGCAATGATGTCAACCGCCTTCTCCGCCGGATCTGGCTGCGGAAAAAACTTGACAGGTTTAGGCTCCTGAAAGACTGTCGTGTTGAAATTAGCACCAATGGTTCAAATAATGAACCGTCGACTGTCAGCAGGGAGGGCGCGATGACAGACAAGAACCTGACGGCTGGATCAAACCAGTTGCGCAGAAATGCACTCGGTGTGGGGGCCGTGACCTTTCTGGTGATCTCGGCCGCCGCGCCGCTGACCGCCGTGGCGGGGGGCGTGCCGATCAGCATGCTTCTGGGCAACGGCGCGGGGATCGCCGGGTCTTTCCTGATCGCGACCGTGATCTTGCTGATCTTCGCCGTCGGCTATTGCGCGATGGCCCGCCACGTGTCGAACGCGGGCGGCTTTTACGCGATGATCGCGCGCGGTCTGGGCGGGCGCCTGGGCGGCGCGGCCGCACTTGTCGCAATCCTGAGCTACAATGCGATGCAGATCGGCATCCTCGGCCTTCTGGGCGCGGCCTCGTCCGCGACATTCGCCGAGTTTGGCATCAACCTGCCCTGGTGGGTCTGGTCCTTCATCGGCATCGCCATCGTCGCGGTCCTGGGCTACCGGCAGGTCGACCTGTCGGCCAGGATCCTGATGGTGCTGGTGCTGCTGGAATATGTGATCGTCCTGATCATCGACGTGGCGATCCTGTTCGCCGGCGGCGATTCCGGCCTGTCGATGGCGCCATTCAGCTGGAGCCAGATCATGAGCGGATCACCGGCGATCGGGATCCTCTTCTGCTTTGCCGCCTTCATCGGGTTCGAGGCGACGACGATCTACTCGGAGGAGGCGCGCGAACCCGAAACGACCGTGCCGCGTGCCACCTACTATTCGGTTCTGCTGATCGGCATCTTCTACATGCTGACCGCGTGGCTGATGGCCAATGGCGCGGGCGTCGACAAGCTGGTCGATACGATCGGTGGCCTGCCCGATCCGACGCTCTTCCTGTTCGAACTTGCGGGCCGCTATGTGGGCGGGCCGGTCCCGACGATCATGGGCTTCCTATTCGTCTCCAGCCTCTTTGCCGCCGTCCTCGCGTTCCACAATGGGGTTGCGCGGTACAAATACGTGGCCGGACGCGAAGGTATCCTGCCGGCGTCGGTCGGCGTGACCCATGACCAGCATAAAAGCCCGCATGTCGGTTCGATGATCCAGACGGCTCTGGCCGTTGTCGTCGTCGGCCTGTTCGCGATACTGGGCATGGATCCGGTGCTGCAGCTTTTCACCTGGCTTACGCAGCTTGGCACATTGGGGGTTCTGGGGCTGATGGCGATCACCTCCTTCGCGGTGGTGTCTTACTTCGCGTCGGACGCGATGGGGGAAAGCCCGATGGCCACCAAGCTTCTGCCGATCGCGGCGGGGCTGATCATGGCGGCGCTTTTCGTCTATATCTTCGCCAGGTTCGGCGATCTGACCGGGGCGGCCGGGTCGATGGGCGTGATCCTGCCCTCGCTGGTGATCGTCGCGGCGATCATCGGCTTCGCCCTGGCGAACGGGCTTGCGGGTCGTGACCCCGAGCGGTTCGGCAAGCTTGGCCAGAACGTCTGAGGCCGCAGGAAACGTAACTTCGGGGGCGGCCTTCGGGCCGCCCTTTCCCTTTAGCGCTGTGCCGCCTCGATCAGGTCGAAAATCTTCTGCCGCTCATCATGCACCAGCAGCAGGGCCAGATCGCCGGGGCGCAGCCGTTCGATGATCGCCGCCGCGCCGGCCGAGGGGCTTCCCACCACCAGCACCTGTCCAGGGTCAAGACCCATCTCGACGCTCGTCTGCCGGATCAGGTCGGGAATTTCGCCAGGCTGGCGACCGCGCAGATATTTCGACATTTCGGCCGCGACCACATAGTCGGGACGCAGCGCGAAAGCCCCTTCGGTCAGGGCACGGATATCCGCATCTGACCTGTCGCCCGCATGGGCCAGCAGCACGAAGCGGCGGTCGGCAGGCAGTGCCGCAAGCGCTGCGGTCACGGCGGCAATCGAATGGGGATTGTGGGCGAAATCGACGAAGACCCGTGCGCCCTTGACCGAAAACTCGTTGGCCCGACCCGGATTGTCCTTGGCATCACTGCGAAAGGTGGCCAACACCTGCCGGATCGCGTTGTCGGGCAGGCCAAGGGCACGCGCCGCCAGCGCGGCACCCAGCGCGTTCTCGATATTGTAACGCGCAGCCCCGCCCAGGGTCAGCGGCACATCGGACGCGGCAATCAGTGCCGTCACGTCGCGACCATCGGACAGAACAAGCCGGCCGCCCTCAAGCCAGCCACAGGGGCGGCTTTCGGCGCGCGCCGAACATATCCGGGGGGAGCCGGGGTTCAGGGAAAACCAGCCGATCTGCCCGGGAAGGCCATCGGCGGCCGCCACCACCTGCGGATCGTCCGCATTCAGGATCAGAAGCCCGTCCTGCACCAGCGCACGGCGCACCGCAAGCTTGACCTGCGCCAGTTCGGGCACGGTATGGATGCCATATTGGCCCAGGTGATCTGCGGCGACGTTGGTGACGACTGCGACCTGCGCGCGCGTGACCGGCAGCCCCCGACGCAGGATGCCGCCCCGCGCGACTTCGAGAACCCCAAGTTCCAGACGGGGGTCACGCAAAAGCAAACGCGCGCCAGCCGGGCCGGAATAGTCGCCCCGGTCGAGAATGTCGTCGCCGACCCTGACGAACTCGGTCGACGACAGGCCCGAAACCCTGCCTGCCGCCTCGCCCATCGCGGCAATCAGGCGCGTGGTCGTCGTCTTGCCGTTCGTTCCGGTGACAAGGGCAAGCGGCACGTCATGCAGATCATTCCAGGGGAGGCGGGCAGGCAGGCTGTCCGTGCCCCACGTGGCCGCGCCTGTCCCGTGTCCAAGGGTCAGGAGGTCATCATCCAGAAGGTGGTCGATCCCTCGCCTCGCCGCCTCGGCGACCGCGGCGCGAAGGCTCGGATTGGTCTCAAGCACGGCCACGCCCTTCAGGACACGCACCATCTGGTCCCGCAGCATCTGCGGCAGGCCGAGAAGATCGGTCGCGCAGAAATACCATGCCGCCTCGATCAGATAGGCGGCGGTGAACAGCTGGTCGACCGGCGCGGGAATGAAGATGCTGCCGCCGCCCGCGAAGGGGCGCAGGGTGATCGGCGTTCCCGTCCGGCCGATACCGTCCAGAAGCGCGCGCAGATGCGCCTGCCAGCGGGCCAGCATCCTGACCGGATCGAAACCGGGGCTGAGGCCATCACCCACCGCGCCGGTTTCGGACCCGAACAGATTCGGGCCGAGCAGGCGGCGGCAACTGTCAAGGACAAGCCGCGTATCCTCCGGCACCGGGATGACCAGCGCCTCCTGCAATTTCTGCGAACCCGTCAATGTCTGCCCGATCAATCTGCTTCTTCGCCGCCGCCCCGGGCGAGACGCACCCCACGTTCGTCGCGGATCAGCTGGTCCCCGCCGGACAGAAGCTCCTCGAACCCGACGGCGGGCTTTTCCGGCTTGGCGGGCGGCGCGGCCAGTGCCTCGCGTTCGGCTTTCTTGAAGTAGATGATCTGCTTCCAGGACCGGGCGAGTTCGTCGGCGAAGACCACCAGAAGATCGCCCTCGCGCGCGTCCGCCAGACCCATCTCGATCCCTTCAACCTCGCTTGGGGCGAGGGTGATCTGGGCTTCCTTCACACCCGCCTTGAGGAGTTCGGCCTTCAGCATTTCCGGCACCTCCATCTCTCCCCTGCCCCGGCGGTCGTCGTCGGGCTTCAGGAAGTAATGGTCGAAATGGCCGGCCAGTTCCTTGGCGGAAGCGACGATATCCTCGTCACGCCGGTCGCCCGGCATCGCGGCCACCACCAGACGGCGGCCCTTGATGTCGAGGCGATCGGCCAGATCGGCCATCGCACCAATGGCGGCGGGGTTGTGGCCATAATCGAGGATGACCTTGAACGGATGTTCATCGAACACGTTCGTCCGCCCCGGCGCCTGGAAGAACGACGTGTCGAAGGTGCGCAGCCCGTGGCGGATGTTGTCGAGATCGAGCCCGAAGGAGAAGGCCATCGCGGTCGCGAACATCGCGTTCTGCACGTTGTAAAGCGCCTTGCCTTCCAGGGTTGCCGGGATCAGGTGCGACCACAGAACCGGCAGGTGCAGACCCTTGGCATAGACGGTGATCATGTCGCCGTTCATCGCTTTTTCCAGCACCACGGCGCGTCCGCCCGCGCGGATATGTTCCTTCACCAGCGGATGGTCGGCGTTCATCGTGACATAGCAGATGTGCGCCGCATGGCAGAAATCGGCCATGCGCAGGCAATGCAGATCGTCGGCGTTCAGGACCACCGTATCGGTCGCGGTTTCCACCACGACACGTTTTACCACCGCCAGTTCCTCAATGGTGTTGATGCCGCCCATGCCCAGATGGTCGGACGTCACGTTCAGGCAGGCCGCCACCTCGCAGCGCTGATAGCCGAGGCCCGAGCGCACAAGGCCGCCGCGCGCGGTTTCCATCACCGCGAAATCCACGGACGGATCGCGCAGCACCATCTGCGCCGACGCCGGGCCGGTCATGTCGCCCTTCACCGTCAGCTTGCCGTCGACGTAAACCCCGTCGGTGGAGGTCATGCCGACGATCCGGCCCGAGGATTTCATGATATGGGCCAGCATCCGGCTGGTCGTCGTCTTGCCGTTCGTTCCGGTGATCGCGGCAATCGGGATGCGAGAGCCGGTTCCCGGCGGGAAGAGCATGTCCATCACCTTGCCCGACACGTCGCGCGGCTGGCCCTCGGACGGGGCCACATGCATGCGGAAGCCGGGGGCGGCGTTCACCTCGACAATCGCGCCGCCGATGTCCTTGTAGCTTTTGGTAATGTCGGCGGTCAGGAAATCGACGCCGCCCACATCCAGCCCCACGGCCTTGATCGTGCGTTCGGCCATGTCCTTGTTGTCGGGGTGGCAGACATCGGTCATGTCGATGGCCGTGCCCCCGGTCGACAGGTTCGCGGTCGAGCGCAGATAGAAGACCTCGCCCTTCGGCAGAACCGTTCCGGCACTGTGCCCCGCATCGGCCATCAACCGTTCGGCCTGACCGTCCAGTTCCAGATTGGTCAGCACCTTTTCATGGCCGATGCCGCGGCGCGGATCGCTGTTCACAATGTCGATCAGCTGGGCAATCGTGTGCTTGCCATCGCCCACCACGTGGCCGGGCACGCGCTTGGCGACCGCCACCAGTTCGCCGTTCACCACCAGCATCCGGTGGTCCATGCCGATGATGAACTGTTCGACCAGAATCCCACGGCTCTTCGACTGGGCCTTGGCCTCGCCAAAGGCGACCTCGACCTGCGCATCTTCGGTCAGGTTGATCGACACCCCGCGCCCGTGGTTGCCGTCGAGCGGCTTGACCACCACCGGGAAGCCGATGCGCCGCGCGGCGCGCACCGCCTCGGCCGGGGAATAGACCAGACGCTGCTGGGGAACCGGCAGGCCCAGATCGTTCAGCATATTGTGGGTGTCCTCCTTGTCGCAGGAAATCTCCACCGCGATATGTTTGGTCTGGCTGGTGATCGTCGCCTGAATGCGTTGCTGATACTTGCCATGCCCGAACTGGACCAGCGAGTTGCTGTTCAGACGGATCCAGGGAATATCCCGCTCCTCCGCCGCCTTGACCAGCGAGCCGGTGGAGGGGCCGAATTCGCGGCGCTGTGCGGACAGGACGAAGCTTTTCAATTCGGCCGGGAAATCGAATTCGGCGTCATATTCGTAATCGGCAAGCTTCTTCACCTTTTCAGGCAGGAGATGCATCAGAAGCCGGATCGCCAACCGCCCCGCATCAAGCCCCACGTCGCGCTGACGATATTCATAGACGAGGTTATATTGCCCCGGCGTGCCGGTGCCGCGCGTCCGCCCGAAGGTCACGTCCGACCCGGCCACACCCTGAATCTCCAGCGCGACATGTTCGGCCACATGGCCCAGCCACGTCCCCTCCCCTTCGCGCAGGCGGCGGACCAGCCCGCCCGGCTCGCGGTAGGAACAGCCATGGTCGCGCAGGCCCGGAAGCGCTTCCACCAGTGCTTCGATCCAGCCATCGCCGATCTTCGCCGACGGCCATTCCTCCAGCGCTCCCAGATCGACGACATGACGTATGACGGGGAAACCCGCCCAGATATTCGGACCGACGAACACGTTGGTCGAGACAATCTTCATGGGCGGATCTCCTTCCTGTCAGAACTGGTTATTGTCTTGTGTGTGGTCCCGGCGTGTTGGGCAGGGCACAGAATGCGGCATGTTCGTCCGGCGGATAGGCATGGCGGCCGACCAGGTCATAGCGGCAGCCTTCGCCCATCACATCGACCTTGAGGCCAAGAAGGGTCAGCGCCTGACCGGGACGCGCCTCCCACATCGAGGAATGGCTGAGGCCGGAGGCGTCGACCACCGTGACGGTGCCGGAGCCCACCACCTCGAACACACCGTCCGGGCCGATGAAGGCGGCGGTGTCTTCGTCGATGCCGAGGCCGATCAGGAAGGGGTTGTAGCTTGATGCGGCCAGAAGGCGGCCCAGGCGGTTTCGCTGGGTGAAATGCTGGTCGATGATCACCGCATTGGTCAGCCCCAGCCCCGGCGCGAGGCTGACCGCCCCTTCGACCGGGGCGGAATTGCTGTCGCCGCCGGCGATCATGTGTTCCGACATGATCGAGGCACCCGCCGAGGTGCCCGCCACCGTGGCCCCGGCGGCGTTCCGGCGACGGATCTTCTGGGCAATGCCGGTGCCGCCCAGGATCGTCGACAGGCGCAGCTGGTTGCCACCCGTCAGGAAAATCCCGGTGGCCTTGTTCAGCATCTCGAGATAGCGGGGGTTGTCGCAGTCGGCGCGCCGGGTGATCGGCAGGAAGTCGACCTCTGCCGCGCCCAGGTCGCGGAAGATGCGGTTATAGTCCTGCCCGGTGGTCTCCAGTTCTGACGCGGTCGGGATGACCACGATGTCGGCACCTGCCCCGCCGGAGAGTTCGACGAAACGGCGATGGATGTGCCGCTCCTTGACCCGGTCCTCGCCCCCGCCAATCGGAATGATGAAACCTCGGTCCATGTTCGCATTCACCTGGGCTGGGCACATTTTATCTGTTCGTTCCTGCGATTGCCGCTACTTGGGCTTTGCACTCCCCCCATGTCGTCCGCTGGCCCGAGGCCGGGATGACGCCCCCCGTTTGATCACAGATTGGCAAAGGCAACTCCGGCCCGCAAGGGCCTTTGTTCCGGCATAACTCAGCAGACATTTCAGTTTTATTTCATCAGCTTGCGCCATTGGGCATCGGAAGGGTGCCGGTCTTGTAGGGCTGCCAGTCGGCAATCTCGGGGTAGAACTGGCGCCGCCAGGCCCGGACACGCGGGTTCATCACCCTGAACCAGAGCGGCGGAATCTGTGCCAGCGCGGTCATCACCGGATAGCCGTAGGGCAATTGTGGCGCCTCATCCGCCTCGTAGGTCTGCAGAAGCGGAAAGCGGCGATCGGGCTTGTAGTGGTGGTCCGAATGACGCTGAAGATTGATCAGGAACCAGTTCGTCGCCTTGTGCGCCGCGTTCCAGCTGTGGTGCGGCTTGACATGTTCATATCTGCCATCGCCCAGATGTTTGCGCGACAGGCCATAATGTTCGATGTAGTCGACAAGTTCGAGCTGCCAGATCGCCACATAGGCCTGAAAAACAAACAGCCCAAGTCCCAGCCAGCCACCGAGTGCCCAGGCCGCCAGCAGCGCCAGAAGCATCAGCAACCCGTATCGCCAGAAGGGATTGCTGCGGTGAAGCGGTCCCCGCCCCGCCCGCGCCAGCATCTGCTTTTCCGCGCGCCAGGCCGATGGCGGCCCTTCGCGCAGCACCCGGAAAAAGAACCGGTGAAAACCCTCGTTGTAGTGCGCCGAAACCGCATCACGCGGGGTGCCGACGTAGCGGTGATGAACCAGCAGATGTTCGGTCCGGTAATAGCTGTAAAGCACTGTCGCCAGCAGCAGGTCGCCCAGCCAGCGTTCGGTCGGGTTCTTCTGATGCATCAGCTCGTGCGCATAGACGATGCCGACCGCGCCCGACAGGATGCCGATGCCGAAGAAGAGGCCGAACTTTTCCCACAGGGCCAGCGCATCGGTCTGTGTGACCCACCAGAGCGCGCCGTAGATCACCATCACCTGAAGCGGAAACCAGAGGAGGGTGATCAGCCGATACCAGAAAAGATCCTGCTCGGGGGTATCCGTATCGGGATTGTCGTGGTTCAGGCCCAGGGCCACGTCGAGCAGCGGCAGAAGCACCCAGCCATAGATCGGCAACGCCAACAGCGCCCAACCGCCGTTCGTTGCCGCAATCCAGACACAGGGCAAAAGCCCGAGCGACAACCAGAAGGGCAGCGCGGCAAGCGGATGAGAAATCCGACGTGTCTGGCTCATGGCAGTTTCCTTGTTGACCGCAGAAGCCTACGCCCGCTTTTCCTGCGTCTCAACCGCAGCCTGCTGGTCAGACGCGACGTCATACACCTTGCGCATCACGGTCGGCAGGCACGCGGGGTGAAAGTCCACAGGCGACAGAAACGCCCCGCGTTCGGGGTTCGTGCCAGAATCGGCGTTTGCCATCAGAACGGTCAGGTTCAGGTGAAAATGGGTGAAGGTGTGACGCACTTCGGGTTCAAGACTGCGCCAGTCGGCGGTAAAGGGCGGGACGGCAACCGGCTGGCCTGTGGTCCAGTCTGATCCGGGAAAACCGAGCATCCCGCCCAGAAGTCCACGTTCCGGCCGCCTTTCGACAAGCAGGGCCCCGTCTGGCCGAACCCCCACATAGGCAAGTCCGAACCGGGTCGG
The DNA here is from genome assembly GCA_964600685.1 of uncultured Frigidibacter sp. Taxonomy (GTDB): domain Bacteria; phylum Pseudomonadota; class Alphaproteobacteria; order Rhodobacterales; family Rhodobacteraceae; genus TMP-24. Next base: position 47,167 of record CAZRKU010000006.1, on the reverse strand, counting down.
CTTCTCTGGCCTGGGGCGTTTGCGCGGAAAGCTACCGGCAGATCCGCGGTTTCGCGCAGCGCACTGCGCCATCAGCGGGCAGATGCCGCAGGCCGGGCTTTTGGGCGTGCAGATCGTCGCGCCCAGATCCATCACCGCCTGTGCATAGTCGCCGGGGCGGTCTTGCGGGGTCAGCCGGGCGGCAAGCGCCCGCAGTTCGGGGCGCGATGCGGGCAGCGTGGTCTCGATGGCGAAAAGCCGCGAGATCACGCGTTCGACATTGCCGTCGACCACGGTTTCCGGCCGGTCGAAGGCAATCGCGGCGATGGCCGCCGCCGTATAGGGGCCGACACCCGGCAAGGCCAAAAGCGTGTCCAATTCAGCCGGAAATGCCCCGCCATGTTCCGCGACAAGGGCGCGCGCGCCCTTCAGAAGGTTACGAGCGCGGGCGTAATAGCCAAGACCCGCCCACTCGGCCATCACCTCGGCATCAGGGGCGGCGGCAAGGTCGCCTAGGGTCGGCCAGCGCGCCATGAACCGATTGAAATAGCCCGTCACCGCCGCAACGGTGGTCTGCTGCAACATCACTTCGGACAGCCAGACACGATAAGGATCGGGGCGCTGGCCCCGGATGCGGTCGGCCGGCCCCACCCGCCAGGGCATGATGCGGGCCGAACGGTCGTACCACTCCAGCAGCAGCGCCGCGACCGGTGGTTCCGCGCTGTGTTTTTCGGTTTTTGCCATGTCCAAACCCGGCCCGTCTGCCTATGATGGCCCATTCCTTTCACGGACAGGGCGGCAATGTCCAATATTGCTCAGCGATCCGACCGGCGCCTGCGCGGCTTTGAGGCCGCGGGCGGCCTTTTGCGCGAACAGGTGCGAACTGCTGGCGAAAGCCGTGGCTTTGCCCTGTCGCGCCTCTTGACCCATTGGGCCGAGATCGTGGGCGAGGATCTGGCCCGCGCCGCCCAGCCGGTGAAGATCGGCTATGGCAAGGGCGGGCTTGGGGCGACGCTGACGCTTCTGGTACCGGGGGCATCCGCGCCGCTGGTGCAGATGCAGCTGCCCGCGCTGCGCGAGCGGGTGAACGCCTGTTATGGATATAACGCGATTTCTCGCATCCATCTGACCCAGACCGCGACGCAGGGCTTTGCCGAAGGCCAGACCCCGTTCCAGCCCGCGCCGAAAGCGGAGACCGCACCCGATCCTGAAACTGTCGAAGCCGCGCAAGCACTTTCGCGTGATGTGCGCGATGAAAATCTCCGGGCGCTGCTTGAAGCTCTGGGCGAAAAAGTCTTATCTCGGCCCCGATCTGGAAAAGGCTGATCTCATGTCGAACAAGCTTCTTCTGTCGTCCCTCGTGGCGATTGCCGCGATCGGCGGTGTCTGGTGGTATGCGGGGCAGAGCGTATCGGACGTCACCCTGATCGCGACCCCGGAGACGGCGCAGGAAACGGCCGCAACCATCAGTTCCGACAGCGCTCTGGCGCAGGCGATGTTCCCCGCCTTTCAGACCAACGCGACGAACGACAACGTGCAGGGCACGCCCACCTTTCTGATCAATGGCGAAGGCTATTCGGGCTCGATGCCCCATGCCGATTTCGCCGCACTTCTGGACGCGAAACTGGCCACCTGACCCATGACCCCGCTCAACGGACTGAAAGTGATCGAGCTGGCGCGGATCCTGGCTGGCCCCTGGGCTGGCCAGATTCTTGCCGATCTGGGCGCGGACGTGATCAAGGTCGAGGCGCCGGAAGGCGACGACACCCGCCGCTGGGGCCCGCCCTTCATCGAACGGGAGGGCGACCGTTCGGCCGCCTATTTCCATTCCTGCAATCGTGGCAAACGTTCGGTCATCGCCGATTTCCGCACCGCTGAGGGCCAGGCGTTCGTCCGGCATCTGGTGGCGGACGCCGATATCCTGATCGAGAATTTCAAGGTCGGCGGGCTGGAGAAATACGGGCTGGATTATGAAAGCCTGAAACAGGTCAATCCGCGCCTGATCTATTGCTCGATCACCGGCTTCGGACAGGACGGACCTTACGCCCACCGGGCGGGATACGACTATATCATTCAGGGCATGGGCGGGCTGATGTCCGTCACCGGCGATCCGCAGGGCCAGCCGCAGAAGGTCGGCGTGGCGGTGTCGGACATTTTCACCGGGGTCTATGCCGCGACCGGCATCCTTGCGGCGCTCCATCAGCGCGAAAAGACCGGCGAGGGCCAGCAGGTCGATATGGCGCTCCTGGACGTGACCGCCGCGATCATGGCCAACCAGTCGATGAATTACCTGACGAGCGGCCGCGCACCGGGGCGTATCGGCAATGCGCATCAGAATCTTGTCCCCTATGCGGTCTTTGACTGTGCCGACGGCTGGATCATTCTGGCGACCGGGAATGACGCGCAATATCAGCGGCTGTGCGGAATACTGGGACTGGCCGATCTGGCCACCGCGCCTGACTATCTGACCAATGCCGACCGGATCACCAACCGTGTGGAGCTGACACGCCTGATCACCGAAAGGACCGTGATCTGGGCCAAGGCCGATCTTCTGGCCGCCTGCGAGGCCGAGGGCGTGCCCGCCGGGCCGATCAACAGCCTGGAGGAGGTTTTCGCCGATCCCCAGATCGTCGCGCGCGGCATGAAGCTGGAGCTGGAAGGCATCCCCACGGTCCGTTCGCCCTTTGCCTTCTCGGGCGCGGAACTGGCCCTGGAGCGTGCTTCGCCGAAGCTCGGCCAGCATGACGCCGAGGTGCGGGCGAACCTGAAAGACTAAAGGCCAATCGCGGTCAGGCGGACATCAACCTCCGACCAGTCCGCGATTGTCAGCCGGACGGGCAGCGCCAGCACCTTGGGCCGGAAATGCGCAGGCAGGCGCACGGCGTCCTTTTCGGTCGTCACCATCTGCGCGCCCAGGAATTTCGCCTCGGCCTCAAGCCGCTGCAGCAGGGCGGGGGTGAAGGGCTGGTGGTCGTCCAGGGGTTCGGCGCGGACAAGATCGGCGCCAAGGCCGCGCAGGGTGGCAAAGAACTTGCCGGGATTGCCGATCCCGGCAAAGGCGAGCGTGCGCAGACCGGTCCAGTCCATGCCGGTCTGCAAAGGCTCCAGCGCGCCGGCCAGCAGCGGGCAGGGAAGATCGTGGCCCCATTGCGCACGAAATCCGGCCTGCGCCGCTGACCCGCCGATGGCCAAAACCAGGTCGGCGCGGGCCAGCCCTGCCGACACGGGTTCGCGCAGGGGTCCGGCGGGCAGGCAGCGGCCATTGCCAAACCCCTGGGCGGCATCCACCACGACGATGCTCAGCGATTTCCGCACGGCCGGGTTCTGGTGGCCGTCGTCCAGCAAGATCACTTCTGCCCCCGCCCCGGCCGCCGCGCGGCAACCGGCGGCACGGTCTCTGGCCACCCAGGTGGGCGCGAAGGCGGCGATCAAAAGCGGCTCGTCTCCGGTCTGATCGGCGGTGTGGGTCCGTTCATTCACTTCGACCGGCCCTGTCAGACGGCCGCCATACCCGCGGCTGACGACATGAACCTTGCGGCCCCGCGTCCGTAGATGCTGGGCCAGTGCGATGGCGGTCGGGGTCTTGCCGGTGCCACCCGCATTCAGATTGCCGATGCAGATGACTGGCGGTCCCGGGTCAAAAGGCTGAGCCTGTCGCAGTCGACGGGCCGTGGCGGCGGCATAGAGCCGACCAAGCGGGGCCAGAAGCCACGCCTGCCAGCCCGGCCGTCGCGGGGGATTTTTCCAAAATTCAGGGGCGCGCAGCATAGGTCGCCGCCCCCCCTTCGCGTTCCTTCGAGGCGAGAGCGGACAGGATCACCTGAACCAATCGCTCGGCGACGTCGGCGCCGCCGGAACTGGCCGCCCAGGCGTTGTGCGCCAGCCCCGCTGCCTTGTCCGGCGCGATGAGGTCGGCGACGGCAGTGCAAAGATCCGGCGCCCCGGTCAGAACCCGCGTTGCCCTCGCGTCGGCAAGGCGGGTGTAAGCCTGCGCGTAGCGGCCCAGGTGTGGTCCGTGAAGAATGGCCGAACCAAGTGCGGCGGGTTCGAGCGGCGACCGGCCGTTCGCCTCGCCCGACAGGGTGCCGCCCATGTAGCAGACCGGGGCGAGACGATACCACAGGCCCAGTTCGGTCGGACCATCGGTGATCAGCACCTGGACCTCCGCTTCGATCTCGTCATCGCGGCTGCGGCAGGCGGCGATCAGACCCTCCTCGACCAACGCTTGCGCCAGGGTCTCTGCACGCTCTGCCGAAGAAGGGCAGAGAATGAGCAAGAGCCGGTGGGCATGGCTGAGGGCGTGAACATGTGCGTCGATCACGGCGCGTTCCTCGGCCTGCGGACAATCAATCGCCAGCCAGACGGGCCTTGCGCGCAGTCGCTCGGCGATGTCTTCACGCTCGGCCTCGTTGCAGGGCAGGGGGTCGGTGGTTTCTTCGATCCGCCCGGCAAGCTCTACATTCAGCGACTGCCCGCCCAGCTTGCGCAATGCCGTCACGCTTTCCGCATCGGTTGCCATGATCCGGCCGAACCTAGCCAGCACCGACCCCGCCAGGCCGCGCCGCCAGAAGGAAACACGGTCGGCGGACATGGCCGCATCGGCCATGATCAATGGAATATTCCGGCGATGCGCCTCGGCGATCAGGGCGGCGGGCAGGCTCGCACCGACAAACAGCGCGGCCGAGGGTTGCCAGTGGTCCAGAAAGTCGCGCACGGCGGGCAGATTGTCCGGCGGCAGCCGATCGGTCAGGGCACCGTCAAGCGCGGGCGGCGTGTCGGCGGTAAACAACAGGGTCAGGTCAGGACGCTCGGCCCTGAAAAGGCGTGCGAGTTGCCGAAGGCTTTCGATCCGGCCGCCCTGCCCGGCGACAAGCCACAGCAGCGGCCCGTCCGGGCGCACGGACCGCTCGGGCAGTTCATCCGTCCCGCCCCGCTCGGCGAGCAGAAGGTAGAGGCCAAGCGCCAGTGAGCGGGCCATCGACCCGCTCTCCCTATCCGCCCAGTTCCTCGGTCGGGCCGGAGGCCGATGCTTCGTCCCGCAGCCGGTGGATGTGGGCGATGTAATAACGCATGTGCGCGTCATCGACAGTGCGCTGCGCCTCGGCCTTCCAGGCCGAAAAGGCGCTGGCATAGTCAGGAAAAATCCCGACGACATGAATGTTCGAGACATCCTTGAAAACGTTCTTCAGGGGTGAAACAAGTTCGCCGCCGAAGACAAGGTGCAGTCGCTGAGTCATCATCGGTCCTCGGATCGGGTTCAGGGGCAATGTAAGTCAGGCGGCACGGGCTCTCAAGCCGGGTGCGCCTGGGCCTGGTCGAGGGGCAGAAGGCGGGTCAGAAGACCCTCATGGACGAGTTCCGGCGCCGCGATCAGCCCGTTCAGCCGCGCGGTTTCGCCGTTGAACCGTGGCGCCTGACCGCGCCTGTCCGTCACGCGGGCACCAGCCTGCCGGGCAATCAGCGTGCCCGCCGCAACGTCCCATTCCCAGGTCGGACGCAGAGTCATCATCGCATCGTATGCCCCTTCCGCCACCAGGCACATCCGCCAGGCAAGCGAGGAGCGGAACATGCGACGGACGGGCGGCGGCGCGTTGTCCCTCCAATGTTCGGGCGACAGGTTGGGACGGGCGGTCAGGACAGTCGCGCCGTCGATCCTGGAGCGGGAGGAGGCACGGATCGGTTGCCCATTCAAGGTCGAAACAGTGTCTGTTGCAGCCGAATAGAGCAAATTCTGCGCGGGAAGGCAGACCACGGCGGCTGTGACCTGCCCGTTTTCGGCCACGGCAAGCGAATGGGCAAAATCCGGAGTGCCATCGACGAAGGCCCGGGTGCCGTCGATCGGGTCGATGATGAACACCCGTTCCGCCGCCAGCCGGTCCCGGGCATCCGGCGTCTCCTCGGAGAGCCAGCCATAGTGCGGCCGGGCGGCGCGGAGGTCGGCCATCAGCATCGCGTTGATGGCCAGGTCCGCCTCCGTCACCGGGCCGGCACCGGCTTCCTTCTCCCAGACGCTGTGCGACTTTCGCCAATAGCGCAGCGCGATCATGCCGGCCGCGCGGGCGGCTTCGGTCAGCAGCCGCAGGTCGTCATTGGCCGGCAAGGGTCAGCCCCTCGACCAGAAGGCTCGGAACCACCTGGCTCAGATGGGCGCGGGCGTCGTTCGCCGGAACAATCCGCATCAGCATGTCCCGCAGATTGCCGGCGATGGTGCACTCGTTGACGGCAAAAGAGATCTGGCCGTTCTCAGCCCAGAACCCGGAAACGCCGCGTGAGTAATCGCCGGTCGTCGGGTTGATGGATGCGCCCAGAAAACCCGTCACCAGCATGCCGGTGCCCATATCGGCGATCAGATCGGCCCGCGATTTCACGCCCTGGGTCAGGGCGATGTTGCCGTTGCCGGGCACGGGGGGCGAGGCTGCGTTGCGCGAGGCGGAGCCGGTCGACATCATGCCCAGCCGCCGCGCCGTGCCCAGATCGAGCGTCCATCCCGTCAGAACCCCGTCCGCGACAATCTCGCGGCGGCGCGTGGCAAGCCCTTCGGCATCGAACGGGCGCGAGCCGGACAGGCGGGGCCGGAACGGGTCTTCGCTGACCGACAGGCCGCGCGGCAGGATCTGGGTGCCGAGTGCATCCCTGAGCCAGGAGGCACCACGCACCACCGACGATCCATTCACCGCCGACAGGAGGTGCCCGATCAGACTGCTCGATACCCGTTCGTCAAACAAAACCGGGAAGGTTCCCGTGAATGGCTTCCTCGCGCCCGCGCGTTCAACCGTGCGCTCTCCGGCAAGCCGGCCGACCTCCTCGGGTGACGGCAGATCGGCCTGGAAACTGCGTGATTCCGCTGCCCAGTCGCGCTCCATCGTCAGCCCTTCGCCGGTGATCGCAACCGCCGAGATCGAACGCGACGTCCGCTCGTATCCGCCCGAGAACCCGTTGCTGGCCATGATGTGGATGCGGCGGCGGCCATAGGATGCCGAGGCGCTGTCGACCTGGCTGACGCCCTTGACCGACAGGGCCGCCGCTTCGGCGCGCCGCGCATCGGATTCAAGGTCGGTTGCCTGCGCGTCGGCTGTAGGGTCGGAAAGTTCGAGCGCCGCAAGATTCCAGTCGAGGGCCAGCTCGGACGCTTCGGCAAGCCCGATGGAATCGTCGACCGGCGCCTCGCGCGCCATCGCCACGGCGCGTTCCGCCATTTCGCCTATCGTGCGCGCCGACACATCGGAGGCGGACACACAGGACTGCCTTTGCCCGACCAGCACCCGCAGGCCGATCTCGATCCCTTCGGCGCGTTCTGCCTGCTCAAGCCGGCCCTGGCGGACATCGACCGAAATCGCCGTTCCATCCACGGCCATAGCGTCAGCAGCGCTGGCTCCGGCCTGCTTCGCGGCGCGCAGAAGTGCATCGGTCAGCTCTTGCAGTCTGTCAGTCATCGTCCGATCCCTTGCCCGTCCGATCAGCACCTAAGCCTTGGCATCGGCTTTGCCAAGTAAAAGGGCCGCCCGATTGCGCGGGCGACCCTGGTTCGTCGGCATCAGATGTTACTGGATCCGCTGGCCGTTGGCATAGACGCCACCGTCTTCCTTGAACTCGATCTTCGAGGTCACGGCGTCTTCTCCGGCTGGCACGGCGAACATGCCCAGCATCATGCGCGCACCCATGACCTGATCGTCAGGCAGAAGTCCCATCGCCACCAGCTTGTCCATCAGCGCATTCGCCCCGGTCAGGTTGAAGTCGATGGCACCAAGCGGTTTCGGGGGTGTCGCGCTGTTGTCGAACGTCACCGCGCCGGAGCCGGTCAGTTCAGCCCCTACGGCCTTCAGCTGAAGCTGGTTGATCTTCGCCTCGCTGACCTCGAACGGCACCGGAGGGGCGGGAGCGGCCCCGGTCGCCAGTGTTTCGGCCTGCTTGGGATCAAACAGGTCGATCAGCGGACGGATCGCGCCGGACAGGTCGATGATCAGCGTCGCCGGATCACGCGGAAGCTGCAAGCCGGGATCGATCATGTTCCAAAGCCCGTCCGAAATCGTGAAGTCCACCAGCTTGAGCAGCAGTTCCGCCGGTTTCGCCGCATCGGATTTCGAGACCGGCATGGCGAGCTTGAAGGCCGACTGCGCCACCGCTGCCTCGATCGGGAAAGGAATGGAGGGCGAAGTGACGCTCACCTTGCTGTCGGCTGATTCGCCGCCATAGATCAGCCCGTCCTTCGACATGCTGACGACGAGCTTTCCTGCGCCCCCGGAAGAATCGGCGGCAAAATCACCGTCCGGTCCGGTTCCTTCGACCTTGTAGGCGCCATCCGTGTACGAGAAATCGCCCGCAAAGGTCATGCCGGCCTGCATGGCGGCATTCATGTCCCCGGACGTCGCATCCGTCGGCAGAACCACCGTGCTCGTGCCGCCGACGCCGTTCATCGCCCCCGTCATGTTGAACGTGCTGCCATTCTGGGGATCGGCTCCGGTCGCCGCGAACGTGACCGTGTCCGACGTGAGATCGGAGGTCAGAACCCGGGTTGCGCCCTTTTCGGCACGGTACTTGCCCCTGTTGCCTTTTGCCGTGAACTGCATCTTCACCGGCGCAGCGTTGCCTTCGACCTTGGCCTCGTCCATCGACATGCCAAGTTCGGTCGCGGTCAGATCATAGTCCGTGCTTTCGGGCGTGCCGCTGGCCACGATCTTCAGGTCGCTGTTCGTCAGCAGCATCGTCATGTCCGATGGTGTCCCGTCGGTCGGTTGGGACCGGACAACGACCGGAATTTCGCTCGGCAGCGTGATCTCGACCGTGCCGTCACCCATATCTTGCAAGCGCACTTCGGTGACCGTGCCCTCGGCCGTCGCTTCGGCGCCAGCGGATGTGAATTTCACGTCGCGCACAACCAGCGTATCGCTCTCCATGCCTTCCGAGCCGACGCTGACCGTCAGACCAAGCTGGGTGTAATAGTCCTTCCACTCCTGCCAGACCTGTTCGGCCGTCACGGCGGCGCGGGCGGCATTGGCACAAAGGAGCGCGGCAACAAGGGCGCTGACGCTGAGATGGGTCCGGGCTTTCATGGTCTTCCTTTCGGCTACGGCAATCTGACCAGAATCCTCCCGCAGGGGCCGGGGGTCAAGAGGATCGGTTGGTGGTATTCCACCATCGGCTGGTGTTTAAAGGTGGCCAACCCGGCAAATTTAAGGCGCAGCATGATCGGACTGGAAAGAGAGGGCGGGCTGTGGACCGTCTCCCTGCAACGCGCGGACAAGGCCAACGCGCTGACCGGTGCAATGCTGGAACGGCTGGTCGAAATCGTCGAAGACGTTCAGCGACAGGACGTGAGAGCGCTGATCCTGACCGGTGAAGGCAAGGTGTTCTCGGCCGGTGCCGATCTGGCAGAGGCGGGCGCGGGGCTGGCCATCAGCCCGCTTTGGGAAAGGCTGTCGGCCGCTCTTGCGGCCACGCCCTGTCTGACCATCGCGGCCCTGAACGGAACGCTGGCCGGCGGGGCTTTCGGCATGGCGCTGGCCTGTGACCTGCGCATCGCCGTGCCGGACGCCGGATTCTTCTATCCGGTGATGCGGCTCGGCTTTTTGCCGCAACCCTCCGACCCGGCGCGACTTGCGGCTCTGATCGGTCCGGCGCGCGCGAAGATGATCCTCATGGCGGGGGCGCGGATCAGTGCCGCGGAAGCGCTGGATTGGGGTCTGATCGACCGGATCGTGCCACCGATGGAACTTGCGGAGGCGGCGAGAAGGCTGGCAGCGGACGCATTGGGCACCAGCAGCAATCATGTCGCCACCATAAAAGGCATGGTGCCATGAAGTTTGTCCCCGCGCGGAGGCTTGTCCCACGCCGACTTTCTTGCCAATCAGGCCAGCGAACCCTGGTTGGAACGAACTGACATGGCAGCTCAGCCTGAAATCCTGCAACGCATCACTGCGGCCCTCGAACAGGGATGGCAGGATGCCCTTTCCTGGGCCACCGGGCCGGGGGCGTTGTCGCAGTTCGGCCTGTTGATTGTCGCCTGGGGTCTGGCGGCCCTGACCTCGCGCCGACTGGTGCCGCGCCTCGAAAGGTGGCTCGCCCCGCGCACCGAAGGCGACGGGCTTGCGGCGGCGTTTCTGCGCTTTGGCTTGCGCTTCGTCCCGATCATCCTGCCTCTGGTCGCTTATGGTTTCACCGCGCTTGGCGAGGCGTTTACCCGGTCCGTGTTCGGCTCGGGTGCCGTCATCGCCTTCGGCAAACGTCTTTTCCTGTTCGTTGCCGCCCGGCTGTTCGTTGCCCATGTGCTGCACGACCCGTTTCTGCGGATCCTGGGGCGGTATGTCCTGATCCCGGTCGCCGCGCTCTATGCCGTCGGACTCATCGGGCCGGTCTCCGACTGGCTGCACAGCATGACCGTCGACATGGGCAACGTGAGCTTTTCGGTCATGACGCTTCTGCGTGGCGTGATCGCCGGAAGCCTGCTGTTCTGGCTTGGGTCATGGTCGAACCGGCAAAGCGCCGACTATATCAAGGCGCAGAACGAACTTCGCCCCGCGACGCGCGAACTCGCGGCAAAGGCGGTGGAGGTGCTGATATTCGGCGCGGCCTTTCTGCTCTTGCTGCAGATCCTCGGGATCAACCTGACGACCATCGCGGTTCTGGGCGGCGCCCTTGGCGTCGGGATCGGGCTTGGCCTTCAGCAGATCGCGGCGAATTTCGTCTCAGGCATCATCCTGCTGATCGAGGGTCAGACGACCGTGGGCGATTTTGTCGAACTCGACGGCGGCGAAAAGGGTACGATCGTCCGGATGACAGCGCGAGCCTGCGTCTTGGAAACATTCGACGGGCGGTGGATCGTGGTGCCCAACCAGGATTTCATCACCACCCGCGTGATCAACTACTCCGATCAGGGCAGCGCCAATCGTTATGAGGCTCCGTTCTCGGTGAGCTATGAGACCGACATCGAGCGCGTGCCGCAGATCATCGAGGCCGCGGTCAGCGCCCTGCCCTTCATTCTGCATTCTCCCGATGGACCCGATTGCGAACTGCGGGGTTTTGGCGAAAGTTCCGTCGATTTCGCCGTGGAATATTGGGTCAGCGGTATCGACGACGGAAAGAACAAATATGCCAGTCAGGTTCTCTTCGCGGTCTGGCGCGCCTTGAAAGACGCCGGGATCGAGATGCCCTATCCGCACCGCATCGTCGAGCTGCGTGGTCAGAAGACGTGACCAGGGCCGAACAGGTTCCGGCGCTGGTCATCGGCGGCGGGCCTGCCGGGCTGATGGCAGCGGAAATGCTGGCCGACGCCGGCCATTCCGTCCTGCTGGCCGAAGCAAGGCCCACGGTCGCGCGCAAGTTCCTGATGGCGGGCAAATCCGGGCTGAACCTGACCAAGGCCGAACCGGACAAGCTTTTCGCCAGCCGGATCAGCGCCGGCTGGCTGCGCCCGATCGTCGAGGACTACGGGCCGGAGGCGGTGCAGGGCTGGGCGCGTGACCTTGGGCAAGAGCTGTTCACCGGCTCAAGCGGGCGGGTCTTTCCGGTGGGCATGAAGGCGTCGCCGCTCTTGCGCGCCTGGCTGGCGCGTCTTGACGCCAAGGGCGTGGCGATGCGCACCCGATGGCAGTGGACAGGCTTCGCCAATGGGGCGCTGCGCTTCGCGGCACCGGATGGCGGGCATTTGCTCGCGCCATTGGTAACAGTGCTGGCGCTGGGGGGCGCGAGCTGGCCCCGCCTTGGATCGGACGCGGCATGGGTGCCATGGCTTGCGGCGAAGGGCGTTGGGATCACGCCCTTCCGGCCTGCGAACATGGGGTTCCGCATCGACTGGTCGGCGCACATGGCCCGACATTTCGGCCAGCCGGCGAAGGGCGTGAAACTGACGGCGGGAGAACAAACAGTTCGCGCGGAATTCGTGCTTTCGGCCCGCGGCATCGAAGGCGGCGGGATTTATGCGGTTTCAGCGGCGGTCCGCGATGGTGCGCCGCTTCTGCTTGATCTCCTGCCCGACCGCAGCCTGGCCGAGATCGCCGCGCGCCTCACCCGTCCGCGCGGTGGCGATACCCGGGCAAACCACCTGCGCAAGTCCCTTTCGCTCGATCCCGTCCGGCTCGCGCTCCTGATGGAATGGGCGCGCCCGTTACCCGATGGGCCTGCTGAACTCGCTGCCCTGCTCAAGGCTCTGCCCGTGCCCCATTCCGGCCCCCGTCCGCTGAGCGAGGCCATCTCCTCGGCCGGCGGAATCACAAGGGAAAGCCTGTCGGCCGATCTGGAACTCTGTGCCATTCCCGGCATGTTTGCGGCCGGTGAAATGCTGGACTGGGAGGCGCCGACCGGCGGCTATCTTCTCACCGCCTGCCTCGCCACCGGACGGCAGGCGGGCCTTGCCGCCGCCCGGCATCTGGCGCGGCTCGGTGGCGCGCCCTGCCGATCGGCCTGATTTCTTCTTTGCAGAAATACTCCGGGGTCCGGGGCAGCGCCCCGGGGACGGCCCTTACCGCTCCTCCCACAGCGTCTCGTGGTTTTCCTGCCAGCCGACGCGATGCAGGAGCGGCGTGTCGTCGGTGAAGGCCGGTTTGCCCAGACAGAGATAGGCGCTGAACTCCCACCCTTCGGGCAAGGCGAATATCGCACTCATCCGCCGCGGATCGAGGATCGACACCATGCCCACGCCCAGATTTTCTGCCCGCGCCATCAGCCACAGCGTGTGAATGGCCATCGCGGTCGACTGGCGCAGGGTTTCGGGCATGGTACGGCGGCCAAGCCCGCGCCCCTCTGGCGGGTCGGTCACGGTGAACACCGCCAGATGTTCGGGCGCCTCATCAAGGCCTGCGAGTTTCAGACGGGCATAGTCGGCGCGGGTTTCGTCGTCATACGCGGCAGCGGCAAGCTGGTTGCAGCGCAGGAATTCGGCGCGCACGGCTGAACGAATGGCGCTGTCGCGCACCCGGATCACCCGCCACGGCCGGGCGTTTCCGACCGAGGGCGCATAGGCCATCGTCCTGCGCAACCGCTCCAGCACTTCGGGCGACACCGGGTCGGCAAGAAAATGGCGCACGTCCCGCCGCCAGCGCAGAATTTCCTCCAGCTGCGCGGCATGCGCTGCGTCAAACTCCATCGCGCGCACCGCCCGCCAGCGCGCTTTCGACACGCTGCCATTCTTGCTCCCCGGCCGGAAGGCCCAGACGGAGCCAGCGGCTGGAATAGGGGAACATGCGCGACCAGATATAATGGCGCGCCAGTGCCTCTTGCGCGCCGGTGGCATCGGGCGTCTGGTAAAGCCGGAACAGCTCGCACCCCCCGACCAGTGCCCACCCGGCCCTGCGCGCCAGATCGTCCAGTCTTGCGCCGTCCGCGCGGAGGCGCAGAGCCGTCGCTTCGGCCCAGATCCGGTCGACAAGCGCGGCGCAGCCGATCTCGATCGCGGCACCGGACACCGGCCAGGGCCCGGCCATGGCGGCAAGCAAGGCAATGTCGTCGCTGGCGCCCAGAGCGAATCCCAGACGCAGGCCGGCAAGCCCGTAGAACTTGCCGAACGACCTCAGGACCACCATCCCCTCCTGTCCTGCCAGCGCCGCGACGGACCGGTCTGGCCGGGGATCGGCAAAACTTTCGTCGACGATCAGGCGGCCCACCCGCCCCGACAGACGCAAGAGTTCCGCCGGCGCGAAAATGTTGCCGGTGGGGTTGTTGGGGTTGACGACAATCGCCAGATCAGCGCCAGCCAGCGCATCCGGCTCCGCGCACTCCTCCACCTCCCATCCAGCCGCCCTGAGGCAGGCCGCATGTTCATTGTAGGTCGGCGACAGCACGGCGGCACGGCCAGGGGGCGTCAGGCGCGGGATCATCTGGATGGCAGCCTGCGCGCCCGCCACCGGCAGAATGGCCGCGCGGGTTGCATAGGCATCGCGCGCCGCAGCGATCAGCCGATCCTGAGCCGCGCGGGTCGGAAGCTGGGTCCAGGCCCCGGGGCTGAGATCGGGCAGCGGATAGGGCGCGCGATTGATCCCGGTGGACAGGTCGATCCAGTCGGCGGCGGTGCCGCCGAACCTGCTGAGCGCCCAATCGATGTTGCCGCCGTGGTCGCGCATCGTCACAACAGCCAGACGATCGCCAGCAGGGCCGCCGCAGCAAGCAGGGCGCTGCGGCAGATTGCCAGCGCGCGCGTGATGTCGGCGGCATCGGGGTCGCGCGCCGCCGCATTGACCCACGGTTCGTCGATGACATGATCGTCGTAGCTGCGCGGGCCGGACAGCCGCACGCCCAGCGCGGCGGCCATCGCGGCCTCGGGCCAGCCGGCATTCGGCGAGCGGTGATGGCGCGCGTCTTTCAGCATGACCGAGACGCCCCCACGCGGGGCCCCGGACACCGCCGCGATGAGCAGGCCGGTCAGGCGGGCGGGGATCAGGTTCGCCAGATCGTCGATCCGGGCCGCAGCCCAGCCGAAAGCCTCGTGCCGCGGCGTGCGGTGGCCGATCATCGAATCAAGCGTATTGATGGCCTTGTAGGCCGCGATTCCCGGCAGGCCGAAAATCGCGCCCCAGAACAGCGGGGCGATCACCCCGTCGGACGCATTTTCCGACAGGCTTTCAATGGTCGCCCGCGCAACACCGGCAGTGTCGAGCCGCGCCGGGTCACGCCCGACGATCATCGCGACAGCTTGCCGGGCGGACAGCAGATCCCCCGCAGCCAAGGGCCGGGCAACCGCGACAACATGATCATGCAGCGACCGTGCGGCAATCAGCGGCCAGGCGATCAGGCCCGCCATGAGCAGACCTGTCATTCCGTCTGGCAAGAGCCACTGAATGATCATCCCCGCCAGCGCGGCCGCAACGATCACGGTGACCGCCGCCGCAACACCGGCCAAGCGCCGGTCGCGAACCTCGGTCCCGTCAAGGTTCAGCCACTGATCCAGTTCGTCGATCAGGCGGCCCATCCAGGTCACTGGATGACCGATCGCCCGAAAAAGCGGCTTTGGCCACCCGACCAGAGCGTCGATCAGCAGTCCGACCAGCATGATGCCTGCGCCCGTCATTCGTCATTTCCTCCGGCCGAGAATGTCACGATCCGCCGGAAACCCGCCGCGGCCAGTGCCGCAGGGGCATCGAGGGGAATCGCTCCGGGCGCAAATAGCAGGCCGCGCGCCGATCCGGTATGGGCAATGACATGACCGAAGGCGCCCAGACGCCGGCCAAGATCGGCGGTCGGGTCGGGTCGGGGGCCGCGGCGGGTCAGGCACCGGTCGGCAGAAAGGCCGGCAAGGCGGCCAAGTGACGCCAGATCGCGCGCGGCGGCGGCGGCCCGCCATGGTTCGATCAGGTCGCCAATGTCGGGAAAGGCCTGATCCGCCGGGTCGGTGCGCTGGTTCGGGCCGAAGAAGCCGCCGATCACGTCAAATCCGGGCAATGACGGCAGCTGGGCAATGACCTCCGCCCGGCGAGACGCCCAGAGAAGCCGTTCCGGTGCCGGAAACATCAGCGGATCGCTTGCCCCTTCGACTTCGACGCAGGCGCGCGCGATAACCTCCGGGGGGTGGCGTGAGCCGGCAAGCCGCGCCAGCGCCACCAGCGCGGCGGTTGAAGCGCCTGCGCCGCCGCCGCGCGGCATGCTGGCCGAAAGCGCGAAAGGGCCGGGATCAGGAAGGTCGAGGATCCTCAGAAGCGCGCGGGCGCGGGACGGCGGCAGAAGGCCATGCGGGTCGGAAAGCGGCGCCGCCTGCGCCTCGACCGCCAGCGCCGGGCAGGGCAGGGTGATCAGGGTCACTGGACCATCCGGCCCCAGTCGACCCTGAATGAGTTCCCCGAAATGCCCCTCCACCCGTGCGATCATTCAGCCTGTCCGTTTACGCTGCGCACCACCCAGCCCGCGCCGCCGGGCAGACGGGCGATGCGGGTCACCGACAGGGGCGCGACGTCAAAGGCCAGACCGGCGGGGATGTTGCCCATGACCAGCGACAGGCCCGCGCGGATCGTGCCTGCATGGGCGACGATGGTTGCGGACCCCGCATCGGCAATCTGGCTCAGTGCGGGCCAGACGCGCGCGGCAAGATCGGCAAAACTTTCGCCGCCCGGCGGGCGATGGCTGGCCAGATCGCTTGCCGGAAGGCGGCCAAGATCGGGCAATTCCGCATAGGGACATCCATCCCATGCGCCGAAATCCTGCTCCCACAGATCGGCGACCGAGGTGCTGGCCAGATCGGGCCATAGCGCCTGCGCCGTCTGACGGCAGCGCTGTGCGGGACTCACGATCAGCCGCGCAGGCGGTCCGGCCAGCGCGCGCACCGCCGCGATCCGGGACAGGTTGCTTGCCTCGGCGTCCACGTCAGTGCGCCCGCACAACCGGCCCCCGGTCAGGGCAGGCGCATGCCGGATCAGGATCAGATCTGTCGCAGTCCCGCCGCTCACCGTCGTATTCCCCCTTCCGTGCATTGCCCGTTTCTGCTTTGTCACCGGGCCATGAGCAAGACGATACTGATCACCGGGGGGGCCAGATCGGGCAAAAGCGTCATCGCCGAGACGAAGGCGCTGTCGCTGGCCCCGCGCGCGGTCTATATCGCCACCGCCGAGGCGCGGGACGCGGAAATGGCGACCCGTATTGCCGCCCACCGGGCGCGGCGTGGCCCGGAATGGGCGGATCACGCCGAACCGTTCGATCTTGCGGGCGCGCTGAGGCTGACGGATGGGCAGGGGCCGCGGCTGGTCGATTGCCTGACCCTGTGGCTGACGAACCTGATGCTGAGTGACCGGGACTGGCAGGCAGCGGGCCGCGCGCTTTGTGCCGAGCTTGCGTGCCAGTCTGACCCGGTGGTGATCGTAACCAATGAAGTGGGCGCAGGGATCGTGCCCGACAACAGACTGGCCCGCGACTTCCGCGACGCGGCGGGCCTGATGAACCAGTGGGTCGCCGCCGTGGCGGATGAGGTCATTCTCGCCGTGGCCGGCCTGCCAATGAAAGTGAAATGACATGACCTTCGCGTTGAACGCCCTTTCCGACCTTTCAGGTCTGGCCGACCACCTGCCCGGCGCGGATCCCGCCGCCGCCGCCGCCGCGCGGGCACGGCAGAACAGCCTGACGAAACCGCCGGGGTCGCTGGGCCGGCTGGAGGAGATCGCCGAGTTCATGGCGGCCTGGCGGGCCACGGCACGGCCGGAGATCTGGAAGGCGCAGGCGCTGGTCTTCGCGGGCAACCACGGAATCTGTGCTCAGGGTGTGAACCCCTATCCGCAGGAAGTGACCGTGCAGATGGTCGCGAATTTCCAGCATGGGGGCGCGGCGATCAACCAGCTCTGCAAGGCCAACGGGGCGGAACTCGACGTGATCGCACTGGAACTGGACCGGCCCACCGGCGATTTCACCCAAGGTCCGGCGATGAGCGAGGCCGAGACGCTGGAGGCGATGAACCAGGGCGCCGCCGCCGTGGACGAGAGCGCGGACATTCTTGTTCTGGGCGAAATGGGCATCGGCAATTCGACGATTGCCGCCGCGCTGGCTGCCGCCTGTTTCAGCGGCAGCGTGGCGGAATGGGTGGGGCCGGGAACAGGCTCTGATCCAGCCGGAATCGCGCGAAAGGTGAATGCGATCGAACGCGGGCTGAAACGTCATGCGGACGCGTTGGGCAAGGCGGGCGCGATCCTTTCCGCACTGGGCGGGCGTGAGCAGGCGGCAATCTGCGGCGCGGTTCTGGCGGCACGGGCGGCGCGGATTCCGGTGATCCTCGACGGGTTCATCTGCACGGCGGCGGCGGCGGTCCTTTACGCCGCCGATCCCCGGCTTCTGGATCATTGCCTTGTCGGTCATGCCAGCGCCGAACCGGGCCACCGCAAGCTGCTGGCCGCGATCGGCAAGCGCCCGGTTCTTGAATTCGACATGCGGCTTGGCGAAGGATCCGGGGCGGCGCTCGCGCTCGGGATCGTGCGGTCCGCCCTGGCCTGCCACAATGGCATGGCGACCTTTGGCGAAGCGGGCGTATCGGAAGCATGATCCCTGCCCCGATCAGCCGGGCCTTTGCTGAACTCAGGATGGGGTTCCTGATCCTGACGCGCATTCCCGTCGGCAGTTTGTCCGGTACGCTGCCGACGGTGGGATCCTCGGCCTGGGGTTGGCCGCTGGTCGGGCTGGTTGTTGGTGGCCTGTCAGCGCTGATCTGGTGGGCGGCGCTGGCGCTTGGCCTGCCGCCCCTGCCCGCCGCCGGGCTGGCGATTCTTGCCGGAACCCTGGCCACGGGCGGGTTGCATGAGGACGGGCTGGCCGATCTGGCCGATGGGTTCGGTGGCGGGCGCGACAAGGCGCGGCGGCTTGAGATCATGCGCGACAGCCGGATCGGCAGTTATGGCGCGCTGGCCATCGGCTTTTCACTTCTGTTGCGCGTCGGCGCCCTGGCCAGCCTGAACGGATCCACCGGCGCTTTGAGCCTGATCGCGCTGGCTGCGGCCAGCCGTGCGATCCTGCCTGCCGCCTTGCATCTGATGCCGCCTGCACGTGCTGATGGTTTGGGGCGCGCGGCGGGGCAAGTGGGTCTGCGCAGGCTGCTTTTGGCGCTGGTCCTGGGTGGGGCTGCGCTCTGTCTGACCGGGCTGGGCGCATTTGTGATCGGCGGGACGATGGCCGCCGCGACACTGGTGCTGGCTGTGCTCGCGATGCGCAAGATCGGCGGGCAGACCGGCGATGTGCTGGGCGCGATGCAGCAAGTGGGCGAACTGGCCGGCTGGCTGGCACTGGCGGCCCTTCTGCACAGCGCCTGACCTTTCGGCTTGCGGGCCACCACCGGACCGCTAAGAGTTCCGGCATGAGCGAAGCCGCCCGACAGATCACCCTTTGCCTGCCCGACGCAGATGCCACCCGCCGGTTGGCGGCGCGGATTGCGCCCCTGCTCGGCCCCGGCGACGTGCTCCTGTTGCAAGGGCCGATCGGGGCCGGAAAGACCCACTTTGCCCGGTCGCTCATCCAGGCGCGGCTGGCGGCGGAGGGGTTGGCCGAGGATGTGCCGTCGCCGACCTTCACGCTGGTGCAGACCTATATTTCGGGCGGGACGGAGATCTGGCACGCGGACCTCTACCGGCTGAGCCAGCCGAACGAGATCGTCGAACTGGGGCTGGAGCAGGCGTTCAGCGACGCGATCTGTCTGGTCGAATGGCCGGACCGGCTGGGACCGCTGCGGCCCCCTTTGACGCTGGATCTAACGCTGACCCCCGATCCGGTGACCGACGCGCGGGAGGCGACCTTTGCAGGCGACCCAAATCATTGGAACTCGGTCTTTCACGCGCTGGAAACGGCCCATGACTGATCTGCGGCAAGACATGATCAACCTTTTTCTTGCAAGCGCCGGTTGGTCGGACGCGGTCCGCCAGGTGCTGGCAGGCGATGCGTCGGCACGACGTTACCTGCGGCTGACCAAAGGCCAGGCCAGTGCGGTTCTGATGGATGCCAACCCGCAGTCGGGCGAGCGCGTCGACCGCTTCATCGAGGTCGGGCGCTGGCTTTGCGGTCAGGGCTATTCCGCCCCCACCCTTCTGGCCGCAGATCCCGGAAATGGCCTGCTGCTGCTTGAGGATCTGGGCGACGATCTGATCGCGGGCCTCGTCGCAGCAGACCCCGCGGGGGAGAGACCGCTCTATCTTGCGGTGACGGAGTTCCTGTGTGACCTGCACCGTCGCCCCCCGCCGGGCTTCCTGGCCGTCGCCGACGGCACCGCACTGGCGGACCTTTCGGCGCGGATCGAGGATTGGTATCTGCCCGCAGTCGACGCAACCCCCACGGAAGCAAGCGCTTGGATAACCCGCGAAGTCGCCCGGCTGTATGGCGAGTTGACCGACGGGCGGCGTGTCATGTCCCTGCGGGATTTTCATGCGGAGAACCTGATCTGGTTGCCGGGCCGGACGGGCGCGGCGCGCATCGGTCTTCTGGATTTTCAGGACGCTTTCGCGACCCATCCGGCCTATGACCTCGTCTCGCTCTGCCAGGACGCCCGCCGCGATGTGTCTGTCGAGACGGAGGCCGCCTGCCTCGCTGCTTATGTGCAAAGCATGGGGTTCGGTTCCACCCGGTTCGGGGCCGTCTATGCCCTTCTTGGCGCGCAGCGTGCCCTGCGGATCATGGCGGTTTTTGCGCGGCTGTGCCTCAGGTCCGGAAAAGCCCGGTATCTGGACCACATGCCGCGTGTCTGGGCCTATCTGGACCGCAATCTGGCGCATCCCGCGCTTGCCCCGCTTGCCCGTGCGGTGGCGGACGGACTGCCCCCCCCAACCCCCGAAGCCCTCCAAAGGATCAAGGAAAAATGCGGAACACGCCCCGATCTTTGATGCTGTTCGCGGCCGGATTCGGCACGCGGATGGGGACGCTGACCACCGAGCAGCCCAAACCGCTGGTCCGGGTTGCGGGCAAGGCGTTGATCGACCATGCGCTGGATCAGGCGCAAGGGCTGGAACGGATCGTCGTCAACCTGCACTACCTGCCCCAGATGATCCGCGACCACCTCTCCGGCCGCCATGATATTGCGTTTTCGGCTGAATCAGAGACTATTCTTGAAACCGGCGGCGGGTTGAAACAGGCACTTCCGCTTCTGGGGGACCGCCCGGTCTTTACGCTGAACACCGATGCGGTCTGGACCGGGCCTTCTGCGTTGGCAGAGCTGGCGGCAGCCTGGGATCCGGTGCGGATGGATTCATTGCTTCTGCTGGTTCCGCGAGACCGGGCGACGGGCCATTCCGGCAGTGGCGATTTCGAGATGGGCGCAGATGGGCGCCTCACGCGCGGGCATGGTCTGGTGTACACGGGGGCACAGATTCTGCGCGCCGACGGGTTGGCCGAGATTCCAGACCGGGTCTTTTCGCTCAACCGGTTGTGGGACAGGATCGCGGCAAACGGCAGGCTTTTCGGGATCGTGCATCAGGGTGGCTGGTGTGATGTCGGGCGACCCGAGGCGATAAGCTTGGCCGAAGCCATGCTGAGGGCCGCAGATGTTTGACCCTTCGCCCCGCCCCCGGATGTTCGGCCTGCCGCCCGGCGTGGATTTTCCGCGCGCATTGGTCGCGGGCCTCCGTGACCGGCTTGCCGCCCATCCGCCTGAGACGATGGCGCGGGTCACCCTTTACCTGAACACCGCGCGGATGCGCGACCGGGTGCGCGCGGCTTTTCAGGAGGCGGGGCCCGGTTTTCTGCCGAGCCTCAAACTGGTCAGCGACATCGAGCCGCACCGCATCCCGGCGCCCCCCCTCAGGCGGCGGCTGGAACTGGCGCGCCTGGTCGCCGAACTGACGACGCGCCAACAGGACTTCGCGCCCGGCACGGCAACGTTCGATCTGGCGGATCGCCTGGCCGATCTGATGGACGAAATGCAGTCCGAGGGCGTTGCGCCCAAGGCGCTGGAAGACCCTGATCTGGCCGAAGATCATGCCGTTCACTGGGAGCGGGCGCTGACCTTTCTGAGAATCATCACGTCGTTTTTCGCCCCTGACGCGGCGGGGTCCGCCGCTGGCCTGCAGCGGCGCACGGTGGAGGCGCTTGCCGCACGCTGGCTTCTCCACCCGACGCCCGATCCGGTGATCGTCGCGGGATCGACCGGGTCGCGCGGCACCACATCGCTTCTGATGCAGGCGGTGGCCGGGTTGCCGCAGGGCGCTTTGGTTCTGCCCGGCTACGACTTCGACATGACGCCGATGGCCTGGGCCAGCCTGACGGCGGGCCGGGTTCCCGACGAGGACCATCCGCAATATCGCTATGCACGGCTTTTGCACTCGCTGGAGCGCGCTCCGGAAGACGTGCAGCGTTGGTGCTCCGTGCCGCCGGATGATCCGACGCGCAACCGGCTGATCTCGCTCGCGCTGCGCCCTGCTCCGGTCACGGACCAGTGGCTGGCAGAGGGCGCTGCGCTTGGCCCGCTCGGGCCGGCGGCCTCCGGGTTGAGCCTGGTCGAGGCACCGACTCCACGGGCCGAAGCACTGGCGATTGCATTGGCGCTTCGTGAGGCTGCTGAAGACGGGCGGCGCGCGGTCCTTGTGACGCCGGACCGGACCTTGACCCGACGGGTGGCGGCGGCACTTGACCGGTGGTCCATCCTGCCGGACGACAGCGCCGGACGGCCCTTGCACCTGAGCCCGCCGGGCAGGCTGATCCGCCATGTCTGCGCGACATTCGGCCGCGAAATGACGGCCGAGACGTTGCTGACGATCCTCAAACATCCGCTGACGGCGACTGGCTCGCCACTTCGCGGGCAGCATCTGCGCCTGACCCGCGAACTGGAGTTGCATCTCAGGCGTTTCGGGCCACCCTTCCCACGCCCAAAAGACCTGCATCAATGGGCATGCCTGCGGAATGACGAGGACCGCAGCCTCTGGGCGGATTGGATCGGAGGATGGCTGAGCCTTCTGGACACCAACCCATTTGGTCTGATTTCCACCTATACAGAGACGCTTTTTGAGGTTTTGGGTCAAATCGCCACCGGGCCGGAAGAAGCGAGCGAAGCGAGCGAACTTTGGCAGCGCGAAGCGGGGCAGCTGGCGCTAGCGGTCCTGACCCAGCTTCGCGCGGAAGCCCCCGGCGGTGGGGCCTGTGCCGCGTCGGACTTCGCGGCGCTGGTCAGCGGGCTGCTGCAGAAAGAGGTGGTGCGCACGCCATCTGGCAGCCACCCTATGATTGCCGTTCATGGCATCCGCGAGGCGCGCGAGTTGCAGGCCGATCTCGTGATCCTGGCCGGGCTGAACCATGGCGTCTGGCCCGCCGCGCCTGCGCCCGATCCCTGGCTTTCGCGCCAGATGCGGCTGAAGCTGGGGTTGACGCTGCCCGAAAGGCAAATCGGCCTATCGGCCCATGATTTTCAGCTGGCCATCGCCGGGGCACCCCGGGTGATCTTGTCCCGCGCCGTCCGGGATGACGAGGCGGAAACGGTGCCTTCGCGCTGGATAGACCGGCTGACCAACCTGATTTCCGGTCTGGGAGAGGAGGCGGGTGCCCTTGCGGCGATGCGCGCGCGCGGATCACATTGGCTGAACCTTGCGGCTGGACTTGAGCGGGCAGAGGAAACAGCACCGGCAAGCCGCCCCGCCCCGCGCCCGCCGGTTTCGGCGCGCCCGCGCGAATTGCCGGTCACGGCGATCACCCGGCTGATCCGCGATCCCTATGCGATCTATGCCCGCCATGTGCTGCGCCTGCGGCCGCTTGACCCGCTTTTGCCTGAACCGGACGCAAGGTTGCGTGGTCAGACACTCCATCAGATTGTCGAGCGGTTCGTGCGGGAGCGTCCCGGCGACGAGGCGCAGCCGGAGGCCGTTGCTCGGCTATTGGCTATAACAGATACTGTTTTGGCGGAAGACATTCCCTGGCCCTCTGCCCAGCGCCTGTGGCGCGCGCGCATCACGCGTATCGCCGACCGCTTTGCGGGAGCCGAGACGCGCCGCGCCGCAGAGGGCCGACCCGCACTGCTGGAGGAAGAGGGGCGCATCGCGCTTTCGAATGTTGCCTTCGTTCTGAAGGCGCGACCCGACCGGATTGATCAGGCCGAAGACGGCAGCCTGCATATCTATGATTACAAGTCCGGGCCGCCGCCGTCGAAGAAGCAAAGGCAGACGTTCGAGAAGCAAATGCCGCTGGAGGCCGCGATGGCCGAACGCGGGGCCTTTGCCGAACTTGGCCCGCATCCCGTCACCGGCTTTAGCTATATCCAGCTGGGCGGCGAGGGCGCAGAGGAGACGGTTGCGCGAGACGACTGCGACTTTGACGCGGAATGGGCGGCACTGGAACGGCTGATCGCGCGCTATATGCGGCGGGCGCAGGGTTACGTATCGCGGCGCGCGGTGTTCAAGACCGAACAACAGGGCGACTACGATCATCTGGCGCGCTTCGGTGAATGGCAGATGAGCGATCGGCCGGTGCCGCAGGATGTGGGGTCACCCGATGCAGGATGATGCAACCCTTGCGCAGGTGCTGGCGGCCGACCCGCAAAGCTCCATATGGCTTGCCGCGAACGCGGGTTCTGGCAAGACCCGGGTTCTGACCGACCGGGTGGCGCGGCTGTTGCTGGCCGGGACCGAGCCGCAGAAGATCCTTTGCCTGACCTACACCAAAGCCGCCGCAAGCGAGATGCAGAACCGTCTGTTCCGTCGCCTGGGTCAGTGGGCGATGATGGAGGAAGGCAAGCTTCGCGGGCAATTGGCCGACCTGGGAGTGGCCGAACGGATCAACCCCGAGATGCTGGCCCGGGCACGGCGGCTTTTCGCCCGCGCCATCGAAACGCCCGGCGGTCTGAAGATCCAGACGATCCACGCCTTCTGCGCCGCGCTCCTGCGGCGCTTTCCGATCGAGGCACGGGTGTCGCCCGACTTCACCGAACTTGACGACCGCTCCGCCATTCTGATGCGGCGCGAGATCGTGGAGGAAATGGCGGCGGGCGCGGATCGTGCTGCGGTGGATGCGCTTGCCGACCTTTATCCTGGCGACGGTCTTGAGGAGGTTCTAGCCGAAATCAGCCGGAACAGTGACGGTTTTTACGATGCTGCACCGGCGGTGGCGATCAAGGCGCGCTTCGGCCTTTCGCCTGACCAGACGGCTGAGAGCCTGCTGGTGCAGGTCTTCCCGGGCGGCGAGACGGAACTGATTTCCGACCTTGTGCCGCTGCTTCTGGGCAGCGGCGGCAATGATTCCAAAGCTGGTGCCAAACTGAAGGGGTTCAAGGCCGATGGTTCCGGTCTGGCGCGGCTTGAAGATGTGCTGCTGACCAAAAGCGGGGCCAACCCGTTTACCGCCAAGGTCGGGGCTTTTCCGACGAAAGCGCTGCGCGAGGGGTCCGCCGCCCCCTTTATGCCTCGTCTGGAGGCGCTGATGCGGCGGGTCGAGGCGGCGCGTGAGACGCGGCTTGCACTGGCCGCCGCCGCAAAGGCCGCGGCACTGCACCAGTTCGCGACGGCATTCCTCGCCCGCTATGAAGCCCGCAAGGCGGGGCGTGGTTTTCTTGATTTCGACGATCTTATCCACCGCGCCGCCAATCTTCTGTCCGACAGGTCAGTCGCGGCCTGGGTTCTGTTCCGGCTGGATGGTGGGATCGATCATATTCTGGTGGACGAGGCGCAGGACACCAGCCCCGCCCAGTGGCGCGTGATCGAACGGCTTGCGGAAGAATTCACCGCAGGCGAAGGGGCCACCGGACGGGATCGGCGGATTTTCGTGGTTGGGGACAAAAAGCAGTCGATCTATTCCTTTCAGGGTGCCGACCTTGAGACTTTCGACAGGATGCGCGCTGAGTTTGCGGCCCGGCACCAGGCGGTTTCAGCGCCGTTCCAGCCGCGCGAACTGCTGCATTCCTTCCGGTCCTCCGCCGCGATCCTGAACATCGTCGATCTGACCTTTGATGAACGGGTCAATCGCGGCCTTGGCGGGCCTACACAACACCGCGCGTTCCACAGTGACATGCCGGGCCGCGTCGATCTGTGGGCGCCGGTCCCCAAGACCACCGAGCCGGAGCCGGAGGAATGGGACAATCCCGTCGATCTGCTGGCCGACAGCCATGAAACCGTGCTGCTGGCGAACCGGATCGCTGTCGAAATCCGCCGCATCATTGAAAGCGGCACCGCTGTGATGACCAAGGACGGGCCGCGACCGCTGGATGAGGGCGATTTCCTGATCCTCGTCCGGCGGCGCGGGGCGCTTTTTCAGGAAATCATCCGCGCCTGCAAGGCAACCGGCCTGCGCGTGGCCGGTGCCGACCGGCTGCGGCTGGGGGCCGAGCTGGCGGTGAAGGACATTCTGGCGCTTTTGTCCTTCCTGGCCCTGCCCGAAGATGATCTGTCGCTCGCGGCCGTACTGCGCTCGCCGCTGTTCGGCTGGTCGGAGGCGGCGCTTTACGATCTGGCCGCGGGGCGGGGCGCGAAAGAATATCTCTGGCAGGCCCTGCGCGCGGATGATGTGCGGGGCGGCGAGACGCTGTCCGTGCTGACCGACTTGCGCGACGACGCCGATTTCCTGCGGCCCTACGAGATGATCGACCGGATCCTGACCCGCCACGACGGGCGGCGCAAGCTGCTGGCACGGCTGGGGCCTGAGGCAGAGGACGGGATCGATGCGCTTCTGGCCGAGGCGCTTGGCTATGAGCAGGGCAATGTGCCCAGCCTCACGGGTTTTCTGGTCTGGATGCAGGCGGGCGAGGTCGAGGTCAAGCGGCGGCTGGATTCGGCCAGCCGGGCAATCCGGGTGATGACCGTTCACGGCGCCAAGGGACTGGAAGCGCCGGTGGTGATTCTGCCCGATACCGCCAAATGGCCGGAGCGTGTCCGGGGCCAGGTGACGCGCGCCGGGGATGGCGCGGCGCTTTGGCGGGTGCGGGCCGAGGAAAGCCCCGCGCTTCTGCGTGCGGCAACTGATCAGCAGCGCCGCAAGGAGCGCGACGAGCGGATGCGGCTGCTCTATGTCGCGATGACGCGGGCCGAAAGCTGGCTGATTGTCTGCGCCGCCGGCGAAACCGGCACTGGCGAGGAAAGTTGGCACAGCCTGATCGACGCGGCCATGGACAAGGCGGGTGCGACCCGGATGCCTGCGGACGGGGAAAACTGGGAGTTCGGGCCGGGCAAGCGGTATCAGTTCGGCAACTGGCCCGAAGCTCTGCCTGACGGTCGGGGCGTGGTGGCGGGTGATGTGCGGCCCTTGCCCGACTGGATCAACCGCACGCCCCCCCCGGCCGAACGGCCCCTGCCGCCGCTCACTCCGACCGGGCTTGGCGGGGCAAAGGCCCTGCCCGGCGCGACCGGCCAGGCGGAGGCGGCCGCACTCGCGCGCGGCAGCGCGATCCACCTGCTGCTGGAACATCTCGCAGATGCCGATCCAGGCGCGCGGGCAGAACGCGCCAAGGCGCTCCTGCCAGATTTTCCCGAAACAGACACTATTCTGGCCGAAACGACGCGGATTCTCGATGCGCCGCACCTGCGCCACCTCTTCACGCCAGACATACTCAGCGAAGTCGAGGTGACCGCCCCGTTGCCCGATCGGGACGGGCGGGTGATGCAGGGTATCATAGACCGGCTGATCGTATCAGGGGATCATGTCCTTGCGGTGGATTTTAAATCCAACGCGCTGGTTCCGGACCGTGCGGAAAATGTGCCGCCGGGCATCTTGCGGCAGCTTGGCGCCTATGCGGCGGTCCTTCAGCAGATCTACCCCGACCGCCGTGTCGATCTGGCCATTGTCTGGACGGCTACAGTACAACTTATGCCCATCCCCCTCAATATCGTGAGGGCGGCTATGCAAAATCCTACACTCCCTTGACGCGGCCCTCCCCCGGACCTAGGTTCCTTACCCGACCCCGCATCCATTCCCCGGAGATGATCATGGCCACGCTCGCCGTAACCGATGCTACTTTTGACACCGAAGTCCGCAGTTCGGCCGTTCCGGTCGTTGTCGATTTCTGGGCGGAATGGTGTGGCCCGTGCAAACAGATCGGACCGGCGCTCGAGGAACTGGCCGCGCATTATGCCGGCAAGGTCAAGATCGTGAAGGTCAATGTGGACGAAAACCCCGACCTTCCGGCACAGTTCGGCGTGCGCGGCATTCCGGCGCTCTTCCTGTTCAAGGACGGGCAAATCGTGTCGAACAAGGTTGGTGCCGCGCCCAAGGCCGCGCTGCAAAACTGGATCGACGCTTCCATCTGATCATTCGATCAGAAGATCCATTCCCAGTTCACTGAGGCGAGTGATGGTCCGGGCGCGAAAATCCTCGCGCCCGGCATTCAGGCTTTGGTGTTGAAGATACCACCAAAGATAACCGTCATAGTCCGGCTCCTGGGTCCGAAGCTGCTCCAGCGCCGCCTCAAGCCCGTCGCGATAGGCGGAGGCGAACGGGTGATGAAAGTCGATCCCGGCGAACAGCAGGACGGGTTTGCGGAAGAAGAGCGCCTCGAACGCGACCGCGCTGTTCTGGGCGACAACGAAATCGCAGGCCGACAAGAGTTCGGGCGCTGGCCGACGAACCACCAGCAGCTTCGGATATCGTCCCTGCAGGCCGGCGAGGGCCGCCGCCTCCGGCTCTGACGGATGGAGTTTCGGGTGAAGTGTCGCGACCGTCCGCAGATCGGGAAAGCGCTGCAGGACCGTTTCGAGCATCCCGACCGGGCTGTCGAACTGGAAGAACCGCTTTTCCAGCAACCGGCCCTGAAGGGGAACATAAACGACCCCGGACCGGCGTGCGGGAAAGATCAGGTCCGGTTGAAGCCGCTTGCGCCAGTATGCCGCGAACTTCTCCGCTTCGACCTGCTTTGCCGGGGTGATCCGGAACGTCGCGCGGGCGACTGACCAGTCCCAGCGGCGGTCGGTCCGGTCGATCTGCCAGAAAGGCGCAACGTAGGCGCGGCGGAAAACCAGCGATCGCGCCCCCTCGGGTGGCTCCATCTCAAACATCGACCAGCCCGGCAGGGCGCCGGTCGCGATCCGTTCCGCAAATCCGTTGGCGCGGTATTCGGGGCAGTAGCCACATTCGGTCAGCACGGCGGAAAGGTGATTCAGGAAATTGTGCCGCCCGGCCTGCGCCGTTTCGAGCACGGCGGGGCCAAGATGGATGCGGACCTGGCGATCGTTCTTCATGGGCGAAACCTTACCCAACCGCCATTGACCGGAACAAGGCCGCACAGTGCGGCGCTTGCCCATGGCCGGTCCTTGCCCCATATCTTCGCCAAACGGAGGCGCGGCATGAGTGATGACAGGTTCCCCGGCTGGCATGGCACGACCATCCTGGCCGTCCGTCGCGGGAGCGAGGTGGTGGTGGCCGGGGACGGGCAGGTCAGTCTGGGACAAACGGTGATCAAGGGAACGGCGCGCAAGGTGCGCAGGCTGAACCCCGGCGGGCATGAAGTCGTCGCCGGGTTCGCCGGATCGACCGCCGATGCCTTTACCCTACTCGAACGACTGGAGAAAAAGCTGGAGGCCGCACCCGGCCAGCTTGCCCGCGCCTCGGTCGAGCTGGCCAAGGACTGGCGGATGGACAAATATCTGCGCAATCTTGAAGCCATGCTGATCGTCACCGACGGAAAGGCGCTGTTCGTGATCACCGGCGCAGGCGATGTGCTGGAACCCGAACATGATGTAGCCGCGATCGGGTCGGGCGGCAACTTTGCCCTGGCCGCCGCCCGCGGCCTGATGGCGACCGATCTTCCGGCGGAAGAGATCGCACGCAAGGCCATGGCCATTGCCGCCGACATCTGCGTCTACACGAATGGCAATCTGACGGTGGAGACGATCCGTGGGTGACGCGTTGAAAGTGATCGGTGCCGACGATCTGCGCGCCGCCGTTCAGGCCGGCGTCCTGAGTGAAGCCCAGGCCGCCAGCCTGTCGGCGCTGGCGCACGACCGCGCCGGTCGCCGCGCCGCCCTTCCGGAGGAAGACGAGCCGTTCGAGTTCTTCAAGGGGTTCTCGGAGATTTTCGTCTCTGTTGGCCTGATCATCCTTCTGACCGGCATCGCGCTGCTTCTGGGCTGGTTCGGCGGACCGCTGATCCTGGTCGTGCTGCCGGCGATCTGCGCCGCGATTGCCTGGTGGTGGGCCACCTATTTCACGCTGGAGCGGCGGATGAACCTGCCGTCGATGGTGTTGGCAGGGGCTTACGGGGCCGGGGTGCATCTGTCGGCGCTGACGCTTCTGGCGCAGGGCAGTCTGCCGGAGCGCAGCAGCTTCGTGGCGGCCGCGCTGATCGCCATGGGCGCGATGGGCCTCTGGTATCGGCACTTTCGCCTGCCATTCAGCATGTTCATCCTCGGCCTTTTCGGCCTCCAGGCAATCTATGGGCTGACCGCCTCGCTTGAGGCGATCAGCGACTTCACCAATGGCTTCGCGGGCGGTGTCTTCGATCTGCGCAACAGCCCGCGTTTCGCCTTGGCCACGCTGATCTTCGGGATCATCACCTTTGTTGCCGGCATGTGGTTCGACACGAAAGACCCCCATCGCCTGGGCCGCCACGCCGCCACCGCCTTCTGGCTGCATATGCTGGCCGCGCCGGCGCTGGTGAACACCGTCGCGATGACCCTGTTCAACATGGGCGGCAGTGTCGGCATGACCGCGACCGCGTTGGCGCTGGCCGTCATCGCCGGGTTGGCGCTGGTGATCGACCGGCGGTCCTTCCTGACCGCCGGCATCGTCTATGTCGGGCTGGTGATTTCCTGGGTCGTGCGCGGCGGGGCGGAGGGCGGCATCGGCCACTGGGCGACCATCCTTCTGATCCTCGGCTTCTTCATCACCGCGCTTGGCACCTGGTGGGTGCCGCTCCGCGGGCGCCTGATGCGCGCCCTTCCGAATTTTCCGGGCAAGGCCAGCCTGCCCCCATATGCCAGTTGATCCATGACCGACCTTACCCCTCGCGAAATCGTCTCCGAACTGGACCGTTTCATCATCGGCCAGAATGACGCCAAGCGTGCCGTCGCGGTGGCGCTGCGCAACCGCTGGCGGCGTCGGCAATTGCCCGATGATCTGCGCGAAGAGGTCTATCCGAAGAATATCCTGATGATCGGGCCAACGGGCGTCGGCAAGACCGAAATCTCCCGCCGGCTCGCGAAACTGGCGCGTGCGCCCTTTCTCAAGGTCGAGGCGACGAAATTCACCGAAGTGGGTTATGTCGGGCGCGATGTCGACCAGATCATCCGCGATCTGGCCGATGCCGCCATGGCGGAAACCCGCACCCGGATGCGCGAGGAGGTCAAGGCCCGCGCCCACAAGGCCGCCGAGGAACGGGTGGTCGAAGCCATAGCCGGCACCGACGCGCGCGAGGCCACGCGCGAGATGTTCCGCACGAAACTGAAGAAGGGCGAGCTGGATGCGACGGTGATCGAGCTTGAGGTGGCGGATACGTCCAGCCCCATGCCCGCGTTCGAGCTTCCGGGCCAGCCGGGCGGCATGGGCATGATGAATCTGGGCGACATTTTCGGCAAGGCTTTCGGTGGTCGGAAGATCCGCAAGAAGATGACCGTCGCCGAAAGCTACGAGGCGCTGATTTCCGAGGAAGCCGACAAGCTTCTGGATGACGAGGCGGTCAAGGCCGCCGCATTGGAGGCGGTGCAGGAAAATGGCATCGTTTTCATCGACGAAATCGACAAGGTCTGTGCCCGCACCGAGGCGCGCGGCGCCGATGTGAGCCGCGAAGGCGTGCAGCGCGACCTGCTGCCGCTGATCGAGGGGACGACGGTCAGCACCAAATACGGGCCGGTCAAAACCGACCATATCCTCTTCATCGCTTCGGGCGCGTTCCATATCGCCAAACCATCGGATCTATTGCCGGAGCTTCAGGGCCGTCTGCCGATCCGGGTGGAGTTGAAGCCGCTGACCGAGGGGGATTTCGTCCGTATCCTGACCGAGACGGAGAATGCCCTGACGCGCCAGTATTCGGCATTGATGGCCACCGAGGAGGTTACCGTCACCTTTACCCAGGACGGGATCGCGGCGCTGGCCCATATCGCCGCCGAAGTGAACCAAAGCGTCGAGAATATCGGGGCGCGGCGGCTTTACACCGTGATGGAACGGGTGTTCGAGGAACTGTCCTTCGCCGCACCCGATCGGTCCGGGCAGGCGGTTTCGGTTGACGCGGCCTTCGTCGAGCGCAATCTTGGTGATCTGTCACGTTCGACCGACCTGAGCCGCTACGTTCTCTGAGCGCGGGCCTTCCCGTCGGCCCAGACGCAGCACGGTGCCCGTCGCCCTTGGCCGACGAGGGGCACGCCCCTGGACAGGCCGGCGCCCGGCTTCAGCCTTGCGGGCAGGTCACCGCCGGATTGAATCCCACGAACGGGCCGGCGGGATTGGCGCGCTCGGTCCACACATGCAGGTCATAGTGCGGCTCGAAGCCGTGCGCCTCGTCGCCGGCGGTCGCGCCGTCGTCGGCCATCAATTCCCATTCCTGGTTCCCGAACATCGGGCGCGCGCCGTTGCCCGCCGCTTCCCAGGCCTTGACGAATACCAGGTTCTCGACGCCGGCCAGAACGAGCGAGCCGTCCGCCTGCGGCTCGTAGAGCAGGATGGAAGGTTTGCTGAAATCGGTGTTCAGCCCCGCGCCCGTCACCCGCGGCTGGGTCGCCGTCACGCCGAGGAACGCGGGGTTGAGATAGTGGATGCCCATCGCGCCCAGCTCAGCCGGCAGACCCTCGGCGGCCGCCGAAATGCAGCCGCCCTCGTGGGGAACGTAACCGTCCGCAAGCGCGGCATTGACATCCTTGTATTTGACGGTCGCCTCTCGCACGGCCGCCAGCATATCCTGCTCGGCAAAAGCCGGCCCTGCCGCCCAA
Source organism: uncultured Frigidibacter sp. (assembly GCA_964600685.1). GTDB lineage: Bacteria > Pseudomonadota > Alphaproteobacteria > Rhodobacterales > Rhodobacteraceae > TMP-24. Next base: position 14,993 of record CAZRKU010000006.1, on the reverse strand, counting down.
AGCACCGACACGGCAGCCGCCAACGCTGTGGAAATCTTCATGAATGCGCCCCCCTGCCGCCGCGGGCGCCCGATGTCGCCCTGGAAACGGCGGCCCGGCGAGGATAGCATGCCGGCGGGGTCGCGCCAATTCCCGCCAACCGTCCCGCACAGCGCCCCGGCCGCTCACCGCCGCCGCAGATAGACGTAGTAGGCTCCATCTCCGCCATGTTTCAGGCTGGCGGTCGTCACCTGCTGAACCGCCGGTCCGAGGGGTGGCAGGGCAAGCCAGTGCGGCACCTGGTGGCGCAGCGCGCCCATCCGTTGCGGAATCGGCCCCTGGTCATCCCGGCGCTTGCCCTTGCCGGTGATCACCAGAACCAGCCGCAGCCCGTCGGCATGCGCATTCAGCACAAAGCGGATCAGTTCGCGATGGGCTTCGGCGATGGTCATGCCATGCAGATCGATGCGCTTCTCGGGGGCCAGTTTGCCGCGGGTCATGCGGTCGAAGGTCTTGCGGTCCATGAGCAGGGGCCGGGCGGCCAGATGGTCCTTCGGCGTCAGCGCGAGATCATGTCCCAGTGGCTTCGGCCGGACCCTTTCGCCCACGCGAAAGGCTTGCGAAAGACTCATTGCCCTTTTGGGCGGCGGGGCGAGCGTCAGTTCGCGCAACTCGACCCGCTCCGGCCTGTCGGGGTGCAGCGCGCGGGCGGAGGAGACGATCTTCTGCCAAAGCTCGCGCTCTTCGGGATGCAGATTGCGGGGGCGGCGGGTCATGCGGCACGGCCTTTCGGCAGAAGGATGGTCATGCGTCCGAAGGTTTTCAGCGCGCCCGCCCGCTCACCCGCAGCCATGCCAGTGCCGAAGAAAACGTCGCCCCGCGCCGGTCCCTTGATGGCGCTTCCGGTGTCCTGCGCGATCACCAGCCGGGCGTGGCCGTCCCACGCCACCCAGACCGGCGCGCCCAGCGGAACATGGTCGGGGTCGACGGCCAGACTGCGCAACGGGGTCACGGGGCGTTGCAGCGTGCCCAGCGGTCCGCTGTCCGGCGGCAGATCGAGCGGGCGGAAAAAGACGAAGGAGCGGTTCACCAGCAGAAGGCCGGGCACATCATCGGGGTGCCGGGCCGCCCAGGCCCGGATTGCCGCGACCGAGGCGTTGGTTTCATCAAGCGCCCCACGCCGGATCAGCTCCTTGCCGATGGAATTATAGGGGTGACCATTCTTGCCCGCGAAGCCAAAGCGCAGCCCGCGCCCATCGGGCAGGCGCACTCTGAGCGACCCCTGAACCTGCGCCAGAAAGACTTCGAGCGGGCCTTCCAGCCAGACAAGCTCGTATCCGTCAAGAAGATTGCCGGCCTCGATCTCACGCCGGTCGAACCAGGGCCGGTCGTGGGGCAGATCGGCCGGCGCGCCAAATATCGGGTGGGAAAACCGGGTCGTCCGCACCAGGGAGCCGAGCAGCTCCGGCTCGTAGTAGCCGGTCAGGAGCGCGTCCTGCCCCGCCGACTTTGCGATGAACGAATCTTCAAAGAACTGGCGCGCGGTCCGTGACCCAACTGGCCGTGGCCAGTCGGGCGGCAAAAGATCGGCGGTCAGGGCATAGGCGACCAGCGCCGCACCGTGATCGTCTGCATCCCAGCCCGGAAGGCCCGAGGGAGCCAGATCGTCGGTCATTCGCCGGTGGCGACCAACTGCCAGTTCGGGTCATTGGCCCCCATGGTGCGCGCGAAGGTCCAGATGTCCTTCTGCTTGCGGGCATGTTTGGGGTCGCCCTCCACAACCTCGCCCGCTGTATCGCGGGTCGCGGAGATCACCTCGCCCACAAAGCGGACGGAGATTTCGGCCTCGTTGGTGGCGCGGTTGAATTCCGCGCCTTGCAACGCCAGTTCGCGAATCCCCAGAAGCTCGCTTGTCAGGATTAGGCCGCGCTGCTTGCGGTCGGCGATGACGCCCGCAAAACTGTCGGCCACCTCAGGCGACAGGAACGGACGGATGCGGTCAAGTTCACCCTTGGCGAAGGCCGACAGGATCATCTCATAGGCGCCTCGTGCGCCCTGAAGAAAACCCGATACGTTGAAGGACGGCTCGACCAGCTTCATCGCGGCCAGCGCCCGCGCCGCGTCGCTGCCTTCGCTGGCGTGGTCGGTGATGTCGCGGTCCGGTCCACCCTCGATCACTTCGAAGCCGCGGCGATTCTGGGTGCTGCCCGGCAAGGGCTTGGGATCATCCGACTTTTCAAACCCGTCGCGGGTGCCCAGCACGGACCGAAGCTTCAGGATCAGGAAAATTGCCACGCCGGCCAGAACCAGAAGCTGAATGAGAGAGTTGTTCATGCACTTGTCCTATTCATGGCCGGGGATTGGTAGTTGCCCTGCCCTCACTTATGTATGTGACGGGTTCTGGCAAGTCCACGCCCTGCAATTCGGAGTTCGAGACATGTGGCTGATCGCCCTGTTCATTCTGGTGCCGATCATCGAGATCGCGCTTTTCATCCAGGTCGGCGGCTGGATCGGACTTTGGCCGACGCTTGGCCTGGTGGTCGCGATGGCCTTCCTCGGCTCATGGCTTTTGCGGACGCAGGGCCTGATGGCGATGGCCGATGTGCAGCGGTCCTTCCGCGACATGCGCAATCCGTCCGAGCCGATGGCCCATGCCGGGCTGATCATGTTCGCGGGTCTCCTGATGCTGACGCCGGGATTTTTCACCGATCTTCTGGGTCTTGCGCTGCTGATTCGCCAGGTGCGCAGCCTGGTGATCGCCTATCTTTCGTCACGCTTTTCTGTCTCGGCCGCCGGGTTCGGCCCAGCGCAGGGGACGGATAGGCCCGCCAGGCCCGCAGGCGATGACATCATCGACGGCGACTACAGCGAAATACCGCCCCGTCGTGATACCATCGGCCCTTCCGGCTGGACGCGGCATTGAGGCAGCGGTGCCAAGCTGCTAGAGCGGCAGACAAAAGGGCTTCTTGGAGAGTGACATGGCCGAAAATGGAAACGGGGCAGCGCCGCAGGCCGCAGCGCCCCAGTTGAAGATGCAGGTATTGGGGCAGTTCATCCGTGACCTGTCCTTCGAAAATGCGGTCGCGCAAAAGGGTTTGACCAGTTCCGACGTGCAGCCGGAGTTTCAGGTTCAGGTCAGCCTCGACGGGCGCGCGCGCGGCGCGGCCCATCAGTATGAGGTGATCACCAAGCTCAAGGCCACCTCGGTCAACAGCGTCGACAAGGCGCCGCTTTTCATCCTGGAGCTGGAATATGGCGGCATCTTCCATGTCGAAGGCGTGCCGGAAGACCAGCTTCATCCCTTCCTGATGATCGAATGCCCGCGGCTTCTGTTCCCGTTCCTTCGCCGCATCGTGTCCGACGTGACCCGCGATGGCGGTTTCCCGCCCCTGAACCTCGACACGATCGACTTCGTGGCGCTTTACCGCCAGGAAGCCCAGCGCCGCGCCGCCGCGCAGGCTGCCGCGCCGCAGACGGTTTCCTGACAGGCGCATGTCTGGCCCGGACAATGCCGGCGACCTGATCCCCGCCTGGGTGAACGGGTCGCTTCAACCCGCCGACAAGATTGCGGTGCATCGGCTGGGACAGCGGCACAAGGCCGTATCGGTTTTTCTGACCGCCGGGCCGATGACGCTGATCCAGCGGCGGGCCCTGGGCAAGTATCACACGCCGGGGCTTTGGGCGAATGCCTGCTGCACCCACCCGCACTGGGGAGAGATGGCCGCGGACTGTGCCGTGCGCCGCCCGCAGCAGGAACTTGGGCTTTCGCGCGTGCGCCCCATCTTTGTCGGCCAGGTCGAATATCGTGCCGCTGTTGGCGGGGGAATGATCGAACACGAGTTGGTCGACGTGTTCCGCGCCGAAATCGACCGGAACTCTCCCCTCCATCCCGATCCGGCCGAAGTGGTGGATCTCGCCTGGGTTTCGCTGCCCGATCTGATTGCCGCCGTCGGCCGCAACCAGGACCGTTTCACGCCCTGGCTGCGGATCTATCTGGCCGACCATTTCCGCGCGATCTTCGCCGCAAGCGCGGCGCGGTCAGGATCGTGAGATCCCACAGGCTGAAAGTCGCCATCCGGGTCGCCGTGCTGCTGGAAATTGGTCGGCTTTGCTGCAAGAAGTTTGTCAGGCTGGTCGGGGGGTGAGTGGTGCCACGTTGCAAAGGGGTGGGCGGTATGATGGCACGCCTCGCGGTTGCGGGGTTCCTGGCGCTGCCACTGGCAGCCCCGGTCTTTGCCCTGGATGATCTGTCATTCACTTTTTCGGGTGTCGACCGAAAGCTGAAACGATCGCTTCTGTCGGCCTCGCTGATGGCGGAGGCCGAGCGCGACGGAAACACCAATCCTCAGGATGTCTTCGCAGCGGCGCGCGCGGATTATGCCCGCTTTCTCGGCGCGCTCTACGCCGAAGGATTCTACGGGCCGTCGATTCACATTCTGATTGACGGTCGCGAAGCGGCGGACATTCCCGTAACCGATCCGCCCGAACGGATCGCGGAAATCCGCGTCCGGATCGAGGCCGGACGGCGCTTCCGCTTTGATGCGGCTCGGATGAAACCCTATGCGCCGGGAACGACGCTTCCCCCGGCCTACAGGGACGGTCAGACGGCGCGGTCGACAGCCATTTCCGCGGCAGCGCGCGCCGGAGTCGAGGGATGGCGCGATCTTGGTCATGCCAAGGCGGCTGTGACAGGCCAGGACATCACCGCCGATCACGCAACCGGGCGGGTGACTTCCTGGGTTCTGTTGGAGGCAGGTCCGCGGTTGACGTTCGGCCAGCTCAATCTGAACGGTCAGCAACGCATGAAGACCTACCGGATCGTCAAGATCGCCGGCTATCCGCAAGGCGCTCTCTTCAACCCGGAAACCTTGGAAAAGATGGCCCGGCGCCTGCGTCAGACCGGGATATTTCGATCTGTCGTGCTCAGCGAGGCGGAGCGGCCAAACCCCGACGGATCGCTCGACATAAACCTGACGGTCGAGGAGGAGGCGCTTCGGCGCTTCGGCTTCGGCGCAGAAATTTCCAGCGCGGATGGTGCCAATCTGTCGGCGTTCTGGCTTCACCGCAACCTGTTCGGCGGCGGTGAAAGACTGCGCCTGGATGGGCTGATCAAAGGGATCGAAGGCGGTGACGATTTCGCCGAATACGAACTCGGCGCGCGGATCGACCGGCCGGGGACGCCCTTTACCGACAGTTCGGTGTTTTCGGAAATCACATACGACCGCGCCGAGGTGCAGAACGTCGAACTTGCGACGTTGACGTTCGGCATCGGCGCAACACGGGTCATCACGGACGACCTGACGGCCGAAGCCGGTCTTTTCTACAGTTTCGGTTCGCGCGACTTTCCTGGTTACAGCCAGGATTTTCAGGCTCTGTCCCTGCCGATTTCCCTTAAGCGGGACCGGCGGGATGATCCGCTTGAGCCGACCGAGGGCAGTTATCTGAAGGTCGGAGCGACGCCGTTCCTGGGGCTCGGCTTCACCGATTCGGGCAGCCGCCTGCAGGCTGACGCGCGTTACTATCGGCGTTTTGGCATGGATGACCGGGTGGTGCTGGCTGGCCGGCTGCAACTGGGCACGGTGCTGGGCACCTCGCTCCTCAATACGCCGCCCGACTATCTTTTCTATTCGGGGGGTGGCGGCACGGTGCGCGGTCACCCCTTTCAATCACTCGGGGTGGCCTATCCCCTGCCGGGCGGCGGAACGATCCAGACAGGCGGCCGCAGTTTTGCGGGCCTGGCCGGTGAACTGCGCGCGACGGTCAGTGATCGCCTGGGAGCGGTGGCCTTTGTCGATGCTGGTTATGTCAGCGGCGGCGCCTGGTTCGGCGGTATCGGCGAGTGGCAGACGGGTGCCGGCCTGGGGGTGCGATATGATTCCGGGTTCGGGCCGGTCCGTCTCGATGTCGCCTTTCCGACCTCGGGCAGCACCGGGGACGGAATGCAGGTCTATATCGGCATCGGGCAGTCGTTCTGATGCGCTGGCTTGTGATCACCCTTTGGCTCTTTCTTGCCGGCCTGCCGCTGAACGCGCAGGATCGGTCTGACGCGGAAGCCGACAAGGGCTTCTTGACCAATTTTCTTGAAAGCAAGCTTTCCGGGATCGGACGGACCGTCACCCTCAACGGCTTTCAGGGCGCGCTGTCGTCGCGGGCGACCTTCACAGAGCTGTCAATTGCCGATGCTGCGGGCGTGTGGATCCGCTTCACCGACGGCGCGATCAGTTGGAACCGTGGCGCACTACTCTCTGGTCGGGTCGAAATTGCCGAGCTTTCGGCGACGCAGATCGAACTTTTGCGCAAACCGTCATCGGGAGAGTCGCAGGCCGACTATTCAAGCTTTTCCCTGCCGGAGCTTCCGGTTTCGGTGTCCATAGGCCAACTTCGCGCCGACCGTGTGGTTCTGGCACCGGACATCCTTGGACAGGAGGCGGTGGTTTCGATCCAGGGACGGGCCGATCTTGCGGGTGGTGCCGGATCGACGGATTTTTCACTCACGCGCGTCGATGGCAAGGAAGGCGCGCTGACGTTCAGCGGTTCTTATGCCAACGCGACGGGCGAGGCGACGCTCGACCTTCTGGCGAAAGAGGGAGCGAACGGGATCGCGGCAACGTTGCTCGACCTGCCCGGCAAACCGGCGGCGGAACTAGCCCTGCATGGATCAGGAACGTTCGCCGACTTCCGGACCGATCTTGCGCTCAGCACCGACAAGGTCCCGCGTGTGACCGGAAGGCTGACGACAGCGGCTCCGCAAGCCGCCAGTGGTTCGGCGGGGGATCGCAGTTTTTCCCTGGCGGTCAGGGGCGATATTTCCCCCCTTTTACCACCTGACTATGCCGATTTCTTCGGAACCGCCGTGTCGCTGGAGGCCGACGGTACGAATCGCGCCAACGGCCGGATCGACCTGACCCGCATGGTGCTTGAGTCACCGGGTGTCGGGTTGAACGGCAGCCTTTCCCTTTCGCGCGAACGGGTGCCCCTGGCGGCAGCCCTGACCGTCAGGCTCGGCCTGCCGGACCGGCGCGATCTGATCTTGCCGGTTCCGGGCGGTCGAACCACTGTAAGAAGCGGCTCGCTGTTTCTGCGCCATGATGCAAGCCTGACCAACGACTGGACCCTGTCCGGCACGCTCGACGGATTTGCGCAACCTGATCTTTCCGTGGATCAGCTGGTGATCGACGGCAAGGGCAGGGTGCTCGATCTCAATGCCGGTTCGGCGCGGATCGTCGGAACGACGACGTTCGACGCCACCGGGGTCGCCTTCCGCGATGCGGCACTGGCACAGGCGATCGGTCCGGTGCTGAGTGGCCGGACAGTCTTTTCATGGCAACAGGGCGACCGCCTGCGCCTTCGCAAAATCGCGGCAAAGGCGGGTGATCTGGCATTGTCAGGCGATCTGGCACTTGAAGTTCAAGGGTTCGATCTCGCGCTGGACGGGACTCTCGTCCTGAATGCAGGGGACATGGCGCGGTTTTCGGCGCTGGCGGGTCGCCCTCTGGGCGGGGCGGCGGAAATCCGGCTGAGGGGCGTGGCCCTGGCCCGGTCTGGCACATTCGATCTTGGGGCCGAAGCATTCGGAACCGATCTTGCCTTGGATCAGCCGATGATCGACCGCGCGCTGGCCGGTCGGTCGCGGATCCGTCTGGACGCGAGCCGAAGTCGCGACGGGATCGAGCTGCGCGCCCTGTCGGTCGACATGAAGGCACTGACTGCAACTGCCGAAGGTCGGATCGGTCGAACGACGACCGATGTTTCCGCAGGTGTCGCCCTGTCTGATCTGGGCATTCTGGATCCCGCATTTGGCGGGGCCGTCGACCTGACCGCGACTCTGGCCGGCCCGAACGGTCAACGCACCCTTTCGCTGTCCGGCAAGGGGCAGAACCTGGCGTTTGCCTCCGCTCCGATCAACGGGCTTTTTCGCGGCGCTACTTCAATCGACGCATCGGCGCGGGAAGAAGGCGGAGCCATCGTGCTGACATCGGCACGTCTTGCCAGTGCCGCGCTGAGCGCGGACTTGGCGCAGGCCGATCAAGCGGACACCTACCGTGTCGAGGGTCAGATTGACGATACCGCACGTCTTTTACCCGGCTTTCCTGGAGCGACCCGCTTGGCCGGCGGCGTGGTGATCGAGCCGACGGGCTACCGTATCGACCTGAAGGCGGTTGGGCCGGGCGGCATTTCGGCAACGGCCAGCGGAACCCTGTCGAAAAATTTCTCACAGTCCGATCTGAGATTGCAGGGCAGCGGGCAGGTCGGAGTCCTGAACAACCGCATCGCACCGCGCAGCATCAATGGCCCCGTCGCCTTCGATCTGGCGCTTTCCGGCCCGCCCGCGCTTTCTTCGCTTGCCGGGCGCATATCGAGCTCCGGCCTGCGGTTTGCATCACCGGCGGACAACCTGTCGCTGGAAAATCTCGCCCTGTCAGGCAATCTGGACGCGGGCATGATCGACCTGAAAGGCGAGGCAGATGTCAGGGGGGGTGGGGAAGTTGATGTATCGGGAACCGTCGGCCTTTCTCCGCCCTACGATGCCGCCCTGTCGGCAAGGTTGCGCGGTGTGCATCTGGCAAACCCTGGCCTGTTTCAATCCGACCTGGATGGCGAATTGACCCTCTCGGGTAGCCTGCTTTCGGGCGCCGTGATCGGCGGCAGGGTGACCTTGCTGAACAGCGAGGTTACCTTGTCGTCTGGTGCCTTCGGGCCGGCCCCGATCCTGCCGGTGACCCATCTTGATGACAGTGCCGAGGTTCACGCGACCCGGCGCCGGGCCGACCTTGGTGCCAAGGGGAGGCGCGACACCGTCAAATCAATCTATGGACTCGACCTGATTGTTGACTCTCCAGCGCGCCTGTTCGTGCGAGGGTTGGGGCTGGACGCGGAGCTGGGAGGCAGCGTGCATCTGCGGGGAACAACCGCCAACGTCGAACCAACGGGCCGGTTCAATCTCATTCGCGGAAGGCTGTCGTTGCTTGGCAAGCGGTTCAACCTGGACGAGGGCGTCGTTCAGCTTCTGGGTTCGATGGTGCCTTATGTGCGCTTCACCGCGCTGGCGGATTCGTTCGGGGCCACGACCACCATCCTGCTGGAAGGGCCGGCAGACAAACCCGAAATTCACTTCACCTCCTCGTCGGACCTGCCGGAGGAGGAAGTTCTGTCCCGACTTCTGTTCGGGCGCGGGCTGAACAACATCTCTGCCTTCCAGCTTGCACAACTGGCCAATACAGTTGCGACGCTGACCGGAAGTGGCGGGGATGGTTTCGCAACCCGTCTGCGGAAGTCGGTCGGCCTTGATGATCTGGACATCACGGCGGACGAAGACGGAAACGCCGCGCTCAAGGCCGGGAAGTATATTTCGGACCAGCTTTATGGCGAGGCCTCGGTCGGGGCGGACGGCAAGAGCAAGGTCGAGCTGAATTTTGACTTGAACGCCGACCTGTCGCTTCAGGGCACAATCGGAACCGATGGGCAGACGGGCGCGGGAATCATCTTCAGCAAGGACTACTGAGCGTTGCGCAGGCGCTCGATCTCGGCATTCAGAACCGCGCCGAAAAGAACGATGTAGGCGGAAAGATAGAGCCACATCATCAGTGCGATCACCGCGCCGATGGATCCGTAGATTCGATTGTAACTGCCGAAATTCTCAAGATAGAGCGAGAAGGCGAAAGAGACGGTTGCCCAAAGAAAGGCGGCCACGAGGCTGCCGGTCGACACCCACCCGTGCCGACGGGAGACATCGCCCATGGTTGAGCCCCACCTGTAGAACATGCCAAGCGTCACCTTCACCACCAGAAAGAGGATGATCCACGGCAGAAACCTCAGGATCGTCGCTTCGGCCGGGCCGAACTGCACCAGACTGAGCGCGACCGGAATCGCGACGACAAGGCCGAGCGCCGCAATGATCAGAAGCAGGAGCGCGAGGGTCAGGGCAAGCGAGCCGCCAAGCCGCATGAGACCGACCCGATGCCGCCGGTGCTGCACCGCGTTCAATCCCGAGATCATGGCCGACACGGCCGAATGGACCGAATAGAGCGCAATCGCCAGCGGCAGGAGTGTCGCCCAATGCCAGCCCGAGGCATGTGTGCTGAGAAGCGCGCGCAGTTGCGTGGCAATCAGACTGTAGGCGTCATCCGGTATCAGTCCCTGAACGGCGGTCAAGTACCTTTCCACCACGGAAGGGTCGGCGAAAATGCCCCAGATCGCGATGGTTGCCGCCATGCCGGGAAAAATCGCGAACATGGAATAAAAGGCAACACCCGCCGCGATCAGCCCGAGGTGGCGTTCGTCGAGCGCCCACCATACCGCCACGACCAGCCGCGCCAGCGGGACAGTGCCGGGTGATGAGGCTTCGTCTGATTTTCCTGCCGACATGGCGCAAAGGTAACGTCCGATGACGGCCCCGGTCAAACGCCCCGTTCACTCGGCCGCCATCTCGCGCGACTGACCGAGCAGCCGCTCTGTCACCTGCGCCAGTGCAAGCGCCGCCGCGCCATGTGCCCACAGAAGATCGCCCCAGGCATGTATTTCGATCTTCGGCACGGGACGGCCGGTGTTCAGGGCCAGCGCCTTGATTTCCGCGAGCGTCTCGCTGGCATAAAGATAGTCATAGCGCATCCGCTCGCCTGACAGGATGATAAGCTCCGGGTCAAACAGGTTGACGACATTGGCCAGCCCCAGCGCCAGAAAGCGGCCTGCACGATGAAAAATGGATCGGGCCGCGGCATTGCCGGCCTTGGCGTGGTCGTAAAGACTTTCCAGAAGCATGTTGACCGACTGCGCCTCGCGCATGCCCCAGTTCAGTGCGGTCGTCGCTTCGCGCGCAAGCGCATAGTCGGCGACGTAGGCTTCAAGGCAGCCGCGTTGCCCACAGCGGCAGAGCGCACCATCAAGCTGCACCTTGGTATGGCCCAGTTCCATCCCCAGCCCCCGTGCGCCGCGATAGATACGGTGGTTCAAAACGAATCCCATGCCGACGCCATGTTCGATGGTGACAACGGCGAAATCCGACAGCCTGCGGCCGGCCCCGAACCAAAGCTCGGCCAGCGTCACCAGATTGGCGTCGTTGTCGATATGCACGGGAATGCCCAGCCGTCCCGCGACGGCCGCAGCCAGCGGCACGTGCCGTTCGATCAGGATGGGCGACCAGTGCACGATGCCGGGGGCGCAATCCACGAAGCCGGGTATCCCCAGTCCGATTGCAGACAGGTCCGACCGGGCAAGGCCGGCACGGCGACAGACTTCGTCGACCAACCGCTCGGCCGCATCGACGAGGGCCAGGGCCTCGAACGCGCCGGGCTGGCGGGGCAGGGCGAAGTCCGCGATCAGGTTGCCGGCAAAGTCGACAACCACTGCCGTATGTTCGCGATCTGACAGCTTGATCCCCGCGACATGATAGGCCCGCGCGCGCACGCCCAGCGCCACGGCGGGACGGCCCCGGCCGGTATCGGCCTCTCGCGGGGCGGCGATTTCCTCAAGCAGGCCGAGTTCGATCAATTCGGACGTCTGCGTGGTGACCGTAGCGGGGCTGAGTGCGAGCTCCTTGGCCACCTGCACCCGTGGCATAAGCCCGGCGGCCCGGACCCGTTCAAAGATCTGCTGACGCAGCGGGCGCGATGATTCGGACAGCGGCGGTATCAGCGGCCCGCAGCCCGGTTTTTCGCTCCCCATGCGCAGGCTTTCGCCTCCGTCGGCTTGCATTTATTTTCCTCCCGAACAAAAACCGGCGGCTATCAGGTCAAACTCGTATGCTCATAGGGGTTTGCTCCGCATCCATCGCCCATTTTCTGCCGTTCTGCAGTTTGGTCCATGTCTTTTAATTTGACAACTGAATTTAATCTTGTAACGCTAACATTGTTTCGGCTGATCGCCGAACTGGGCACTGCCCATAAACGGGAGGAACATATGCACAAGACCGTTTTGGCCGCCGTTATGGCGGTTGTCGGGTTTTCTTCGGCCGCCTGGGCTGAAGGCAAGATCATCGGCGTGAGCTGGTCCAACTTCCAGGAAGAGCGCTGGAAGACCGACGAGGCCGCGATGAAGGCGGCGATCGAAGCCGCTGGCGACACCTATATCTCGGCTGACGCGCAGGCTTCGGCCGCCAAGCAGCTGACCGACGTTGAATCGCTTATCGCTCAGGGTGCGAACGCCCTGATCATCCTCGCGATGGACAAGGACGCGATCGTCCCCGCCGTCGACAAGGCCGCGGCCGAAGGGATCCCGGTCGTCGGCTATGACCGCCTGATCGAGGACGCACGCGCCTTCTATCTGACCTTCGACAACAAGGGCGTCGGCAGGATCATTGCCGAATCCGTCAAGGCCGCGAAACCCGATGGCAACTATGCCATCATCAAGGGCGATCCCGGCGACCCGAATGCCGCCTTCCTGCTTGAGGGCATGATGGAAGTGATCGGCGCCGACGTTGACGCCGGAACGATCAAGATCGTCGGCGAAGCTTCCTCGGACGGCTGGAAGCCGGAGAATGCCCAGGCCAACATGGAGCAGATCCTGACCGCCAACGCCAATGCCGTGGACGCCGTTCTGGCTGAAAACGACGGCATGGCGGGCGGCGTGATTGCCGCGCTGCAGGCACAGGGCCTGAACATTCCGGTCGGCGGGCAGGACGGTGATCTTGCCGCGCTGAACCGTGTCGCCCGTGGTAGCCAGACGGTTTCGGTCTGGAAGGATTCGCGCCAGCTCGGCAAAGCCGCCGGTGAAATCGCGATTGCCCTTGCCGACGGAACGGCAATGGATGCCGTCAGCGGTGCGGTCAAGTGGTCTGGCGGCGAGAAGGGCGTGGAAATGAACGCCATCTTCCTGACGCCGACCCCGATCACCAAGGACAGCCTGAACCTGGTGATTGACGCTGGCCACATCTCGAAAGAGCAGGCCTGCGAAGGCGCCATGGACGGCGTCGCCGCCTGTCAGTAAGGCATGATGCCGGGCGTCGGGTTTCGGCCTGACGCCCGGCCCACACCGATTCCCTCACCGTCGCGGCGCTGCCGCCACCCGACCACCGGCGGCACATGGCGTTCCTGCCGTCGGCCCTCAGCAACCCTTCTGATTTGCCGGATGAGGACATGACTCAGACACCAGCTTCCAATTCCCCGGCTGCCGTCAACGATGGCGCCGTTGCACGTTTCTTCAAGGCGACCGAGATCGACACGCGCCTTCTGGGCATGATCGGCGCGCTGATCCTGATCTGGATCGGCTTCCATCTTTATGGGGCGGTCGTGAACGGAAACGGCGCATTCCTCACGCCGCGCAACCTGTGGAATCTTTCGGTTCAGACCTCGTCCGTGGGGATCATGGCCTGCGGAATGGTTCTGGTCATCATCACCCGCCACATCGACCTGTCGGTCGGCTCGGTTCTTGGATTCACGGCCATGATCATGGGCGTGACCCAAGTGTGGTATCTGCCCGGCGTTCTGGGCCTTGGCCACCCGATGATCTGGATCATCACGGCGGTGATCGGCGTCACGGTCGGCACCCTGATCGGCGCGTTCCATGGCTGGATGGTCGCCTATCGCGGCATTCCGGCCTTCATCGTGACGCTGGGCGGCCTGCTGATCTGGCGCGGCGCCGCGTTTCTCGTGGCGCGCGGAGAGACGATTTCGCCGGTCGATTCCACCTTTGCCCTGCTGGGCGGCGGGCCTTACGGCTCCATCGGCGCGGTGGGCAGCTGGATCGTCGCTGTCATCGCCTGTGCCGGCATCCTCTGGATGCTGACCTCGGGCCGCCAGGCCCGGCGCGCCCACGGATTTCCGCTGCGCCCGATGTGGGCGGAATATTTCCTCGGGACGCTGGGCTGCGGCGCCGTGATCGGCGCAACGCTGATCGTCAATGCCTATCCCTGGCCGAAAGGGATCGTCGATCAATATGCCGCCGCGAACGGCCTGACCGTGCCCGAGGGCGGCTTGTTCATCAGCCACGGCTTTGCCATACCGCTCCTGATCCTGATTGCGGTCGGCATCGCGATGACGGTTCTGATGGGGCGCACCCGGTTTGGCCGCTACGTCTACGCAATTGGCGGGAACCCGGACGCGGCCGAGCTGTCGGGGATCAACACCCGCTGGATGACCGTCAAGATCTTCGCCCTGATGGGTTTTCTGACCGGCCTGTCGTCCATCGTCGCCTCTGCTCGACTGACCAGCGCCACCAACTCGCTGGGCGAACTTGACGAACTCTACGTGATCGCGGCGGCGGTCATCGGCGGCACTTCGCTGGCTGGCGGAATCGGTACGATTTCCGGCGCCATCGTAGGGGCGCTGGTGATGCAGAGCCTCAAGACCGGGATGGTGCTGATCGGCTTCGACGCCGCCATCCAGAATATCGTCGTCGGCGCGGTGCTGGTTCTGGCCGTCTATGTCGACATTCTCTACCGCAAGCGCACCAAGTAAGGGGGGGCAGGACATGAACGCTTCCAGGACAGGAACGCCTCTCGTCGAAATGCGTGACATTTCAATTTCCTTCGGCGGGATCAAGGCGGTGGATCGCGTCACCGTCGACCTTTACCCCGGCGAGGTTGTCGGGCTTCTCGGCCACAACGGCGCCGGCAAGTCAACGCTGATCAAATGCCTCTCGGGTGCCTATCAGGCGGACGCGGGCGGGATCTACATCAACGGAGAGCCGGCGACGATCACCAACCCCCGTGACGCGCGCTCCTTCAATATCGAGACGATCTACCAGACGCTTGCCCTGGCGGACAATCTCGATGCGGCCTCGAACCTGTTCCTCGGCCGCGAGTTGGTGGGACCGGGCGGCTTCCTCGACGACGCGGCGATGGAGGCCGAGACCCGCAAGATCATGGCGCGACTCAACCCGAACTTCCGCAAGTTCAACGTGCCGGTTTCGGCGCTGTCGGGCGGTCAGCGGCAGTCGGTGGCCATCGCGCGGGCGGTCTATTTCAACGCCAAGATCCTCATCATGGACGAACCCACCGCCGCGCTCGGCCCGCACGAGACGCAGATGGTGGCCGAACTGATCCAGGAACTGAAGGCGCAGGGCCTCGGCATTTTCCTGAT
>CAZRKU010000005.1:20845-62191 GCA_964600685.1 uncultured Frigidibacter sp. | reverse complement strand
AGCGAGCGGATGCAGCGCGACCTGATGGCGACCTGGGGGGCGAGTTACTGGCAGGCGCTGATGAAGCTGCGCCTGCCCGCCGCCATGCCCTTCATCTTCAACGGCTTGAAGATCGCGACGACGCTGGCCCTGATCGGCGCGATCGTGGCAGAGTTCTTCGGCTCGCCCACCCGCGGCATGGGGTTCCGCATCTCGACCGCGGTGGGCCAGCTTGCGCTCGACATGGTCTGGGCGGAAATTGCCATCGCGGCCTTGGCGGGATCAAGCTTCTATGGTTTGGTGGCGGTCATCGAAAAGACCGTCACCTTCTGGCATCCCTCGCAACGCGGGCGGACATAAGACGGCAAAAGACCAACAAGGAGGAACGACATGAAAAGACTTCTCGGATCGGCCCTGTTCGCGGCACTGCTGGCGGGTGGTGCCCAGGCGGCGGAGGAGGTGACGCTGCAGCTGAAATGGGTCACCCAAGCCCAGTTCGCGGGCTATTACGTCGCCAAGGACAAGGGCTTTTACGATGAGGAAGGGCTGAACGTCACCATCCTTCCCGGCGGGCCGGACATCGCGCCGACCCAGGTTGTCGCGGGCGGCGGGGCCGATGTGGTGATCGACTGGATGCCTTCGGCGCTGGCCGCCCGTGAGAAGGGGCTGCCGCTCGTCAACATCGCCCAGCCCTTCAAGTCTTCGGGCATGATGCTGACCTGCCTGAAGGAAACCGGCATCGCCCAGCCCGAGGACTTCAAGGGCAAGGTGCTCGGCGTCTGGTTCTTCGGCAACGAATATCCGTTCCTGTCGTGGATGTCGTCGCTCGGCATTCCGACGACCGGCGGCGCGGACGGGGTCGAGGTGCTGAAGCAGGGCTTCAACGTCGATCCCCTGCTGCAAAAGCAGGCGGCCTGCATTTCGACCATGACCTATAACGAATACTGGCAGGTCATCGACGCGGGCATTGCGGAAGATCAGCTCGTGACCTTCAAATATCAGGACATGGGCGTCGCCACGATGGAGGACGGCCTTTACGTGCTGGAAGAAAAGCTGGCCGATCCGGCCTTCGAGGACAAGATGGTCCGCTTCGTGCGCGCGTCGATGAAGGGCTGGAAATATGCCGAACAGAACCCCGACGAAGCGGCGATGATCGTTCTGGCAAATGACGAGACGGGTGCCCAGACCGAAACCCACCAGAAGCGCATGATGGGCGAGATCGCCAAGCTGACCGCCGGTTCGAACGGCGCGCTTGACCCGGCCGACTTCGACCGCACGGTCGCGACGCTGATGGCGGGTGGCTCCGATCCGGTGATCACCAAGGTGCCGGAAGGGGCCTGGACCCACCAGATCACCGACAAGGCGCTGCAGTAAGCCCCGGCTCGGCGACGACCAGATGGGCGCGGGGGGCAATCTCCCCGCGCCCTTTTTCATGAAACCCCTTGGATGGCGCGGGAAAGCCGCTAGAAAGGGGAGCGGAAGCGGCAAGGAGAAGTCACAGTGCGCAAGCGGATGGTCAAGACGGGGCGGACGGCGCTGGCGCTCGGGCTTCTGGCATCGGCCCTGGCGGCCTGCGAGCGCGATGCGGCGCCGATGACGAAATGTGACGGTGACCGGCCCGCAATCGAACGGACGGCGGATGTCGCGCCGCCGAACTGCCCGAACTAGGCGCGGGCGTCTCCGGCAATCCTTTGCCATCATGTGAAAATCCGGTTAAGTCTGGTCTGTAAACCGCGCCTTGTGCGCGCGGGTGGAGCCGACCATGCGCCTTGCCCTGACCGGAACCCGCGTGCGCGAACGCCGCCTGCTTGTGGGCATGAAGCAGGCCGACCTGGCCCGGGCCGCCGGGGTCTCGCCCGCCTATCTCAACCTGATCGAGCACAACCGCCGCCGGGTGGGGCCCGAGGTGCTGGAGCGTCTGGCCGCCGCGCTCGGGGTCGAGGGCCCGGTGCTGGCCGAAGGCGCGGAGGGGGCGCTGTTCGACATGCTGCGCGAAGCGACCGTCGGCGCGCCGCCGATGGCCGCCCCCCCCGAACTGGCCCGGATCGAGGAATTTGCCAGCCGGTTTCCCGGCTGGGCGGAACTCCTTGCGGCGCGTCAGGGGCAGGTCGCGCACCTGACCCGCACCGTCGAATCCCTGTCCGAACGGATGGCGCAGGATCCGTTTCTGGCGGCTTCGCTGCACGAGGTCCTGTCGGCGATCACCGCCGTGCGCTCGACCTCGGCGATCCTCGCGGAAACCGAGGATATCGACCCGGAATGGCGTGCGCGTTTTCACCGCAACATCCATGAAGACAGCCTGCGTCTCACTCAGGCCGCGTCGGGGCTGGTCGCCTGGCTGGATCAGTCGCGGGTGCCCGAAGCCGGGCTAGCCACCCCGCAGGAGGAGCTGGAGGCCTGGCTTGGCGCGCGCGACTGGCATGTGGGCGAACTGGAAGGCCCGGCCGCCGGCGATCCCGCCCGGCTGATCACCGGGGCGGCCGATCTGGCCAGCGAGGCGGCGCGCGGTCTGGCTGCGGTCCATCTCGATCGCTACCGGCAGGATGCGCTGGCGCTGCCGCTGCCACGCCTTCGGCGGGCGATGGACCAGGGCGGTGCCGATGCGGCGGCACTCGCGGCAGCGCTCGACCTGCCGCTTGCGCTGGTCCTCAGGCGTCTGGCGGCGCTGCCGTCCGGCCTTTGGCCGGATGGCGCGGCCTTCGTCAGCTGCGATGCATCCGGTACGCTGATCTTTCGTCGACCCTCGCCAGCCTTCCCGCTGCCGCGTTTCGGGGCGGCCTGTGCGCTCTGGCCGCTCTACGAAGCACTGGTGCAGCCTTTCACGCCGATCCGCAGGGTGCTGGAAACGGCCGGGCGCGGGGCGGGAGCGCGGTTCGCGGCGACCGCCTGGGCCGAACGGCACTATCCGCAGGGTTTCGACGGGCCGCCGGTCACGCGCGCCCTGATGCTGGTGGTGCCGATGGCGAGCGATCCGCCCGCCCGCAGTGCCGGTCCGGCCCGCGTCGTCGGCTCCTCCTGCCGCATCTGCGCGGTGCGGGACTGCGCGGCGCGGCGCGAACCGACGATCCTTGCCTGAAGGGGCGGGCAAGGCGGAACCTTTTGACAGGGCGCGCGGCCATGGGCGATAGTCGCCGCAGCGGCAGGCGAGGGGGCGGCCGGGGAGGGCCGATCGCGCACATGACCAGACGCATCCTGCTGATCGAGGACGAGGCGAACATCGCCGAGGCCCTGCGCTTCCTTCTGACCCGCGACGGCTGGCAGGTCGAGGCGCATGCCGACGGCGCCACCGCGACCGCGCTGATCCGCGATCTCAGGCCCGATGCCGTCATCCTCGATGTCATGCTGCCGGGACGGTCGGGCTACGAGATTCTCGATGACCTGCGCGCCGACCCGAGCCTTTGCGATCTGCCGGTTCTGGTCCTGACCGCGCGCGGGCAGGACCGCGAACGCGCGCAGGCGGCGGCGCGCGGGGCGAGCCTCTTCATGACCAAGCCCTTCGCCAATGGCGAGTTGCTGGCCAACCTGCGCACCCTCGTCGCGGGGGGCTGAGCCATGCGCCCGCCGCTCTTTCTCGCCCGCCGCGCCTATCGCCTGCGCCGCCTGACCGATGCGGCGCGCCTTCTGCCGGTCGTGGGGACTTTCCTGTTCCTGCTGCCGGTCTTCTGGCTTAGGGCCGATGGCACCCTGCCCGGCACGGCGACGGGGGGCGTCTACCTGTTCGCGGTCTGGGGTGGCCTGATCCTGATCACCGCCCTCATCGCCTGGCGTCTCGCGCGGACCGAGACGGGCGACAGATCGCCGGGTGACGAGGATCGGGAAGGGGGCGCGTCGGGCTGATGGTCTCCTTCAACGTCCTCGTCGCGGTCTGCCTGCTCTATGTCACGCTCCTGTTCGTCGTCGCCTTTCTGGCCGAACGCCAGTCCGAGCAGGGGCGGGGGCGCTGGCTGCATTCCCCGGTGATCTATACGCTGTC
This sequence comes from uncultured Frigidibacter sp., assembly GCA_964600685.1. GTDB lineage: Bacteria > Pseudomonadota > Alphaproteobacteria > Rhodobacterales > Rhodobacteraceae > TMP-24. The sequence goes on along the minus strand of CAZRKU010000005.1, from coordinate 58,239 downwards.
GCTGTCGATCTACTGCACCGCCTGGACGTTCTATGGCGCGGTGGGTTATGCCGCGCGCTCCGGCCTGGAGTTCCTGACGATCTATCTTGGCCCGACCATCGTGTTCGTCGGCTGGATGTGGGTGATCCGCAAGATGGTGCGCATCGGGCGGCGCGAAAGGGTGACTTCCATCGCCGACCTGATTTCCGCCCGCTACGGCAAGTCGAACCTCCTGGGCGTCATGGTCACGATCATTGCGGTGGCCTCTGCGACACCCTATATCGCGCTTCAGTTGCAATCCGTCACGCTCTCCTTCGCGGTCTTCGCCGCCGACCGGCCGACCGGATGGGCCCTGCCCGACAATGTCGCGACGGCCAGCTGGGTCGCGGGAGGGCTGGCGCTCTTCACCATCCTGTTCGGCACCCGCAATCTCGATGCCAACGAACGCCACCACGGCGTCGTCACCGCCATCGCGCTTGAGGCGGTGGTGAAGCTCGTGGCGCTTCTCGCGGTCGGGGCCTTCACCGTCTGGGGCATCGCCGACGGCTGGCAGGATCTCGGCCGCCGGATCGCGGCCTCGCCCATCGCCGCCTGGCCGATCCAGCCGGGCCGCTGGGTCGGCCTGACTTTCGTCTCCGCCGCCGCCGTCCTGACGCTGCCGCGCATGTTTCAGGTGATGGTGGTCGAAAATGTCGACGAACGCCACCTGACGACCGCCGCCTGGGCCTTCCCGCTCTACCTGATGCTGATGAGCCTGTTCGTCCTGCCGATTGCCGTCGTCGGGCTGGAGATCCTGCCCGAGGGTGCGAACCCCGATCTCTTCGTCCTGACGCTTCCCCTGGCGATGGAGCGGGGGGATCTGGCGATGCTCGCTTTCCTGGGCGGCTTCTCCTCCGCCACCTCCATGGTCATCGTCGCCGCGATCGCGCTCGCGACCATGGTGTCGAACCATGTGATCGTGCCGCTATGGCTCAACCTGCGCCCCTCGGGCGCGCGCGATGCGGGCGACGTGCGCCGCCTGGTCCTTCTGTCGCGCCGCATCTCCATCGGCGCCATTCTGGCGCTGGGGCTGCTCTACTACCGGCTTTCCGGCGGGTCGGCGGCGCTGGCGGCCATCGGGCTGATTGCCTTTGTCGGCGTGGCGCAGGTGCTGCCCGCGCTGATCGCGGGCCTCTTCTGGCGCGGAGCAACCAAGGTGGGCGCGGCGCTCGGCCTTGGCACCGGCTTCCTGATCTGGCTCTACTGCCTGTTCCTGCCGTCCTTCGGGGCAAACGGGCTGATCCCCGGCTGGCTGATCAGCGAGGGACCATGGGGCATCGACTGGCTGCGCCCGCAGGCGCTTTTTGGCACCGGCGGCATGGGGCCGCTTCTGCATGCCATCGTCTGGTCGCTGGCGCTCAATACCGCCGCCTTCATCCTCGGCTCGCTCCTGTCCTTTCCCGGCCCGGTCGAACGCATTCAGGGCCTCGCCTTCGTGCGGGTCTTCGACGGCGACCGGGCGCAGCGCGGCTGGTCGCATGGCCGGGCCGAGGCGGAGGAGCTTCTGATCTTCACCCAGGGCATCCTTGGCCCCGAGGAGGCGCAGGCCTTCTTCCGGTCCGCCGCCGCGCGGCAGGGCAAGGCCGGCTTCCTGCCCGACACCAACCCCGACTTCATCGAGGCGCTGGAACGGCGCCTGGCCGGGGCGGTGGGCGCGGCCACGGCGCACGCGATGATCGCGCAGTTCGCCGGGGGGGCGGTCGTCTCGGCCGAAGATCTGATCGCGGTGGCGACCGAGGCCCAGCAGATCATGGAATATTCCGCCGCCCTGCAGGCCAAGTCGGCCGAACTGGCGCGCACCGCCCGTGCGCTGTCCGAGGCCAATGACAAGCTCACCGATCTTTCGGTGCAGAAGGATGCCTTCCTCAGCCAGATCAGCCATGAACTGCGCACGCCCATGACTTCGATCCGGGCCTATTCCGGCATCCTGGCCGAACCGGATCTGCCCGACGACCTGCGCGCCCGCTACACCGTCGTCATCCAGGACGAGGCGGAGCGGCTGACCCGGCTTCTGGACGATCTGCTCGATCTCGCGGTTCTGGAAAACCGCAAGGTGCAGCTCTCCATCCGCGCGGGCAACCTGCATGACCTGATCAGCCGCTCGGTCGAGGCCGCGTCGAACGTGCGCGCCGACCGCCGCCTGACCATCCGTCGCGATCCGGGCGCCGAATTCCTGCCGGTGATCACCGACCCGGACCGGCTGGTGCAGGTGTTCATCAACCTGATCTCCAACGCCCGCAAATATTGTGACGCCACCGCGCCGGTCCTGACCATCACGGCGCGGCGCAAGGCCGGGCGGCTCACCATCGATTTCATCGACAACGGCGCGGGGATTCCGAAAAAGGCGCAAGGCCTGATCTTCGAGAAGTTCGCCCGCCTGACCGACACGGCGCGGGCCGGTGGCGCGGGCCTTGGCCTCGCCATCTGCCGCGAGATCATGACCAACCTCGGCGGCAGCATCGCCTATCTGCCGGGGCAGGGAGGGGCGGCCTTCCGCGTCGTTCTGCCCGCACGGCCCGTCGCGGCGGCAGCGGAGGGACGCAAGGCGCCCGCGCGGACCGAGGCGGTGACGGGCAGGGGCGCATCAACCCTTTCCTAACCCCGATCTGCGACTTCTGGGCGGGCGGCATGCGGGATGCGGCGCGGGACAGGATCGGCATGGACGACGCGGGCGGCCTTTCCCCTCTGGAACGCAAGATCGCCGCGCACCGCCCGCGCCCGGCTGCGGATCTGTCCGGTCCCGAAACGCTTCTGTTCACCGCCTTCGCCCGCGAAGCCGAACGCAAGCTGGGCCTGCACTTGCGCGCCGGGGCACACAAATGCCATCAGCGCACCAGCGCCGAGATTGCCGAGACGATGCCGGAGCAGGCGCTGATCGGCCTGCTCGACGGACCGGGGCAGGCGGCGGGCGCGCTGGTGATCGACGGGGGCTGCCTTTCGGCCCTGACCGAGATGATGACATTGGGGGAAGTCCGGCCCGGCGTGCCGGTGCCACGTCGTCCGACCCGCACCGATGCCGCGATGATCGCGGGGCTTGTCGATGCCATGCTGGGCGGATTCGATCAGCTTCTGGCGACCGATCCGGACATTTCCTGGGCGGGCGGCTATCGTTATGCCTCGCATCTGGCCGATGCCCGCCCGCTCCCCCTCATCCTGGACGAACCGGCCTACCGGATGATGACGCTTGACCTCTGGTTCGGCGACGGCGACCGGCGCGGGACATTCAGCCTGATCCTGCCCGCGCGCGGCCGCGTGGCCGTCGCTGCCTTGCCGGTGCCGGCCGAGGAGAGGACAGCGGCGGCTCCCGCCGCCTTTGGCGACGAACTCGGCCGCACGATCGACGGGGTCCAGGCGGACCTCCACGCCGTGCTGGCGCGGGTCGCGCTGCCCCTGGCGGATTTCCTGGCGCTGGAGACCGGCCAGTCGCTGACCCTGCCCGCCGACGCGCTGCGCCAGGTCCAGATCGAGGGGGCGGATGGCCACCTGCTGGGATTGGCCAGTCTCGGGCAGGGGGGTGGGCAGCGGGTCTTGCGGCTCGATCTGCCGTCCGCCGCCGATGCGCCGCCGATCGCGCCGCCTGTCGCGATGGCACAGGTCGTGGCTGCGTCGGATCAGCCCCTGCGCCGGGCGCCTCCGGTCGGCGAACGCGCCGCGCCCGCCCCTCCCGGACGGCGCGTCATGCCCGATTCGGCTGAGCTTCTGGCCGATACGATCGTTCCGCCACCATTGGCGGACCCGGCCGACCCTCAGCCCGGTCCACCGCTTGCGCGCAGCGCCTGACGCCGTCGCCGGGTCGGATCAGGTCAGCCCAGGCGCGGGCGGATCGGTTCCAGATTGTAGCCCCACTTCGCCGCCGTGCCGATCAGCTGGTCAGCGGGCACCTTGCCCGCCTGGGCCAGCGCCCAGACGACGGAGGAGCGGTTGCCGGACGCGCAATAGGCAAAGACCGGGCCCCCGGCCTGCATCGCCTGCGCCTGCCGCGCCACGGCCTCCGGCGAGAAGTCGCCCGGAACGATCTGGTTGTCGACGAAGTCCAGCCCCGCCGCCTCGACCGCCTTGCGCATCTCGCCCGCCCTGAGGTCGGGCGGAATCTCCCCGTCCGGCCGGTTGCAGATCACCCGCACGAAACCCGCCGCCTTCAGCGCACCGACATCCTGGGGCGTGATCTGCGGCGACACGGCATAACTGTCGGTCAGGTGGCGGATATCCATGCTGCTCTCTCCCGAAAACCGTCCTGCCGCAATCCGGCCGAACCCGGCCCGCACCGCGGGTGTCGCGACCATACCTGCGACCATCGCCAGAAGGAAGAGCCACAGACCCGCCCCGCCCCAGGTCGCCGATGCCATCGCCGGACCGGGGCAGAGACCGGCCAGGCCCCAGCCCGCCCCGAAGAGAAGCGAGCCGACCACCAGCCCTGCATCCAGGCGCCGCTCGGGCGGGGCGGGCAGGGCGCTGCCGAGCAGGCTCTCGCGCCGGCGCGCCGCGAAGCGCCAGGCGACCGCCATCGGCAGGATCGCGCCGCCGATCACGAAGGCCAATGTCGGATCCCAGGCGCCGAAGAGGTCAAGCCACCCCTGCACCTTCGCCGTATTGGTCATCCCCGACAGCATCAGCCCGATGCCGAACAGGCCGCCCGCCAGAACCGCCGCCAGAACCCGCGCCATCAGATCACCCCCCAGACATGACGGAAGACCAGGACCGTCACCGCACCGGCGAGGATATAGAGCACCGTCGCCACCATTCCCCGGACCGACAGGCGGGAAATGCCGCATACGCCGTGGCCCGACGTGCAGCCATTGGCCAGCCGCGTCCCGAACCCGACCAGGAGACCCGCCGCGACCAGGATCCAGAGGTTTGCCGTCAGGTTGAGCGGCGGGGCCGCGCCGCGCACCCAGACCGCCAGGCCCGGCACCAGCACCAGCCCGGCCAGAAAGGCCAGCCGTTCGCCCGCCGTCGCCCGGCCGCTGCCATCCACAAGGCCGCCGAGGATGCCCGACGCGCCCATGATCCGCCCGTTCACCAGAAGATAGATTGCCCCGGCCAGCCCGATGATCAGCCCGCCGCCGAAGCCCCAGATCCAGTCCGCCTGCATGTCGATCCTCCCGTCCTGCCGCCCCGTCTGCTTAGTCAGTGACGGGCAGCGGGACAAGATACTGTGCGCTCAGCTTTGACTTGCATCAAGGAGCGCGCTGGCGCAGCGTTGTAGCCAGTTGGAAAGCAAAGGAGTTGCCGATGAAGTCGCCTGCTGTTCGCCGCGAACAACTGCTTCACCGCCAGGGATTTCTCCGCCGCCGCATGGACCGGATCGAATCGGAACTGGACACGCACGACGCGAAGGATTTCGAGGAGATGGCGACCGAACGCGAGGGCGACGAGGTGCTCGAAGATCTCGGTTCCTCCGCCCGGCACGAACTCAGGATGATCGACGCGGCGCTGAGGCGCATCGACGCGGGCGAATATGGCGAATGCACGCGCTGCGGCGAACCGATCAGCGAGGAACGGCTCGATCTTCTGCCCGCGACCCCCTTCTGCGCCAGTTGCGCGGCCAATCACTGAACGGGGCCGCAAGACCGCCTGATCGCGGCCAGCCTTTCCGCCCGACCCCATTGCCAAAACCCTCTGGCTGAAAGAAAGTTGCCCAAAGGCAGGCTGCGGGGAAGGAACCGCATGAACGGGCAGGTTGGCTGGGAAGTGACGAACGGCGTCGCGGTGGTGACGCTCGACAATCCGCCCTTGAACGCGCTCGGGCAGGATCTGCGCGCAGGCCTCGAAGCCGTGCTCGACCGGGCGATGAACATGCCCGAGATCGCGGTGATCCTCCTCAGGGCGGCAGGGCGCAGCTGGCCGGTCGGGGCCGACATCCGCGAGTTCGGCAAGCCGCCGGCCGCGCCCGCCCTGCCGGACCTCTGCGCCAGGATCGCCGCCGCGCCGAAGCCGGTCATCGCCGCGCTGCACGGCGCCGCCCTGGGCGGCGGGCTGGAACTGGCGCTGGTCGCGGCCTTCCGGGTGGCGGCGGCCGACCTCCGGCTCGGACTTCCCGAAATCACCCTCGGCCTGCTTCCCGGCGCGGGCGGCACCCAGCGCCTGCCGCGCCTGATCGGGGCGGCGGCGGCGCTCGACCTGATGCTGTCCGGCGTGCCGATCAGCGCCGCCCGCGCCCACCGGCTTGGCCTGGTCGATCTGGTGGCGCCGGCCGCCGCCGATGGCGCGGCTGCAGCTTTCGCGCTGGCGATGAAGCTGGCCGAAGACCACCTGGGCGGCCAGCGCAGGCTTCCCGCCGCCGCGAACCGCCCGATGGGTGGCAAGGCCGATCCGGGACCTTACCTTGACGCGGTGCAGGCGGCACGCAGCCGGCGCTTCGCGGCGCATGAACGCGCCGCGCCGCGCATCATCGACTGTGTCGAAGCAGCCCTTCTGCTGCCCGAGGCGCACGGGCTGACGTTCGAACGCACCGCCTTCCTCGATCTGGCCGCCACGCCCGAGGCGCGGGCCCTGCGCCACGCCTTCCTGTCCGAACGGCGGGGGGCAAAGTCCCTGCCTGCCGTCGCAGCGGGGGGCCGGCCGCCGCCGCAGCATGTGGCGCTGGCCGGCGGCTGCCGGATGGCCGCGGGGCTGACGGGGGCGATGATCTCGGCGGGCCTCAGGGTCACGTTGATCGGGGACGACAGCGCCGGACTGGCGCGGGTCCTGACCCGCTTGGCCAAGTCCGAGGACGCCGCCGTCGCCAGTGGCGAAAAGACCGAAGCCGCGCGCAAGGCGGCATGGGACCGGATCGCGGCGCGGCCCGGCGACCCTTCGACGGCCCTGCAAGCCGCCCTGCGGGAACATGGCCCGGTCGACCTGCTGATCGAATGCGGCCCACCGGACGAATCCGCCGGTCCTGCCGCGCGGCAAGGCTTTCTCGCCGCCCTGTCCGAGGGGCTGCCAGCCCCTGCGCCGGTCCTGTCGCTTCTCTCGCCACCCGGGGCTGCGGTGCTGGCCGGCGATCCGCTGGCGCTCGCCGTTGCGCCGGACGCGCGCGACCGGCTGGCGGTGCTGGCGATGACTGCCCCGTTCCGCAAGATGGCGCTGGCCGAGGTGGCGCTGACCGACATGGCCAGCGCCGGACCGGCCGGAGCGGCACTTCATCTTCTCCTGCGCACCCTCGGCTGGCGCGGGCTGCGTCACGGGCCGGTCGCGGGTTTTCTTGGCCCGCGCCTGATCACCGCGCTCGCCGATGCCGCCGACCGCTGTCTGGCGGCAGGGGCCAAACCCCATGAAATCGACGTCGCGCTGCGGCAGGCCGGGTTACCCGTCGGCCCGTTCGAAGGCGCGGATCTGGCCGGGGCCGACGACTGGCTCCGCACCCATCCCGTCCGCCGCGCGGGCGTGGACGAAGCCCCGGTGGCGCGGCAGATGCGCACCGCGCTCGCCACTGATGGCCGCACTGGTCGGCGCGCCGGACGCGGCTGGCACGAGCATCCGGCGAACGGGCCGTGGAAACCCGCATCCGAAGTCATCGCCCTTGCCGATGAATTGCGCCCGCGCGTCCGGATCGGGGCGGCAAATCTCTGGCGGCGGGTCCTGGCCGGACTGGCCAACGACGCCGCCTGGGCGCTGGCCGAAGGGCGCGCGCGCCAGCCCTCCGACATTGATCTCGTGGCGCTGGCGCAGGGGTTCCCGCGCTGGCGCGGCGGACCGATGCAGGCCGCCGACGAAGCCGGTCTGCTGGGCCTGCGCGACGATCTCAGGGGCTGGGCCGAAGCATCCGGCGATGCGTTCTGGACGCCCGCACCGCTTTGGGACCTGCTGATCCGCGAGGGACGGCACTTTGCCGACCTGAACGCGGGTTAGGCCCCCGACCACAACCGGTCGGACCTATTGTCCGGCCCTACTTTCCGGTCCAGTCCGCCCGATAGCGCACGATCTCGCGGCCGGGGAAGGCTTCGGCCAGCGCCGCCTCGTCCAGGTTGCCCGGATCATTCAGGTAGACCGTGCCCCTGAGCCAGGGGTCGTTCAGCATCAGCGCCGATCCCTCGTCGCCGTTCGGCGCGACCAGCACCAGCTTGCCGTCGAACCGCCCGTCCGCCGCATCTTCGCGCACCGTCGGGTGGAAGTCGTTGTATTCGTAGTATTTCGTCACCGCCCGCCAGGGCAGGAAGACGCAGAAGCCGAAGATGCAGGCATACCAGAAGATCGAATCGATCCCCACGAAGGCCGCCTGATCGCGGTCGGGAAAATGTTCGCGGATCGCCTGATAGCCGCGCGCCGACAGGTAGAAGACCGGGAAGGCCGCCAGGGTCCAGTACCGTGGTCCGATGTAATAGCTGTCGGCGAACCAGTAGAAGAACATGGCGGCGATCACCGCCACCGCCACCGCGATCATCGCCCAGTCGCCCCGCGACGGGCGCTGCCACAGGAGATAGGCGATGAGCAGCGCGAGCGAGCCCACCGACCAGCCCATCAGGTCGAATTGCAGGCTCACGACCAGGTTCAGGAGGTTGATCAGCGCTTCGGTGAAGGAGTGACCCGGCCACAGGTCCAGTGTGCCCCAGCCGCCCGGCGGGCCGATCTGCGGCCCGAAACCATAGGCATTGGCCCCCGGTCCCCAGCTTCTGTCGATATAGGCGGTCAGGGGCTGCACGAAGGCATCCCCCGTGACCCCGGCGTTGTAGAGAAGGAACAGCCCCCCCGTCGCCACGCAGCCCAGAGCATAGACCAGTGCGCGCCCCGGCCCGCCCTGCGGCGCGGCCAGCAACAGCCAGAGGCCGGTCAGCCCGCCGACCACCAGCCCGTCGAGCGGGCGCGTGGCGAAGATCCAGCCCATCGCCAGTCCGGCGATGAACAACCGGCGCAATGCCCCCCGGTTCCTGTCGCCGGCGCGCAGGATCAGCCACCAGGCGAGAAGCATCAGGAACAATGTCAGCGTATGGGCCATGAGCGAGGCCGCGAGCGCCAGGAGCCAGGGCGACGCCCCCATCATCATCGCCACGAGGTCCGCCTGATCACGCCCCGCCATCCGGGCCGCAACCGCATGGGCCAGGAGCACCGACAAAGCCGCCAGCACGGGATTGACCAGCCAGGGCACTCCGGCCGCCACGCCAAGTGCCAATGCCGCCGGCCAGCCGGGCAGGGTCGCGGCATACCAGCGACCGCCCTGCACCTCGAAAAGATAATAGTCCAGGCCCGCCCGCGCCGCCTCGGGCGGGGCCGGGGCGGTCAGCGCGCCCCCCGCAAAGGTCTTGGCCTGAAACAGATAGGCGACCTCATCCTCGACATGCGGCATGCGTTCAAAAGAGTAGAAGCTCAGGATCAGCGACACGACCAGCGTGACCGCCGCCGGCACCAGCGGCGACAGGCGGTAAAGCCCGCTGATCGGGCTTTTGACCTGCGCCATCGCCGCAAAGACCGCGAAATGCACCAGCGTCAGCCCGATCCCCACCCCCACATGCGCGCCGTAGGCCGCCCCGCCGCCGCGCGCCAGATAGCCGACAATCGGCACCGACAGAAATCCGCTGATCAGGACAAAGACCGCGATCCGCCCCAACCCCAGCCGCGCCTGCGCCTCGGCCAGAACCTGGCCCAGCCCGGCGCGCACCAGCACCGTCAGCGCCACCAGCCCCTCGGCGGCGATCACCGCGAATGTCGCCCATTCCTTCCAGTTCTGCGGATTGAGATGCAGCGTCGGGAACCACAGGGGTTCGGTCACGTAAAGCTGCGCCGCGCCGCCCGTGATCAGGAAGAAGGCCAGAAGCCCGAAGACCGCCGCTTCCCGTCTCAGGCAGATGCCAAGCGCCACCAGCGCCACGCCGAGAACCGAGAAATACCAGCGGTCGATCAGCGCCGTCGGCCGCCCCAGCGTCGCATCCGTCACCCAGATGGCGGCGACCAGGACCGCCGCCCCGAGGATCTGGGCGGCTGCGCCCGCGAATTTCTGCCCCGACATGCCTGCCCCCTATACGCGCCTGACCGCGCGGGGTGCCACGGCGGGCACCTCTGCCTTTTGATCGTCGGGGGCGATGTTGACCAGCTCACGCTCGATCACCATCGGCCCGCCCCGCACCTGATTGTGGATCGCGGTGATATATTCCCCCAGCATCCCGATGAAGAGCAGCTGGATCCCGGAAAGAAAGAACAGTGCGACGATGATCGTCGTCGTCCCGCGCGGGGCCACGCCCAGCCCCATCAGATAGGCGACGACCGAGAGGATGGCGAACAGGATGCTCGCCACCGCGATCCCGGTGCCGACGAAGGTGCAAAACCGCATCGGCGCCTTGGTGAAGGCGAAGATCGCGTTCAGCGCCTGATCGACCAGCATGAACAGGTTGTGCTTGCTGACGCCGCGTTTGCGCGCCCGCCAGGTGTAGGGCACGATGATCCGCCTGAAGCCGACGCTGGCGATGATCCCGCGGATATAGGGATAGTGGTCATTGTGCTGCAGGACCGCGTCCAGCACCTTGCGGTCGATCAGCTGGAATTCCCCCACGTCCGGCGACAGCTCGAAGTCCGACAGGGCGTTCACCAGCCGGTAGAAGATCTTGCGGCTGGTCCTGAGCGCGAATGTCTCCTCCCGCGTCGAACGGGCGCCTGCGACGATCTCGTAACCCTGTTCCCACAGCTTGACGAATTCCGGCAGCAGTTCCGGCGGATCCTGCAGGTCGACCGGCAGCATCACCAGCACCGCATCACCAGTGGCATGGCGCAGCCCGTTGAAGGTCGAGCGGAACACCCCGAAATTGCGCGCGTTGACGACGATCTTCACGGACGGATCGCGCGCCGCAATTCCCTTCAGGATCTCGACTGTCCGGTCCGACGATGAGTTGTCGATGAAGATATGTTCGCGCTCATAGCCCGGCAGGTCACGCTCGAAGATCGCCTTGACCGTCTCGTAACAGGTCTCGACGTTGTCTTCCTCGTTGTAGCAGGGGGAGATGACGGATATTTTCTTCATCTGCAACAACTACCTGTCTGAGACGTCTGGCACGAAGGGCAGATTGCCGGAAATCTGCCGCCATCACGAGTCGGTCGAAATCACACTAGCCTGATTTTGCCCTGTTGGCTGCTTCTTCGCGCCATGCCGGATCTGATTACACAGATTTTTCAAGGTAATCCTGTTTTTTCTTCGACATAATCCGGTGACGGACAACGGTGTTGCGGAAGTTTCCTTTCGCGGCCGAACCGGTTCTCGCGACTTTCGTTAAAAGTCTTTCGCTTTCCGGTAAGTGTCCGCTCCGTCAGACGCTATGCTGCCCGCAAATCAGGAGGATTCCATGCCGCTTGCCATGTCGAAAGAAGTCTTCATCACCTGCGCCGTCACCGGCTCGGGCGGCACACAGGACCGCAGCCCGCATGTGCCACGCTCGCCCGAACAGATCGCCAATTCCGCCATCGACGCGGCCAAGGCCGGGGCGGCCATCGTCCACTGCCATGTGCGCGACCCGGAGACCGGCAAGCCTTCGCGCGACCTGAGATATTACCGCGAAGTGACCGAACGCATCCGCGATGCCTCGGTCGATGTCGTCCTGAACCTGACGGCGGGCATGGGCGGCGACATCGTCTTCGGTGACGTCGAACACCCGTTTCCGGTCAACGCCAGGGGCACCGACATGGTCGGCGCGACCGAACGGGTCGCCCATGTGGCCGACTGCCTGCCGGAGATCTGCACGCTCGACTGCGGCACGATGAATTTCAACGAAGCCGACTATGTGATGACCAACACCCCCGGCATGCTGCGCGCCATGGGCCAGATGATGACCGACCTCGGCGTGAAGCCCGAGATCGAGGCCTTCGACACCGGCCATCTCTGGTTCGCCAAGGAACTGGTGAAGGAAGGCGTCCTTGCCCCGAACGCGCTGGTCCAGCTGTGCATGGGCGTGCCGTGGGGGGCACCCAATGACCTCAACACCTTCATGGCGATGGTCAATGCGGTGCCGTCCGACTGGAACTGGTCGGCCTTCTCGCTCGGCCGCGACCAGATGCCCTATGTGGCGGCAAGCGTGCTGGCCGGCGGCAACGTCCGCGTCGGGCTCGAGGACAATCTCTGGCTTGGCAAGGGGCAACTGGCGACGAACGCGCAACTCGTGGAACGCGCCGGGACGATCATCGAGAACCTCGGGGCGCGGCTGATGACGCCCGCCGAAGTGCGGACGAAGCTCGGGCTGACCAAGCGGGCGCCGCGCGGGCGGTGATTGTCGGGACGCTGTCGGGACGGATGCCATACGCTGGCGGGACGGAAAACAGACGGGAAGGAATTGGGAATGACGCGTAAGGCGGCAATCATCGGGGGCGGGGTTATCGGCGGCGGCTGGGCCGCAAGGTTCCTCCTGAACGGCTGGAACGTTTCGGTCTTCGACCCCGATCCGCAGGCGGAACGCAAGATCGGCGAGGTGCTGGCCAACGCCCGCGCCGCGCTGCCCGCCCTGTCGGACGTGCCGCTGCCGCCCGAAGGCAGGATCACCTTCTGCGGCACCATCACCGAAGCCGTGGAAGGGGCTGATTACATTCAGGAATCCGTCTCTGAGCGGTTGGAGCTGAAACACCGGGTCTTCGCCCAGGTTCAGCAGGCATCACATGGTGTGCCGATCGGTTCCTCGACCTCGGGCTTCAAACCGTCCGAGCTTCAGGAAAATGCCGCCGACCCCTCGGTGATCTTCGTCGCCCACCCGTTCAACCCGGTCTACCTGCTGCCGCTGGCCGAAGTGGTGCCAAGCGCGAAGTCTGATCCTGAACTCATTGAGAACGCAAAGAAAATCCTGCGCGAAATCGGGATGTTCCCCCTGCATGTCCGCAAGGAAATCGACGCCCACATCGCCGACCGTTTCCTTGAGGCCGTCTGGCGCGAGGCGCTGTGGCTGGTCAAGGACGGCGTCGCCACCACCGAGGAGATCGACGAGGCGATCCGCATGGGTTTCGGCCTGCGCTGGGGCCAGATGGGCCTGTTCGAGACCTACCGCGTGGCCGGCGGCGAGGCGGGGATGAAACATTTCATGGCCCAGTTCGGCCCCTGCCTGAAATGGCCCTGGACCAAGCTGATGGACGTGCCGGAGTTCAACGACGAACTCGTCGACCTGATCGCCGGGCAGTCCGATGCCCAGTCCGGCCACCATTCGATCCGCGAACTTGAGCGGATCCGGGATTCGAACCTCATCGGCTTCCTGCGGGTGCTGAAAGATCGCGATTGGGGCGCGGGCAAGGCGCTGAAGGATCACGACAAACTCCTCGCCGCCAAGCTGCCCGCCCCGCCCAAGGCCGCGCCCATGGTGATGGCGCAGATGCAGGTTCTGCCGGGTTGGATCGACTATAACGGCCATATGACAGAAAGCCGCTATCTGTTCGCCGGATCAGAGACTTGCGACAATTTCCTCAGGTTGATCGGCGCGGATATGGATTATGTGAAGGACGGTCGTTCCTACTATACCGCCGAGTCCCACATCATGCATCTGGGCGAGGCCAGGCTGGGTGACCGGCTGACCGGCTCGCTTCAGGTCCTGGCCGCCGATCAAAAACGCATCCATACGTTCATGCACATCCAGAAGGGTGCGGAAGTGGTCGCAACGGTGGAGCAAATACTGCTCCATGTCGACATGGCGGCAGGCAAGACCTGCCCGGCCGCGCCGGAGGTTCTGGCGAAACTCATGCCGATCGCCGAGGCGCACAAGAGCCTGCCGCGCCCCGAAAGCGCGGGCCGTCACGTCGGACAGCGGAAATAGGAGGCCATCATGGATTTCGGACTGAGCGAAGAACAGCAGATGATCGTCGACACGACGCGCGCCTTCGTGGAGAATGAGCTTTACCCGCACGAACTGGCGGTCGAACGCAGTGGTCACCTGCCTGTCGAACTGATCCGCGAGATTCAGAAAAAGGCCATGGAAGCAGGGCTTTACGCGGCGAACATGCCAGCTGAGGTCGGCGGCGCGGGGCTCGATACGCTTTCCTGGCTCCTTTATGAGAAGGAACTCGGCCGCGCCAACTACGCGCTCCACTGGACCTGTGTCGCGCGCCCGTCCAACATCCTTCTCGCCGGGAACGAGGAGCAGCGCGAGAAGTATCTCTACCCCTGCATCCGGGGCGAAACCTGGGACTGCCTCGCGATGACCGAACCCGGTGCTGGCTCCGATCTGCGCGGTATGAAGGCAAGCGCGCGGCAGGATGGCGATGACTGGGTGCTGAACGGCACCAAGCATTTCATCAGCCACGCCGACATTGCCGGCTTCACCATCACCTTCATGGCGACCGGCGAGGAGCAGACACCGCGCGGGCCGAAGAAGAAGATCACCGCCTTCTTCGTCGACAAGGGCACCAGGGGCTTCACCGTCCGCGACGGCTATCGAAATGTCAGCCATCGCGGCTATACGAATGCCGTCCTCGAATTCGACGATTGCCGCGTGAGCAAGCGCCAGATCCTCGGCGAAGTGCACAAGGGGTTCGAGGTGGCGAACAGCTGGCTCGGGGCCACCCGCCTCCAGGTCGCCTCCACCTGTCTCGGCCGCGCCGAACGGGCGCTCGGCCATGCTCTCTCCTACGCCGCAGAGCGCGAGCAATTCGGCCAGAAGATCGGCAAGTTCCAGGGAATTTCCTTCAAACTCGCAGATATGGCGATGGAACTTAAAGCGGCGGAGCTGCTGACCCGCGAGGCCGCTTGGAAGTATGACCAGGGCACCGTGACCGAAGCCGACATGTCGATGGCCAAGCTTAAGGCCACCGAGGTTCTGGCCATGATCGCCGACGAGGCGATCCAGATCCACGGCGGCATGGGGCTGATGGACGAGCTGCCGCTGGAGCGGATCTGGCGCGATGCGCGGGTCGAGCGTATCTGGGAAGGGACCAGCGAAATCCAGCGCCATATCATCAGCCGGGAACTCCTGCGCCCGCTCGGGGCCTGAGGAAGCGGGGGCTGTCTGCCCCCGCACCCCCGAGGATACTTTGAAACAGATGAAGTAAGACAATGTTAAGAATGTTGAGCAACTCTCAGGCCACGGTACAGGCGGGGACGCCGATGACCGTAACAGGTGAAGGCTCCCTGTCCCGATGGCTCGGGGCAGGGCGTCCCCCGGCTCCCTTCATCTGTTCGGAAGTATCCCGGGGGTCCGGGGGCAGCGCCCCCGGCGCTTGCCGCGGGACCGGAGGCCGGGCATGACCCGCGACCTGTCCCGCCTTCTCCGGCCCCGGTCCATCGCCGTCATGGGATCGGTCTGGGCGGAGAATGTCATCACCCAGTGTCGCAAGATGGGCTTTGCTGGCCCGGTCTGGCCGGTCCATCCCACGAAACCGGCGATTGGCGGGCTGAAGGCCTATGCCGCGCTCGCCGATCTGCCTGGCGCGCCGGACGCCACCTTCATCGGGGTGAACCGCCATGCGACGGTCGATGTGGTGCGCGAGCTTTCCGCGATGGGCGCGGGCGGCGCGATCTGTTTTGCCAGCGGCTGGACCGAGGCGGGAGAGCCGGAGCTGCAGGGCCAGCTGGTTGCGGCGGCGGGCGACATGCCGATCCTCGGCCCCAACTGCTACGGGGTGATCAACTATCTCGACGGCGCGCTCCTCTGGCCCGACCAGCACGGCGGACGTCGGGTGGACAGGGGCGTGGCCCTTCTCAGCCAGTCCTCGAACATCGTCATCAACCTGACGATGCAGGCCCGCGCCCTGCCGGTCGCCTATGTCGCCTGCCTCGGCAATGCCGCGCAGGTGGGGCTGGCGGAACTTGCGGGCGCGCTGCTGGCCGATGAGCGGGTGACAGCGATCGGCATGTATGTGGAGGGGATCGACGATGCCCCGGCCTTTGCCGCGCTGGCCGAGGCCGCGCGCGCGGTCGGCAAGGGCATCGTCTGCATCAAGTCGGGCAAGACCGAACTGAGCCGTTCTGCCGCCGCGTCGCATACGGCTTCGCTGGCCGGGGGCGGGGCTGCCTCCTCGGCATTTCTCAGGCAGGCCGGTGTGGCCGAGGTGAACACGCTTCCCGAACTCATTGAAACGCTGAAGATCTTTCATGCCCATGGCCCGCAGATCGGGCCGCGTATTTGCTCGCTCTCCTGCTCGGGCGGCGAGGCCGGTCTGGTCGCCGACCTGGCGGCACCCTTCGCGCTTCCCTTCCCGCCGGTGCCGGAGGCGACCCGCGCCCGACTGGGCGAAATTCTCGGACCGATCGTCACCATCGCCAATCCGCTCGACTATCACACGTTCATCTGGGGGGACGGGCCGCGCACCACGGATGTCTTCACCACGATGCTGTCGGCCTATGACGCGGGCATCTTCATCATCGACCCGCCGCGCGCCGACCGCTGCGATCCGGCCTCGTTCCAGCCGGCGCTCGATGCGATCGTGACGGCCGGACGGGTGACCGGGAAGCCGGGCTTCCCGGTGGCCTCGCTGCCGGAAAATTTCGATGAGGATCGGGCGATTGCGCTGATGGATCAGGGCGTTGCGGTGCTCATGGGGCTGGAAAGCGCGCTCGGGGCGATCCGCGCGGCGCAGACCGAACCGGGCCGGGCGGGCTGGCGGCCAGCACCGGCCCTGCCACCGCGCGACACCAGGATGCTGAGCGAGGCCGAGGGCAAGGCGCTTCTGGCCGGGGCGGGCGTCCCGGTACCACGCGCCGTGACCGGCACGACGCTGGCCGAAGTGGCGGAAAAGGCGGCGGGCCTGACCGCGCCCCTCGCGCTGAAGGGTCTCGGTTTTGCCCACAAGACCGAAGCCGGCGCGGTGCGGCTGGGGCTGCAAACCCTCGACGGGCAGGCGGAGATGCCGGGGGCTGCCGGTTATCTGGCCGAGGAAATGGTCACAGGCACGGTCGCGGAAATCCTGCTCGGGCTTCGTCGCGATCCGGTCTACGGGATCAGCCTGACGCTCGGCATGGGCGGGGTGACCGCGGAGGTTCTGGCCGATACGGTGACGCTGATCCTGCCTGCGGGCGAAGGCGAGGTGCTGGCAGCGATGAAACGTCTGCGCCTCTGGCCGCTGCTCGATGGCTATCGCGGGCGGACGAAGGCCGACATGGTTTCGGTCGCCGCCCTTGCGGTGAGGCTCGGGCGGCTGATGCTGGCGCGCCCCGACCTGGAAGAGATAGAAATCAATCCGATCCTCGTCCGCAGCCAGGGTGCGGTCGCGGTCGATGCCCTGATCCGAAAGGCACGATGATGGCGGAGATGACGATGCGCACCGAAGGCCCGATCCGCACGCGGCGCGAAGGCGCGGTGCTGGAGGTGACGCTCGACCGGCCCAAGGCCAATGCGATCGACCTGAAGACGAGCCGGATCATGGGGCTGACCTTTCGCGACTTTCGCGACGATGACAGCCTGCGGATCTGCATCCTCAGGGCCGAAGGCGAGAAGTTCTTCTGCCCCGGCTGGGATCTGAAGGCGGCTGCCGATGGCGATGCGGTTGACGGCGATTACGGGGTGGGCGGTTTCGGGGGTCTGCAGGAACTGCCGAACCTGAACAAGCCGGTGATCGCGGCGGTCAACGGCATCTGTTGCGGCGGCGGGCTGGAACTCGCCCTGTCGGCCGATCTGATCCTGTGTTCCGACAATGCGACCTTCGCGCTGCCGGAAATCCGGTCCGGGACGGTGGCGGACGCCGCCTCGATCAAACTCCCGAAACGCATTCCCTATCACGTGGCGATGGACCTTCTGCTGACCGGGCGCTGGTTTGACGCGCAAGAGGCCTTCCGCTGGGGGATCGTCAAAGAAATCACCACGCAGGCCGACCTGCTGGCCAAGGCCTGGGATCTGGCGCGGCTTCTGGAAAGCGGCCCGCCGCTCGTCTATGCCGCGATCAAGGAAGTGGTGCGCGAGGCGGAGGACATGCGTTTTCAGGACGCGCTGAACCGGATCACCAAGCGGCAGATGCCGACCGTCGACCGGCTTTATTCGTCAGACGACCAGCTCGAAGGCGCGCGGGCCTTCGTCGAAAAGCGCGATCCGGTCTGGAAGGGGCGCTGAGCCCGGAGGGCGGAAGCGGGGGCTGTCTGCCCCCGCACCCCCGAGGATGCTTGGGCCAGACTGAAGGAATGGATTTCATTCTGGCATAAATATCCCCGCCGGAGGCATTGAAGTTCTTATTCGCCGCGCGGGAAACGCTTGTTTTCCTCGAGCACATTCAGGTCCATGTGGTTGCGCATGTAACGTTCCGAGGCGGCGCGCAGTGGCTGGTAATCCCAGGGGAAATAGGCGCCGTTCCTGAGCGCCTCGTGGACCACCCAGCGGCGGGCCTGGCTTTGGCGGACCTCCGCGTCGAAGCGGGCGAGATCCCAACGCGCGTCTGCCAACCCGCGCAGTCGGGTCAGAATTTCATCATAGGCCGGATCGGCGGCAAGGTTCGTCCGTTCGCCGGGGTCGGCCTCGATATCAAAGAGCATGTCGGGATCGGCGGCGCAGCGGGTATATTTCCAGCGCCCCTCGCGCAAGGCGACGAGCGGCGTGATCGAACCTTCGGCAGCATATTCCATCGGCACCGGCCCGCGCGGCCCGCCCTTCGCGACCGGGATCAGGTTTTCACCGGCGGTCCAGGGCGCGACCTCCGCCATTGAAAGCCCGGCGAGTGCTGCAAGCGTCGGTGTCACGTCGAGCGTCGAGGCCGGGGTGTCGATCCGGCCCGGGGGCAGGCCGGGGGCAGCGATCATCAGCGGCACGCGGGCCGCGCCTTCGAAGAAGTTCATCTTGAACCACAGGCCGCGCTCGCCCAGCATGTCGCCGTGGTCCGAGGTGAAGATCACCACTGCCTCCTGGCGGGTCGCCGCCAGCACCGCGAGAATTTCGCCGATCTTGTCGTCGATGTAGCTGACATTGGCGAAATAGCCGCGCCGGGCGCGCGCGACATGGGCTGGCGTCACCTTCAGCCCGCGCCAGTCGCAGGCATCCATAAGGCGTTGCGAATGGGGGTCCATGTCCTCATAAGCGATCGGCTCGGGGGCCTTGAGATGCGGGCAGTCTTCGTAGATGTCCCAGTATTTCCGCCGCGCCACATAGGGGTCGTGCGGATGGGTGAAGCTCACGGTCAGGCACCAGGGGCGCGGATCCTGCCCGCGGGACTGGTCGTAGAGTTTCTGCACCGCCTGATGGGCGACATCATCGTCATATTCATACTGGTTGGTGATCTCTGCCACACCTGCGCCAGTGACCGAGCCGAGATTGTGATACCACCAGTCAATGCGTTCGCCGGGTTTGCGGTAGTCGGGCGTCCAGCCAAAATCGGCCGGGTAGATGTCGGTCGTCAGCCGTTCCTCGAACCCGTGCAGCTGGTCGGGTCCGACGAAATGCATCTTGCCGGAAAGGGCCGTCTGGTAGCCCGCGCGGCGCAGGTGATGGGCATAGGTCGGAATGTCGGAGGCGAACTCGGCCGCATTGTCGTAGACGCGGGTCTTCGACGGCAACTGCCCCGACATGAACGAGGCCCGCCCCGGCGCGCAGAGGGGCGAGGCGGTGTAGGTCTGGGCGAACCGCGCCGACCGGGCGGCCAGTTGCTTCAGATTCGGCGCATGCAACCAGTCCGCCGGACCGTCGGGAAACAAGGTTCCGTTCAGCTGATCGACCATCAGGATCAGGATATTCGGGCGCGCTGTCATGATTCATCCCCGGCTGGAAAGTCCGGGCCATGCTGGGCGCGCTCCTCGCGCCTGTCTTGTTCGGGCGCGACCACGCGGGAGGCCAATGCGGCAAGCGGCGCGTGATCCCGGACGTGGAAGGCGGCCCGGATGATTGCATCCGGCCTCCCGGGCGGCCGGTCCGGCCCGGCAATCGGACGACCGGCGGGCATGTCGAAAACGGACGATTGCGGCGCGGTGACCGCGCGCATGGCGTCACAGGCGCCCCGGTTCGGAAGCAACGGAAAAACCACACAAAAAGCGACACCCGGATTTGCGGTGATGCAAGCGCGGCTTTGTCGCTTAACGGGCACGACATGACGTTTTCCGACCAGCTTCTGCCGGCTCTTCAGCAAGGGTATCCGCATCAGGGGGGGCCCATGAAAACCATCACCGATTTCCCGTTCCGCGTCACGGAAGATCCCGATCTCGGGATTGTTCTGGCCGATGGCACGCGGCTTTCGGCGCGGGTCTGGATGCCGGAGGGCGCGGGGCCCTTTCCGGCGATTCTGGAATTTCTTCCCTATCGCAAGCGCGACGGAACCGTGGTGCGTGACGCGCTGACCCACCTCTGGCTGGCCGGGCATGGTTACGTCTGCCTGCGCGTCGACATGCGCGGCAACGGCGACAGCGACGGGCTGATGGCGGATGAATATTCCCCGCAGGAACTGGCGGACGCCTGCGAGGTGATCGGCTGGATCGCGGCGCAGGACTGGTCCAGTGGCCGGGTCGGGATGATGGGGATCAGCTGGGGCGGCTTCAATTCGCTTCAGGTCGCCGCCCTTCGGCCCGCGCCGCTGAAAGCCGTCATCACGCTCTGCTCGACCGTCGACCGCTATGCCGATGACATCCATTACAAGGGCGGCTGCCTGCTGAACGAGAACCTCGGCTGGGGCGCGACGATGTGGGCCTATTCCTCGCGCCCGCCGGACCCCGCGCTCCGACAGGGCTGGCACGAGATGTGGCTGGACCGGCTGAGGGCCGAACCTTTCCTGCCGGGCCTGTGGCTGCGCCATCAGCGGCGGGACGACTACTGGAGGCACGGGTCCGTCTGCGAGGAGTATGGCGCCATCGGCGCGGCGGTTCTGGCCGTGGGCGGATGGGGGGACAGCTACAAGAACGCCGTCCCGCAGCTCGTTGAAAACATTTCCGCCCCCGTCAAGGGCATCATAGGGCCATGGGTGCACAAGTATCCGCATTTCGCCGTGCCGCATCCGCGCATCGGCTTCCTGCAGGAGGCGCTGCGCTGGTGGGACCGCTGGCTGAAGGAAGAACCGACCGGGGTGGAGGATGACGCCGCTTATCGGGTCTACCTCATGGACGGGGTGCGACCGCAGCGCTGGTATGAAAACCGCCCCGGCCGCTGGATCGCGGAACCGTCCTGGCCCTCGCCCAACATCGCGACCCGGACGCTGGCGCTCGGGTCGGGGACTTTGGGGCCGGGCGGGGCCTTCGCCGTCACGCTCAACAGCCCGCAGGATTGCGGGATGGACGGCGGTGAGTTCTGCGCGATCTGGCTCGGTCCCGAGATGCCGGGCGACCAGCGCCGCGACGACGCGCTCTCGGCCTGTTTTGACAGTGAATCGCTCGATCAGGCCGATATCGTCGGCGCGCCGGTCCTGACGCTGACCCTTTCCTCCGACCGGCCCATGGCGCAGATCGCGGTCAGGCTGAACCATCTGCATCCCGATGGTGCCGCGACCCGCATCACCTGGGGCGTCCTGAACCTGACCCACCGCGACAGCCACGCCGAACCCTCGGCCCTTGAGCCGGGAAAAACCTACACCGTCCGGGTGCCGCTGGATCACATCGCCTACCGCCTGCCGAAGGGGGACCGGCTCCGGATTGCCGTATCGTCCGCCTATTGGCCGATGCTCTGGCCCATGCCGGAAGCGGCGACGCTGACCCTGACCGGCGGCACGCTTGACCTGCCGGTGCGCACCATCATGGCCACGGGCGACGAGATCACCTTCCCACCGGCCGAGGCCGCCAAGCCATTGGCGCTGAGGGAAATCCGGCCCGAAGCCCATGTGCGCCGCACCGAGATAGACCAGCGCACCGGCATCGTCAGCCTGATTGTCGAGGATGATTTCGGTGAATATGAAAACCCTGATCACGGCGGCATTGCCGGATCGGTGGCGCGCGAACGCTGGGACATCCATCCCGAAGATCCCCTGTCGGCGCGGGGCGCCGCCCACTGGAGCGAAGTGGTGGAACGCGACGGGCGCAGGCTGCGCACCGAAGCGACCTGTGCGATGCGCTCGGACGCCACGCACTTCCATCTGACCGCCCGGATCGAAGCCTGGGAGGACGAGGTGCTGGCCTATGAGCGCAACCATGAGGAGAATATCGCGCGGGACTTTCTATGACAAGGTAACCATTGAACATTTGTATTGAAATGCAGTCGCAACCTGTCAAGTTTGATGCAACAGCCAACAAAACAAGACCAACTCTGGGGAGAAAACATGAAAGACGATCTTGCGAAACTTCTGGACTTCATCGACGCGGGCGGCCTGTCGCGCCGGTCGTTCCTGACGCGTTCGGCGGCTTTCGGGGCCACCGCGGTCATCGGCGCGTCGGTGCTGGCGGGCCAGGCCCAGGCGCAGGAGCCGAAAAAGGGCGGCATCCTGAAAATGGGCATGGGCGGCGGTGAAACGACCGACTCGCTCGATCCCGGCGTCTCAGACAGCCCGGTTCCGTTCGCGGTCAACCGCCAGTGGGGCGATACGATCGTGAACGTCGCGGCGGACGGTTCGCTGCAGCCGCGCCTTGCGGAAAGCTTCGCGTCGAACCCCGAAGGCACCGAATGGACCTTCACCATCCGCCAGGGCGTGAAGTTCCATGACGGCAGCGACATGACCGTCGAAGACGTGGTCGCGACCTTCAAGCGCCATTCGGACGAAAACTCGAAGTCTGGCGCGCTCGGCATCATGCAGGGCATCTCCGAAATTTCGGCGGACGGCCAGAATGTGGTGATGAAACTCGCCACCGGCAACGCCGACCTTCCCTATCTTCTGTCCGATTATCACCTGATCATCCAGCCGAAGGGCGGGGTCGACAATCCGGCGGCGGGCATCGGCACCGGCGCCTACAAGATCGCGTCGGCCGAACCGGGCGTGCGCTATGTCTTCGAGAAGAACGCCGAAGACTGGGACATGACGCGCGGCCATTACGATGGCGTCGAGATGATCGTGATCAACGACGCGACCGCGCGCAACTCGGCGCTGCAGTCCGGTCAGGTCCACATGATCAACCGGATCGACCCGAAGGTGGCAAAGCTTCTGGGTGGGGCGCCGGGCGTCAATGTCGCCAACGTCTCGGGCCGCGGGCATTATGTGTTCGTCATGCATGTCGATACCGCGCCCTTCGACAACAAGCATCTGCGCCTGGCGTTGAAATACTCGATCAACCGTCAGGAAATGGTCGACAAGATCCTCGACGGCTTCGGCGGCATCGGCAACGACATCCCGATCAACGCGGCCTATCCGCTGTTTGACGAGACGCTGGAACAGCGCCCGTTCGACCTGGCCAAGGCGGCGGAGCACTACAAGGCCTCCGGCCATGATGGCAGCCCGATCGAGCTGCTGGTGGCCGACGGGGCCTTCCCTGGTGCGGTCGATGCGGCCTCGCTCTGGCAGGCGTCGGCCAATGCGGCGGGCATTCCGCTGACGGTCAAGAAGGTGCCGGATGACGGTTACTGGTCGGATGTCTGGAACGTGAAACCCTTCGTCGCCAGCTACTGGGGCGGTCGCCCGGTGCAGGACCAGATGTATTCGACGGCCTATCTGTCGACCGCTGACTGGAACGATACCCGCTTCAAGAATGCCGAATTCGACGCGCTGATCCTGCAGGCGCGTGCCGAAACCGACCAGGCCAAGCGCAAGGAGCTTTACGGCCAGATCGCGCGGATCCTTTGGGACGAGGGCGGCGTGATCGTTCCGATGTTCAACGACTTCATCGACGCCTATTCGGATGCGGTCGCCGGATGGGTCGAAGATCCGAACTACGAAATGATGGGCGGCTGGGCCTCGCAGCGCACCTGGATGGCCTGACGGCGGGCATATTGCGAAACAAAGCCCCCGGCGGCGAAAGCCGCCGGGGCTGATGCTTTGCACATCCTGTTCCAACCAGATTTTCGCAGCTTTGTTGCGCATTTTTGTGCTTTTCCTTTTTTCCGATCCTGTTAGCGTCCGAACAAAGCAATAAAATGTCTCAGCGGGGGTGAAAGATGAACGACGAGCTTCGTTACCTTCTGGCGCGGACCGCGCAGGGCAAACAGTCGCGGCGGGCCTTCATGGGCCGCGCGGGCGCGCTTGGCCTGTCGTCGACAATGGCAGGCGGGCTTCTGGCGCAGGCCGTCCGGGCCGAGGGCGGGCTGATCTTGGCGATGGTCAACGACTTTGTCGAAGCGGTGTCGGAGGTGTCCGGCGGATGGGAATCCGATCCGAACAGTGAACTGATGAATGGCCGCGCCATGACGAAATGCTGGCTGGCGTAAACGGAACGCTCGGGGGACAGATGCATCCAATCGTGAAACTGGTGGGCCAACGGCTGGCGCTGGGGGCCCTCCTTCTTCTCGCCGTTTCGGCGCTGATCTTCATCGGGGTCGAGATGTTGCCGGGCGATGTGGCCCAGGCGATCCTCGGCCAGTCCGCCACCGAAACCGCCCTGCGCAACCTGCGCGAGGAGATGGGCCTCGACCAGCCGGCGCTGACACGATATCTCGCCTGGCTCTGGGGCATCCTGAACGGCGATCTGGGCGTCGCACTCTCCAACAAGCAGAATATTTCCGCCGCGATCGGCGAGCGGCTGGGCAATACTTTGTTCCTCGCCTTCTGGGCAGCGGTGGTTGCGGTGCCGCTGGCGATCATCCTTGGCCTGCTGGCGGTGCGCTACCGCAACCGCTGGCCCGACCGGCTGATTTCCGGCATCACGCTGGCGACCATCTCGCTGCCGGAATTCGTGGTGGGCTACATCCTGATGTATCTGCTGACCGTGAAGTTCCGGGTCTTCTCGCCGATCTCCACGATCTATGACACGATGTCGCTGGGTGAAAAACTCTATGCCATCGCGTTGCCGGTCATGGTGCTGGTGCTGGTGGTTCTGGCGCACATGATGCGGATGACCCGCGCGGCGATCCTCAACGTGATGCAGTCGGCCTATATCGAAACGGCCGAGCTGAAGGGCCTCAGGCCCTTCACCATCATCGCCCGCCACGCCTTTCCGAATGCCATCGCGCCGGTGGTGAACGTGGTGATGCTGAACCTCGCCTATCTGGTCGTGGGCGTCGTCGTGGTCGAGGTGGTCTTCGTCTATCCCGGCATGGGTCAGTATCTGGTCGACCATGTGGCCAAACGTGACATTCCGGTGGTGCAGGCCTGCGGGCTGATCTTCGCCGCCGTCTATATCGGGCTGAACATCTTCGCCGATGTCGTCTCGATCCTGTCCAACCCGCGCCTGAGGCATCCGAAATGAGCCGCATTCCCCTGTCTGCCCTGATCGGGCTGGTGATGACCGCCGCCTTCTTCCTGTCGGCCATCTTCGCGCCCCTGATCGCCCCCTATGGCATGGCCGAAATCTCCGGCGACGTCTGGGAAAGCTCGTCGTCGAAGTTCTGGCTGGGAACGGATTCGCTCGGGCGCGATCTTCTGACCCGGATGATCTATGGCGGGCAGACCACGATCTTCGTCGCCACCATGGCCACCATCGTCAGCTTCGTCACCGGCTCGGTCCTGGGTTTTACTGCCGCGGTGACCGGCGGCTGGGTCGATCAGGTCATGTCGCGGCTCTGCGATCTGTTCATGTCGATCCCGTCCCTCATCCTCGCGCTGGTCATCCTGTCGGTCATGCCCACCACCCTGACCGTCCTCATTCTGGTGATGGGGCTTCTGGACTCCACCCGCGTCTACCGGCTGGCGCGGGCCGTCGCCGTCGACATCACGGTGATGGACTATGTGGAGGCCGCGCGGCTCAGGGGCGAAGGCACCGGCTGGATCATCTTCCGCGAGATCCTGCCCAATGCCCTGTCGCCGCTCGTCGCCGAACTCGGCCTGCGCTTCATCTTCGCCGTCCTTTTCATCTCGACGCTTTCCTTCCTCGGCCTTGGCGTGCAGCCGCCGCTTGCCGACTGGGGCGGCATCGTGAAGGAAAACAAGGAGGGGCTGGTCTATGGCATCTCCGCCGCGCTGGTGCCGGCCGTTGCCATCGCCGTCCTCTCCATCTCGGTCAACCTGGTCGCCGACTGGGTTCTGAACCGCACGACCAGCCTGAAGGGAGGCCGCGGTGCTTGATCAGACGCAAAAACCGCTTCTCGACATCCGCGATCTGAAGATCGAGGCCACCGTTTATCCTCCTGGCGAAAAGCCGCGGACCGCAACGCTGGTGCATGGCGTGTCGCTGACGGTGGAAAAGGGCAAGGTTCTGGGCCTGATCGGCGAATCCGGCGCGGGCAAATCGACCATCGGCCTGTCGTCAATGGCTTATGGGCGGGGCGGGGTGCGCATCACCGGGGGCGAGGTCTTTGTCAACGGCCGCGATATCCTGAAGGGCGGGGCGGGTGGCCTGCGCGCGCTCAGGGGCCGCGAGGTGACCTATGTGTCGCAGTCGGCCGCCGCTTCCTTCAACCCGGCCAAGCGGCTGATGGAACAGGTGATCGAGGCGACACTCCTGCACGGGCTGCTGGGCAAGGAGGAGGCAGAGGCGCGGGCGCGCGGCCTGTTCCGCAAGCTCGGCCTGCCCAACCCCGATACGTTCGGGGAACGCTATCCGCATCAGGTCTCGGGCGGCCAGTTGCAGCGGGCGATGACCGCGATGGCGCTTTGCCCCAAGCCCGACCTCGTGGTTTTCGACGAACCGACCACCGCGCTCGACGTGACCACCCAGATCGACGTCCTCATGGCGATCAAGGAGGCGATCCGCGACACCGGCGTTGCCGCGCTCTATATCACCCATGACCTCGCCGTGGTGGCGCAGGTCTCCGACGAGATCATGGTGCTGCGCCATGGCAAGACCGTCGAATGGGGCAAGACCGACCAGATCATCACCGCGCCGCGCGAAGACTATACCCGCGCGCTGGTCTCCGTCCGCTCCAAGGACCACCCGGAAAAGCCCCTGAGCGGCGCCCCGGTCCTGCGGGTCGAAAACGTCACCGCGCGTTACAGATCCGTGCCGATCGACGTTCTGAAGAACATCTCGGTGACGCTGGAACCCGGCCATACGCTCGCGGTGGTCGGCGAAAGCGGATCGGGCAAGTCGACGCTGGCGCGGGCGATCACCGGCCTTCTGCCGCCCGCCAAGGGGCGGATGATCTTCAACGGCCGCACCCTGTCGAACGATCTGGCCGGGCGGACCAAGGATGATCTGCGCGAGTTGCAGATGATCTATCAGATGGCCGACGTGGCGATGAACCCGCGCCAGACGGTCGCGACGATCATCGGGCGGCCGCTGGAGTTCTACTTCGGCCTGAAAGGCGCGGAACGCGACCGCCGGGTGCAGGATCTTCTCGATCAGATCGAGATGGGCAAGGGTTTTGCCGACCGCTACCCGGCCGAACTTTCGGGCGGGCAGAAACAGCGCGTCTGCATCGCCCGTTCGCTGGCCGCCAAACCGAAGATGATCATCTGTGACGAGGTGACATCGGCCCTTGACCCCCTGGTGGCGGAAGGGATCCTGAAGCTGCTTCTCGACCTGCAAAAGCAGGAAAACGTGGCCTACCTGTTCATCACGCACGATTTGGCGACCGTGAAGTCGATCGCCGATTCCATCGCGGTGATGTACAGGGGGCAGGTGGTGCGCTACGGGCCGAAGTCCGACGTTCTGGCGCCGCCCTTCGACGATTACACCGACCTGCTCCTGTCCTCGGTCCCCGAAATGCGGACCGGCTGGCTGGAGGAAGTGATCCGCCACCGCAAGATGGAGAGTGCGGGCAACTGAGACGTTGCCCCACGCCGCGCCCGTCCGCCTGCAATCGGACGGGCCAACAGACCGACCTGAAAAACGGAGAATGCCAAGTGCGCCGCAAACTGCTGCTCATCATCCTCGATGGTGTGCCCTATGCCAACTGGCGGCGACTGTTCGGCAATCTGGAAGGCTGGGTTGCGGCGGGGGAAGCGCGGGTCTGGCGGATGCGATCGGTCCTGCCTTCGACCTCGGCCAGTTGTTACGCCTCGATCCACACCGGCCTGCCGCCCCAGGTCCACAAGATCTGGGACAATGCCGACATCCGCCGGCTGGAATTTCCCGACATCTTTTCTGCCGCGACCGGAGCCGGACGGAAGACCGGGGCGGTGACGCACAGCTACTGGTCCGAATTCTTCAACCGCGCGCCGTTCGATGTGGTGCGCGACATCGAATATGACGAACCGGCCGGTCCGATCACCCATGGCCGCTTTCACACGATGAAAGGTTATGGCCACGCCAACCAGATGACCCCCGCCGACTATGACCTGTTCGGCACGCTCACCCGCCTCTGCGAGGCGAAGGGGATCGACTACGGCATCTTGCACACTTGCACGCTCGACAGCATGGGCCATCGGTTCTTCCATGACTGCGAAGCGATGGACAATGCCTGCTTTCACCTGGACGGAACGCTTGCGCCCTTCATCGACCGCTGGCGGGGGCAGGGGTATGAGGTGATCGTGACCGCCGATCACGGCCAGGACGCGCGCGGCCATCATGGCGGCGCGGGCGAGGCCCAGCAGGATTTCGCGCTTTACTATTTCGGCGAAGGGCGGGGGCCCGCGCCCGATACGCTGCTCGACCAGCTCCAGCTTGCGCCAACGGTGCTGACCCGTCTTGGCGTGCCGGTGCCGTCCACGATGAAGGGCGCGCCCTTCCTGACCGACTAGAGTCGGTCGGGCGCTTCCGTCGGCGCCGAACGGGCTTCAGTGGCGGAAGTCCGATCCTTCCTCGTCAAGGACGGCCTTCAATTCGCGCAGGTGCGCCTCGGCAAAGCCGGGATAGGTTTCCCATTCCCGCGCGGTCTTTTCGGCGATCGCGTCCGGCAGCACCCGGAGCGGGCGGCCGGTCTGCAGGGCGCGGACATAGGTTTCGGCGGCGCGTTCGAAATAATAGAGCCGGTTGAAGGTTTCCGCGATGGTGCGGCCGACGACCAGAACGCCGTGGTTGCCCATGATCATCGTGGTGATCTTCGGATCGGCCAGCAGCGCCGCGCAGCGTGCGCCTTCCTCCTCGAACGCCATGCCGGCGAAATGGTCGTCCACCACCTGACGGCCGAAGAACATCGCGCTGTTCTGGTCGATGGCGGGCAGGCGCGAGTCCGCGAGGCTGGCCAGAACCGTCGCGTGGACGGAATGCACATGCATCACGCAGCGCGCCTGCGGGCAGAGCCGATGGACGGAGCCATGCAGCCCCCAGGCGGTCGGGTCGGGCGCGTCGGGCCGGTCCATCGTGGCCGGATCCTCCGCATCCAGTTCCAGCAGGTCCGAGGCGCGGATGCGCGAAAAATGCCGCCCGTTCGGATTGATCAGGAACCGGGTTCCCGCCGGATCCACCGCAAGGGAAAAATGGTTGGCCACGGATTCATGCATGTTCAGCCGTGCCGTCCAGCGGAAGGCGGCGGCCAGATCGGCGCGCTCCTCGGCATGGGTCAGGTTGCGGCGTTCGGTCATGGTCATGTCCTGATCTCCTCCTTTGCGGCCCATCCGGGCCAGTCCCCGCGCCCAAGGCAGGCAACGGCATCGGTGATGCGGGCAAAACTTTCGCGCGCCCGCGTCACGGTCTTGCGGGCGCGCAGATAGCCGTGGACCAGCCCTGCCTCGGTCAGGCTGACGGCCCGCCCGCCCGCCGCGACAATCCGGGCGGCGTAGACATGGCCGTCATCGGCCAGCGGATCGCATTCGGCCGCGAAGATCACCGCGGGCGGCAGGCCGGAGAAATCGCGATCGGCAAGCGGCTCGGCGGTCGGGTCGCGGTCGGGCACCACCCCTTCGGCATAGCGGACCCCGTGGTAGAACAGCACATCGTCGCGCGTCAGCATCGGCGCATGGGCATGGGTCAGGTAGCTTCCCCGGTTCAAGTCGCCGCCAAGGTCCGGATAGACCAGCACCATTCCGGCAATCGCCGGGCCGCCCGACCGCGCCGCATGGGCGACCGACGCGGCAAGGCAACCGCCCACGCTGTCGCCCGCCAGAACCAGCGGGCCGGGGTGGGCCGCCGCAACCGCCCGCGCCACCGCGAGGCAATCGTCAAACGGGCCGGGATGAAGGCATTCCGGCGCCAGCCGGTAATCGGCGGCAATCACCCGGTAGCCGGTCACGTCGCAGATCTCGGCGCAGACATCATCGTGGCTTTCCAGCCCGCCGACCACGAAGCCGCCGCCATGCAGATAAAGCACTGTGGCGGTTCCGTCCGATCCGGCCTTGGCATAGTGGCGGCAGGGCACCCCCGCGAGCGGCGCGTCCCGGGCCGTGACGCCTGCCGGATAGCCGCGATGGAACGCCCGGCACATCGCGTCATAGATCGCGCGCTGACGTTCGATCGGGGCCTCTGCCGTATCGGGCGGATACCAGCCTTCACTTTCGCGGATGAAGGCCCAGGTTTCCGCGTCGATGAGCGTTTCATAGCCGACCGTCCGGTCGGGCCGACCCCCCGTGTCATCCATGGCCAGCCTCCTTGCCTGCATCTGTCCCGACAGTCGCACCCGGCCGGTGCCGCGGCTTGCGCATTTGCGACAGATCGCGGCGGAACGGACCGTCAGCCTGCCGCGCTCGGATGCAGGACCGGCGCATAACCCGCCGCGAGGATCCGCACGAAAGGCGCGGGCGTCAGGACCGCGACCTGCCCGGAGGCGGGCGACGCCACGGCAGGCCCATAACCTTCGGGCCGCCAGGGCAGCAGCAGGCCGCGATGCCAGAGGCAGGCCACCGCGCCGATCCTGACGAAGCTGCCGTCGGGCAGGGTGGTCAGGTTGGTCAGCCCCTGCTCCGCGTCCGCCATGAAGGCTTCCAGCCGCGCGGGATGCAGATGCCGGTCCATGTCGCCGGCACGCGGCGCCAGAGGCAGGTCGGCCTCGATCCAGGCCGCGCGGAACCTCAGGTAGTCAGCGCGCCGGCATTCGGCGCAGGGCCGGTGGCCGGCGGCAAGGGCCACGGCCTCGTCCAGAAAGAAGAGTTCCGTGTAACACCCCGGCTGCATCAGCGCGCGCTTGCGCCCCTTGAACGCGGTCAGGCAGGTGATCCACAATTTTCCGCGCCAGTGGCGCAGGATCCGGCCCCCGGCGTCATGCAGGCAGCCGCGGTTGCCCATGCAAAGGCCGCGTGCCGGCGTGGCGATGATCGTCGAAAAGGGGGTGACCCGATTCCGGCGCGGCCGGCGGGTGGCGGGATCAGGGACCATCGGCATCCTTTCGGCCAACATCCGCCGGAAGCGAGCGGTCCGGGCAGGGTTCCGCTGATCCCGTCCGCGGCTTCCGGCCGGTCTGCGGCGGATCGCCGCCGTCGGGATCACAAGCCGGTGTGCAGATCTTGGCGCGCGGCATTTCCTCCCCCACGTCTTGCGGGCCACATGTCCGGCGGGGTTGTTTCCCCCCTCCGACCGGATCGGCCGGGCATGGGGCAGCCTAAAGAAGGAGAGAGCAGATGACAAAAGTATTTCGTGGAAAGGCCGCTGTGGCGGGCCTTGGCCTTCTGGCCGCCCTGATGGCCGCCGAGCCTCTTTTCGCAGGCGGTCTGGCCGAACCCGCGCCGGAACCGACCGTGGTTGCGCCCGTCGTGCAGGTCGCGCCATCGGCGGACTGGACCGGCGGCTGGGTCGGGGCGCGGCTTGGCTTCGGCGATGCCTCCGCCGATACGGCCACCGGCACGGTCGACGGCAACGGCGGCAGCTTCGGCCTGTCGGGCGGCTATGACTGGGATTTCGGCGGCTGGGTCGCCGGTGTCGGCCTTGACTGGGACAAGACCAACCTGGACCTTGGCACCGCGGGCGACACACTTGATGACATTGCCCGCCTGAAACTGCGCGCGGGGGCCGATCTCGGGCGCACATTCGCCTATGCCACCGCCGGTGCGGCCCGCGCCTCGGGCGACATTGGCGGGGTGGGCTATAGCGACAATGGCTGGTTTGGCGGCTTCGGGGCGGATTATGCCCTGACCGACCGCTGGACGGTCGGGGGCGAGATTCTGACCAACCGTTTCGACAATTTCGGCAATACCGGAACCGATATCGACGCGACGACCGCAAACGTCAACCTGGGCTTCCGCTTCTGATGACGGGCCGGGGCGGCGGGCGTCACCAGCGCCCGCTCGCCCCGCCACCCGACGATTTCCCGCCGCCAAAGGAACCACCCCCGCCCGAAGCCCGGCGAGAGGCGGTGCCGACCGCCCGCTTCCATGGCCGTTCCTCCCGCCAGCGGCAGGACGGACAGCGCGTGACGATACGCCCGGTGGTCGGTTGCGCCGGATCGAGCGGCGGAACATGTTCGCGGTGCAGCCCGCGCCGGCCGCAGGCCGGGCAGCGGCGGAACCGGTAGCTCCAGTCGCCGATCTGACGGCCAAGCACCATCTTGCCGATCACGCCGGCAAAAACCGCGCCGACAAGCCAGGGCATGAGCCGGCCGATCAGCCCCTTGTCCGATCCGGGCACGGGTCCGGGGGCCAGCCCTTCGGCATGGCGCCGCGCGATGCGGGCCATCACCTCGCCACTGCCTGCGGCGATGCCCGCCCCGTAGTTCCCGTCGCGAAATTCCGGCAGGAACCAGCGGGTCACGATGTCCTGAGCAAGCACATCGTAACCCTGATCATAGCCGTTGCCGAGCACGATGCGCGTTTCGCGATCCTCGACCGCGACGAGGACCAGAATGCCGTCATTCCGGTCAGCCCGCCCGACGCCCCAGTCATTGAACAGGCCGGTCGCGAAATCCTCAAGCGTGCCGCCCGCCTCATAGTCGCCGCGCGTGGGGATGGTGAGGACCGTCATCTCGACGCCGGTTTCACCGTTCAGCCCCTCAAGATCGGCGCGCAGGCTGGCCGCCTCATCCGCGCCCAGCACCTCCGCCAGATCGTTGACGTAAAGGTCGCCGTAAGCCGGGTAGGGGGCGGCATCGGCCGGTCCGCCAAGACCGATGAAAAGCCAGAGCAGCGCCGCCCGAAATGCCTGTGCCATCACACCCCCATCAGATCACCGACCACCATGGGGATCATCATCACATCGTCACGGGTGCAGTCAAACTGCCCGACCTGCACGCGGATCACGAACCGGCCCCGATGCAGCGTCTGGGTCAGATAGATGCGCCCGTCGTCATTGATCCTTTGCAGAAGATCGCGGGTTGCCGGATCGCCCGCCTCCAGCGCGAAGGTGAAAAGCGACAGGGACGGCGGCGTGGTGATCGTCACGCCAGGCAGGGCGGCCAGCGCGTTCGCCGCCCCGGACGCCCATGCGACATGGTTGCGGATGCGGGCGCGCAGGCCGTCCAGCCCATAGGCGCGCAGCACGAACCAGAGTTTCAGCGCCCGGAACCGGCGGCCGAGCGGCACCGTCCATTCGTTGAAATTGACAATCTCCTCCTGACCTTGCGTCTTCAGATATTCGGGCCTGAGGCCGAGCGTGCGGATCTGCGGGCCGGGGTCGGCCAGGAACTGCACCGCGCAGTCGAATTGCGCGCCCAGCCATTTGTGCGGGTTGAAGATGATGCTGTCGGCCCGCTCGGCCCCGGACCAGAGGGCGCGGAATTCCGGGCAGATCATCGCGCTACCCGCCCAGGCCGCGTCGACATGGGTGTACAGCCCGTGCGCCCTGGCCACCGCGACACTGTCGGCGATCCGGTCGAACGCCCCGATCGACGTGCCCCCCGCGCACAGGATCACCCCCGCCGGAACAAGGCCTGCCGCCCGGTCGCTGCGGATCTGGTGATCGAGCGCATCGGGGTCCATCGCATGATCGGCAAGCGTCGGGATCTTCACCAGATTGTCCTGCCCGATTCCCGCCACCCGCGCCGCCTTGTCGACCGACGAATGGGTCTCCGCACTCGCATAGAGCCGCAAGGTCGGCTGACCGGACAGGCCCGCGCGCAGCCCCGCCCAGCCCAGCGCCCGTTCCCGCATGGTCAGCACCGCCGCAAGCGTCGCGGTCGTCGCGCTGTCATGGATCGTGCCGGTGAATCCTTCCGGCAGGCCCAGCGCCTGCCTGAGCCAGTCGGTCATCACCTGTTCGATCTCGGTCGCCGCCGGGGCGGTCTGCCACAGCATCGCCTGCGCGGCGATGGCATTGGCCAATTGCTCGGCCAGCATGGAGGCGGGCGCAGCATTGGCCGGAAAATAGGCAAAGAAGCGCGGGTGCTGCCAGTGCGTCATGCCTTCGGGCACGATCCGCTCGAAATCGGCGAAGATCGCTGCCATCGGCTCGGCCGCCTCGGGGGGCGTTTCGGGCAGCATCCGCGCGATCGCACCGGGCGTCAGCGCCGCCCGCACCGGCCGGCCGCGCAGCCCCGAATGATAGTCGAACGCCCAATCGGCCGCCCGTTTCGACCAGAACCGCAATCCGTCGTGATTCATGCTTCTGCCAGCCTCCGCCTACCGCGCCCCTTCAGGCGCGTTCGGGCCAGGGAGGCACGGCCGCGCGCGCCGGTCAACCGCTGATCGCGCGCGGCGGAGACCGGCAGGGCCGGGGTTCAATCGCCGGTTTCGCGACCTGATGCGGATTTGCCGCCTGCGCCGCGCGTTCCCCCGTTCGCGCGGTTTTTTTGGTGACAGAAACGTTAGCGCAACGGTAATGGAGCCAGCGTCAGTATGTGTGAACGGTTGCCCCGACAGTGCGAATCGGGTCCGGCAGCCGGATGTGAGGAGACCGGCAGGCATGGCAGCCACCATGAAGTTCAAGACCCTTCTTCTGGGCGCAACGCTCGTGCTCGCCGGCTGTATCGGCGTCCGGACGTTCGAGACCTCCTACGACGCGCCGGTTTCGGCCGCCGTCTCGAAGGGCTGGCGTGTCGTCGATGTGTCGGTCTCGGTGCCCGAAACGCTGACCGTGTCCGAGGAATATACCTACGAGCCCGACGCCGACATCGTCTGGCGCGAGGATCCGATCGGCGACCGCTATCAACAGGTCGCGACCATCATGAAAACGGCGATCGCCAGGGGGGCGAGCGGCCTGAAGGGCCCGCGCCCGGTACGGCTGACGGTGACCATGTCGCGCTTCCACGCCCTCACCTTCGAGGCGGAGTCGCTGAACATCGCCGGCGTCGGCGTCCATAACATCAACTTCACGATCAGCGTGGTCGATGCCCGCAGCGGCGCGGTGCTGGCCGGACCGACCGAGATCGACGCGGCCATGCCGGCGCTGACCGGGGCCGAGATGATCAAGGCCCGCGTGCGCGGCGAAAGCCAGAAGTCGCAGATCAGCGCCCATGTCGCGGCGACGATTGCCGGCTGGCTGGGCATCGGCCCCGATCAGCGCGACAGTTTCGTCCGCTCCGGCATCTGACCGGGCCCGGACCGCATCACGGCCAGGGCGCAAGCGCCGCTTGCGCCTTTTCGTCGGCGACGCCCGGATCGGCCCGCAAGACTGGCGCAAACGGTGGTTCAGTTCCTCGGGCGCTGCCGCGAACGGCACGTTCACCCGGGAGCGGTGGAAATAGGGCGCCCGCCGCGCAGCACCTGCGTCGATCAGCAGATCCGCAGTCGCCACGCTGTCGCACTTGACCGACACGCCCGGCAGGGTCGCGCCGATGCAGGCGAACATCTTGCCGCCCACCTTCCGGGCATCATGCCCGCCATCCAGGGGTCCGACACTTCGGCACCGGGAAAGGTGGCGCAGATTTGATTGATCAGATCGCGGCTCATGGGCGGAAGTCGCCAAGGCGGCGCACGTAAGAAAAGCTTTGTGTTGGCGCCCGGATCGGCTATTGAAAGCCCATGAAAACGAACGGCATCATCGGCATTTGCTGCATTACCGGCTGACATCGTCAGGCGGGCCGTTCCTCTGTTTCCTTCGATAGCGAACATGGGTCAGCCCCGCCCGGCAGGTTTGCGCCCGGACGTGGAAGGACATGGCATGACGGACATCAGCCTCTACAATACCAAGACCCGCAAGAAGGGCCCCTTCGTGCCGCTCGATCCGCGGAACGTGCGCATGTATGTCTGCGGCCCGACCGTCTATGACCGCGCCCACCTGGGCAACGCGCGCCCGGTGATCGTCTTCGACGTGCTCTACCGGCTTCTGCGCCATGTCTATGGGCCGGATCACGTCACCTATGTCCGCAACTTCACCGACGTCGACGACAAGATCAACGCCGAGGCGCAGCGCAGGAAGGGCCTGGGTGACCCGCGCAGCCTTGAGGAGCTGATCCGCGAGCGGACCGAGGAGACCATCGGCTGGTATCACGCCGACATGGATGCGCTTGGCGCGCTGCGGCCGAATGCCGAACCCCGCGCGACCGATTTCATCGCCCAGATGGTGACGATGACCGAAGCGCTGATCGCCTCAGGCCATGCTTACGTGAAGAACGGCCACGTCCTGTTCCGCGTCCGGTCCTATGAAGGTTATGGCAAACTCTCCGGCCGCTCGGTCGACGACATGATCGCGGGCGCAAGGGTGGAGGTCGCGCCCTTCAAGGAAGATCCGATGGATTTCGTCCTGTGGAAACCGTCCGACACGGACCTGCCCGGCTGGGACAGCCCCTGGGGAAGGGGGCGGCCCGGCTGGCATATCGAATGCTCCGCCATGTCCCATGAGCTTCTGGGCGAGAGCTTCGACATCCACGGCGGCGGCATCGACCTGCAATTTCCGCACCACGAAAACGAGATCGCCCAGTCGGCCTGCGCCCACCCGCACGCGGAGTTCGCGAAGGTGTGGATGCACAACGAGATGCTGCAGGTCGAGGGCAGGAAGATGTCCAAGAGCCTGGGCAATTACTTCACCGTGCGGGACCTCCTCGACAAGGGCGTGCCGGGCGAGGTGATCCGGTTTGTGTTCCTCCAGACGCATTATTCCAAGCCGATGGACTGGACGGAGAAGAAGGCGCGTCAGGCTGAGGCGACGCTGAGGAAGTGGCGGGATCTGGTCAAGAACGCCACCCCGTCCGCAGAACCTGATTCCAAGTTTCTCGCCGCCCTTTCAGATGATCTGAATACTCCGCAAGCGCTGACGGAGCTTCACCGAATTGCGCGGGAAGGCCCGCCAGATGAATTCGCATCTTCGGCGCGAGTTCTTGGCCTTCTCCTTGGCGACGGAGATCCGGTCTTCTGGCCCCGGGCCCAAGGCTACGATGCCGAATATGAGGCTATCATTCGAGAAACGCTTGAGTTGAAGCGGCTCGCGCTTCAGATGGCCAGAGAAGAGGCAACGGCGACTAAAGACTTTTCAACCGTGGACAAACTGAAATCCTCCTTCATCGCCGCAGGCGTCGAGGTGCGCATCTCCAAGGAAGGGATCGACCTGATTCCCGGCCCGGACTTTGACCCCGCCAAACTTGAGGCCCTCAAATGACCGCCCGCGCCACGCCAGCGCAGGGCAGCGCCCGGCACGCGGGGAGGGCGCAGAAGCGCCCGCCCCGGGGGGGCGGGTCGGGCGCTGCCCGGTTCGCCTGCGAACCGGGCGTTGCAAACGAATGCGCCTTGCCGCAGGCATTTCCTAAGAATCCGTTAAACCGCCTGCGCAACCCCTTGAAATCCCTTTCACCGCCGACCGGCCCGTCGTGGAACGCCCCGTCGGAGGCCCGCCCATGACCCGCGATCGCCTCTCCCTCTACGACACCACGCTGCGCGACGGCCAGCAGACCCAGGGCGTCCAGTTTTCCACCGCGGAAAAGCAACAGATCGCCGAGGCCCTCGATGCGCTCGGCCTCGATTACATCGAAGGCGGCTGGCCCGGC
>CAZRKU010000005.1:0-20835 GCA_964600685.1 uncultured Frigidibacter sp. | reverse complement strand
GACAGCGACTTCTTCGCCGCCCGACCGCAGACCCGTGCCACCTTCACCGCCTTCGGCATGACCAAACGCGCGGGTCGGTCGGCCGCGAACGATGACGTTCTGGCGGCCGTCCTCAACGCCCGCACCCCGGCCGTCTGCCTGGTCGGCAAGACCCATGACTTCCATGTCACCACCGCGCTCGGCATCACGCTTGACGAAAACCTCGACAACATCCGCGCCTCCATCGCCCATGTCGTCGCCCAAGGCCGCGAAGCCCTGTTCGACGCCGAACATTTCTTCGACGGTCACCGCGCCAATCCCGGCTACGCGCTGTCCTGCCTGAAGGCCGCCCATGGCGCCGGGGCCCGCTGGATCGTGCTCTGCGATACCAACGGCGGCACGCTGCCCGCCGAAGTCGGCCGCATCACCGCCGAAGTCATCGCCGCCGGCATTCCCGGCGACCGGCTCGGCATCCACACCCACAACGACACCGAAAACGCCGTGGCCGCCAGCCTCGCCGCCGTCGACGCGGGCGCCCGCCAGATCCAGGGCACGCTGAACGGCCTCGGCGAGCGTTGCGGCAACGCGAACCTGACCGCGCTGATCCCGACGCTTCTCCTCAAGGAACCCTACGCCAGCCGCTATGAGACCGGCATCACCCTCGATGCGCTGCAGGCGCTGACCCGCACCAGCCGGATGCTGGACGACATATTGAACCGCGTGCCCCTGCGCGCGGCCGCCTATGTCGGCGCCTCCGCCTTCGCCCACAAGGCCGGGCTGCATGCCAGCGCGATCCTGAAAGATCCCGCGACCTATGAACATGTCGACCCTTCCCTTGTCGGCAACGAAAGGGTGATTCCGATGTCGAACCAGGCGGGCCAGTCGAACCTGCGCGCCCGCCTTGCCGCCGCGGGGGTCGAAGTCGACCCGAAGAACGCGGCCCTCGCCCGCATCCTCGACCAGATCAAGGCGCGCGAGGACGAAGGTTATGCCTATGACGGGGCGCAGGCCTCGTTCGAACTTCTGGCCCGGCGCGAACTCGGCCTTCTGCCCGACTATTTCGAGGTCAAACGCTACCGCGTGACCGTCGAGCGGCGGAAGAACAAATACAATCAGATGGTCACGCTTTCCGAAGCGGTCGTCGTGGTGAAGATCGGCGGCGAAAAGATGCTCTCCGTCTCCGAAAGCATGGACGAGACGGGTTCGGACCGCGGCCCGGTCAACGCGCTGTCGAAGGCGCTGGCCAAGGATCTTGGTCCCTACCAGCGCTGTATCGACGACATGAAGCTTGTCGACTTCAAGGTGCGCATCACGCAAGGGGGCACCGAAGCGGTCACGCGCGTCATCATCGACAGCGAGGACAGCGCCGGCCACCGCTGGTCGACCGTGGGCGTCAGCCCCAACATCGTGGACGCGAGTTTCGAGGCGCTTCTGGATGCGATCACCTGGAAGCTCGTCCATGACGGGGCGCGTCCGGCGTGACCCTTGCTGCCGATACGGCCGCCTGCGCGGCGCTGGTCGAAAAAGCCGACCCTGACCGGTTCGCCGCCACCATGGCCGCTTCTCCGGACGCGCGGCAACATCTCTGGCCGCTCTATGCCGCCAATATCGAGATCGCCCGCGCCGCCTATGCCTCCGACGAGGCGCTGGTGTCGGGGATGCGCCTGCAATGGTGGGCGGATGAGGTTGACCGGCTGATGTCGGGCCACGAGGGGCGAGGCGAGGCCGCCGCCGCGCTCGGGCCGCTTCTTCGCGCCCGACCGGGCATCGCGCCGCTCCTTGCCGGGCTCATAGAGGCGCGGCGCTGGGACTGCTGGCGTGACCCGTTCGGGGACGCGGCGGCCTTGGCAGCCTACTTGGATGCGACCGCCGGGAACCTTGCCTGGGCGGCGGCGCTGGCACTGGACGCGCCCCCGCAAGCCGAACAGCCCGTGCGCCAGTTTGCCCGGGGCGCGGGGCTGGCCAACTGGTTCGACGCGGTTCCGGCGCTGAAGGGCAGGGGACGCGCGCCCTTGCCCGACGAGGGCGATGAAGCGATCCGCGCGCTGGCGGTTGGTGGCCTGGCCCACATCGCCGAGGCCGGTGCCGCCCGGCATCATGTGCCCCGTCCGTCGCGCCCCGCGCTCTGGCCCGGCTGGTCGGCCCGCGCCCGCCTGCGCGCGGCGGCCGCCAAACCCGGGCTGGTTCTCACCGGCAAGTTGCCGGATCCGCGACTGTTCCGCGCCCCCGCGCTTCTGCTGCGCAGCCTGACCGGCTACTGGTGAGGCCTGGTTTTCTGCCTGCAAACAGCGCGGAAGCGCAAGCGGCGAGACGCGCCCGGAGCCCTGCCGGTGGCGAGGTTCAGCGGCGAGTGCCCGGCCCGGCCGGGCCGGGGGGTCTCGCTCCTCAGGCCGCCTTCGGGCGCATCACCAGCCAGATGAGCGCCCCGCCGGCGAGCACCAGGAAGGGCAGCATGGCGAGGTTCACCGCCTGCCAGCCCGCCACCACGTCGGTGCCCGAACAGTTCATCAGCGTGCCCGATGACAGCGAGGCCG
This sequence comes from uncultured Frigidibacter sp., assembly GCA_964600685.1. GTDB lineage: Bacteria > Pseudomonadota > Alphaproteobacteria > Rhodobacterales > Rhodobacteraceae > TMP-24. Next base: position 18,322 of record CAZRKU010000005.1, on the reverse strand, counting down.
CCGTCACGCCGCCGAAGACCACGAAATCGTTGATCCCCTGGATGCGGCCCTTCTCCTCGGGCCGGTAGGCGGAGGTCAGAAGGGTCGTGGCGCCGATGAAGCCGAAGTTCCAGCCCGTGCCCAGCAGGATGAGGGCGATGTAGAATTTGTCCAGCGCCACGCCGGTCAGGGCAACGGCCCCGGCGCCGGCAAGGATGAACAGACCCAACCCCACGATCTTCGATGCACCGAACCGGGCGATCAGGTGGCCGGTGAAGAAGGACGGGATATACATGGCCAGCACATGGGCCGAAACGATATCGGCCGCATGGCCCTTGTTGTATCCGACGCCGACCACGGCAAGGGGCGTCGAGGTCATCACGAGGTTCATCAGCGCATAGGAGACCATCGCGCAGATCATTGCGACGAGGATCGTCGGATCGCGCAACATCGCGCCGCGCGTCCGACCGGCCGAAGCGGCCCCGTCCGCAACCACCGGCTTCGGAATATCAAGTGCGAAGAACAGGAAGGAGCCCGCAAGGTTCAGCACCACCACCGCCAGATAAGTGCCAAGGAAGGTGACGGCCATCGCATCCGCCGTCAGCTTGACCAGCTGCGGGCCTACCAGAGCGGACGCGAGCCCCCCCGCCATCACGTAGGAAATCGCCTTGGGCCGGTAGTCCGCGCTTGCCCCGTCGGCGGCGGCAAAGCGGTAGAACCCCTGGGCCGACATGTAGGTGCCGGTCAGGAGCGAGCCGAACAGGAACAGCGGGAAGGATGCCCGGACCAGCGCCCAGGCCCCGATTGCGGCGCCAAGCGCGCCGACCATCGCTGCCACCCAGAACCCCACGGCCCGGCCATGGCGCGACATGAGCGCCGAAAGCGGATTGGCCGACAGCATCGAACCCAGCACGATCATCGAGATCGGCAGCGTCGCCCAGCAGGGATTGGGCGACAGGCTGTACCCCGCCAGCCCGCCGATGGTGAAGATCATCGGCATCTGCGATCCCATGACCGCCTGTGCCAGAACCAGGATCGCCACGTTGCGGCGGGCCTTGCGGTCGGGGTCGGAAAGAGAGGATGCTGCATTCATGCACGGCAGATCATCAGGTCTGCCTTGGGCCTGCAAGGTCAAAAGCGCACGGAAACCGGCATGGTCGGACGGATCATCGAAGCAGAGGCGGATCTGGCCGAAGGCGTGGAATGGCTTTGCGCGCGCGATCCGCGCTTCCGCCCGCTTCTGGTGCAGACCGGCCCCTTGCCCCTGCGCCGACGGGCGCCGGGTTTTGCGGCCCTTCTCGACATCATCATGGCGCAACAGGTTTCGGTCGCGTCGGCCGATGCCCTCTGGGCGCGGCTTGAGGCGGCGGGACTGACCGCCCCCGGTCCGATCCTTGCGGCGGGTGAAGACGGCCTGCGCGCCTGTGGCCTGTCGCGCCAGAAAATCCGCTATGCGCTGGCCCTCGCGGCAGCGGGGACCGACTTCGAGGCGCTTGCCCTGCTGCCCGATGCGGCGGTGATCGCGGCGCTGGATCATCTTCCGGGTATCGGACGCTGGACAGCGGAAATCTACGCGATGTTCGCGCTTGGCCGCGCGGATGTGTTCGCGCCGGGTGATCTGGCCCTGCGCGAGGCCGCGCGGGTTCTGTTCGCCTTGCCCGAACGCCCGGCCGAGCGGGCGCTCGGGCAGATGGCCGAAGACTGGTCGCCCTGGCGGGCGGTTGCGGCCCGCGCGCTCTGGGCTTACTACCGCGTGATCAAGAGCCGGGAAGGGATCGCATGACACGGGAACTGGTATTCGGGCGCCGCGCCGCGCGGTCGGGCAAGGCGCGGTCCATGGTCATCTTCCTGCATGGTTATGGCGCCGACGGCGCGGACCTGCTGGGGCTGGCCGATCCCCTGGCCCCGCATCTGCCCGACACGGTCTTTCTGGCCCCCGACGCCCCCGAGCCCTGTTCGGGCAATCCGTTCGGGCGGCAATGGTTCCCGATCCCGCGGCTCGACGGCTCTTCCGAGACCGAGGCCGCCGCAGGGCTGGACCGGTCGGCCGCCGATCTTGACGCCTTTCTCGATGCGCGCCTGCGGGACGAGGGGCTGGCGCCCGACCGGCTGGCGCTTTTCGGCTTTTCGCAGGGCACGATGATGGCCCTGCAGGTCGCCCCGCGCCGCCCGGATCCGGTGGCGGGGATCGTCGCCTTTTCCGGCCGCCTCATCCGCCCCGGGGCGCTGAAGGCGGCGGCGGTCAGCAGGCCGCCGGTCCTTCTGATCCACGGCGATGCCGATCCGATGGTGCCCTTTGCCGAGATGCACCAGGCCGGGCAGGCCCTGACGGGCGCGGGGTTCGACACCCTTGGCCATGTGATGAAGGGGGCAGGGCATACGATCGCGGCGGACGGGCTTTCGGTGGCGCTGTCCTTCCTGCGCCAGCGGCTTTACGGGGCTTGAAGTCGCCGCTCAGACCGTTAGGGTCCTGTCAACGAATCTCTGGAGACGCCGGAATGACCACTCTCGCCTTCGTCCTGATCGCATGTCTCGGCCTTCTTGCGGTCGTGGCCGTTCGCGCGGAGCCGGTTCGCCAGCCGATCCCCGTCCGCTGCCGTCGCGGCTGACCTTCCCGGCGGGTCCGGCATGACCGGGCGCCGCTTCCCATGACGTCACAGACCAAGAGCTTCGATCTGGTTCTGATCTGCGGGCGCCGGCCCGCTCTTCTGGAACGCACGCTTGCCTCCTTTTCGCAATCGGTGTTTCCGGCATTCCGCTTTGCCGTTGTCATCGCCAACATCGATCCCTTCTGCGGCACCGCCACCGACGGCCGGATCTGCGCCGATCTGGTCCGTGCCCGCTTTCCCGACGCCCGCATCTTCATGCCGGACAGCCCCGGCTTTGCGGCCGCGGTGATCCGGGCCTGGCAGGCCAGCGAAAGCGACATCCTCCTGCATCTGGAGGATGACTGGCTGGCGCTGGAACCGATCACGCCCGCCGAGGTCGAGGCGGAACTGACCGGCGATGTGACGGGCCTGACGCTGATGTGCGCGACCAAGAACAGCCGCAATCAGGCCTTTCAGACGGCGCGCCGGATCATGGTGCATGCGGATGGCACGGCGGGCGATGTCTTCGTCAACGCCTTTTCCACCTCGCCCGGATTTCTGACCGGCGCCTTCGCGCGCAAGGCCGCCACGCTGATGCGGCCCGAGTTCGACCCCGAAAAGCAGTTCTTCCGCAGCCTGAACCCGGCATTGGAGGCGTTCGCCTTCCGCTATCGCTGCAAGTTCGCCTTCGGAAAGCGCGGCCCCTTCATGATCGAGGACATCGGCCGCGACTGGCAGCGCGAGAACGGCATCGTCAAAACTTACGAACGCCGCACGGGCCGCAGCGTCTGGACCGGGACGGGCGAAGGCCAGAACTGACCCCACTTTCGGTCCCCCGTCATGAAATCGTGGCACTGATCGTATATTGGGGGTCTTGTCACGGGCGAAACGCCAGATATAGTTGTAGGCAAGCAGGGGCGGCGCTCCCGCCCCCGGTGCCACGCGGCATGAGGGTGAGGAAGACTTCTGAATGCTTGACCGAACAGACAGCCCCGAATTCAGGACCAGCTTCGTCAGGGAGCCGTCCGCGCTGAAGCATTATCCCGCACTCGTCCTGAATGCCGACTTCCGCCCCCTGTCCTACTACCCCCTGTCGCTCTGGCCCTGGCAGGAAGCGATCAAGGCCGTGTTTCTGGACCGCGTGACCATCCTCGCCGAATATGAGGAAGTGGTCCGAAGCCAGCGCAGCGCCATCCGAATACCGTCGGTCGTCGTCCTGAAAGATTATGTCAGACCCCAGAAGCGCGTGGCATTCACGCGCTTCAATCTTTTTCTGCGGGACGAATTCTGCTGCCAGTATTGCGGGTCAAAGGGCGATCTGACCTTTGATCACGTGCTGCCCCGGTCGCGCGGCGGGGTGACGACCTGGGAGAATGTCGTGGCGGCCTGCGCGCCCTGCAACCTCAGGAAGGGCAACAAGAGCCTGAAGCAATCCGGCCTGCATCTGCGCCGCCCGGCGCACCAGCCCTCGCCGGAAGAAATGCAGAATGCCGGGCGGCGGTTTCCGCCGAACTATCTGCATCAAAGCTGGATGGACTTCCTGTATTGGGACGCCGAACTGGACGCCTGATCTTTACCTTCCGGCGGGCGCGGCTAAGCTGGTCCCCTGACAAGGGGGCGACATGAGTGATTCATTCTTCAAGCCGATCTCGGGGATGGAACTGCCGCGTTTCGCGGGCATCCCGACCTTCATGCGCCTGCCGCATGTCGGCCCCGACCATCCCCGCGCGGGCGAGGTGCAGATCGGGCTGATCGGCCTGCCGTTCGACGGCGGCGTGTCGAACCGGCCCGGTGCCCGGCACGGGCCGCGGGCGCTGCGTGATGCCTCGACCATGATCCGCGCCCAGAACGGGGTGACGGGCGTGCGGCCGTTCGACCGGGCGCGCTGCGCCGATCTGGGCGACGTGGGGCCGAACCCGGTCGACGGGCCGGATACGCTTGTGCGGTTCGAAACCTACTTTGCCGGGCTCAAGGCACGCGGCGTCCGGCCCCTGTCCGCCGGCGGCGATCACCTCTGCACCCTGCCGGTCCTGCGCGGCATCGCCCGCGACAAGCCCTTGGGACTGGTGCATTTCGACAGCCACACCGACCTTTACCCGGCCTATTTCGGCGGCAAGACCCTGACCCATGGCAATCCCTTCCGCAATGCGGTGGAGGAGGGGCTTCTGGACCCCAGGCGCATGATCCAGATCGGTATCCGCGGCACGACCTATGACAATGTGGATACGGATTTTGCCAAGGCGAACGGCATCCGCATCGTGCGGATCGAGGAATTCTTCGCCCGTGGCGTCGCCGATGTGATGGCCGAGGCGCGCGAGATCGTGGGGACGGAACCCGCCTATCTTTCCTATGACATCGACTTCGTGGATCCGGCGGTTGCACCCGGCACCGGCACGCCGGAATGGGGCGGGCCGAACGCTTTCCAGGCCATTCAGGTCGTCCGCGAATGTGCAGGACTAACCATCGTCGGCGCCGATCTGGTGGAAGTATCGCCGCCCTTCGATCCGTCCGGCAATACGGCCTGGCTGGGGGCGTCGCTCATGTTTGAAATCCTCTGCATCATGGCGGGCGCGCTCTGACGCCCCCGGAAAGGTAAGGTCATGGATCGCGACATGGAGGGAACAATCCCCGGAAACCTGGTGCGGCGGACCGCCTGGCCCGCGTCGGTCAGCCGGGCGGTGGTGACGCCCTTGCAGCCCTCGGTGGTCTATGCTTCCGCCGATCCGTCGCAGCTTGATGCGCAATATGGCGGGCAGGTCGCCGGATATACCTACGCGCGGGAAGGCCATCCGAACGCCACGGTGCTGGCGCGCAAGATCGACGCGCTGGAGGGGGCCCCGGTCGAGGGCGAGGGGCTGATCGTCTCGTCCGGCATGGCGGCGGTCACGGCGGTTTTGATGGGCTTGCTGAAAAGCGGTGATCACGTGGTGGCGGGGGTGCAGCTCTACGGGCGCTCGCTGCGGCTCCTGTCCCAGGACTTGCAGCGTTTCGGGGTGACAGCGACGCTGGCCGATCCGACGGACGCAAGGGCCGTCGCCGCAGCGATCCGCCCCGAGACGCGGCTGGTGCTGATCGAGGTCGTGTCAAACCCGACGCTCAGGGTGGCCGATCTTGATGGAATCGTCGCGGCGGCGCACGCGCGGGACGTGAAGGTGGTGGTCGACAATACCTTCACCACGCCACGCGGCATCCGGCCCTTCGCCCATGGTGCCGATATCGTGCTGCATTCGGTCACCAAGATCCTTGCCGGCCATGCCGATGTGACGCTCGGCTATGTGGCGGCGCGCGACCCGGCCGACCGCAAGGCGATCTATGACTTCGCGGTCACGACCGGCATGACCGGCAGCCCGTTCGACTGCTGGCTGGCCGAACGGGGGCTTTATTCGTTCCATCTGCGTTACGACCGGGCGGAGGAGAACGCCCGCGCGCTGGCCGATCATCTGGCCGGGCTGCAGGGCGTGCGGCGGGTGATCTATCCGACCCACCCCTCGCACCCCGATCACAACCGGGCGGAGGCTTTGCTGCAGGGCAGGGGCGGCCACATGGTGTCGTTCGAGGTTGCGGCTGGCCGCGCGGCGGCCGACGCGCTGACCCGCGCCATGCCCGATGTCGCCTTCGCGCCGACGCTGGGCGATGTCGGCACCACGCTTTCGCACCCCGCCTCCTCCAGCCACCGCCTGACGCCGGAGGCCGACCGGCTGGCACAGGGGATTTCCGAAGGCTTCTTCCGCATCTCGGTCGGGGTGGAGGACATTGGCCTGCTCAAGCGCGACTTTGCGGCCGGTGTGGCCGCAGCGGCGGCTGTCTGACCGCCGGGTCGCTTCAGCCGCCGACCTGAAGGATGTCGAGGCGGAAGCCGACACAATCGGCGCGCAGTTCACGCAGGACCGCCCCCACGTCGGGCAGGGCGGCGCTGACCGCCAGAAGCTGGCCCTGAAAGCCGAGGCGGGTCAGCGTCGCAATCACGTCCAGCACGTCGAAGGTCGGCGCGAGAAGCGGCGCGATCACGACGGTCGGCCGACCGCCGGGACGGTTGAACGCCTCCCCGAGCAGCGACGGGTCGGCGCAGCGGGAAACCGGCAGGCCAGCGCCGCGCAACACGCCGTTGGTGCAGTCGGATCCGCCGACGACCAGCAGGGTTGACGTGGCGTCAATTTCAAGTCCGGGGCCTTCCAGGCTGGTCACGGGACCAGATGTCGGCAAAGCTTCTTCTGGCAAATTCTGTGCCTCGGTCGTCAAGAACTGGTTGTATTTCTACACTCCTGGCGGAGTGCGCGGCACTTATACACAACGTCATGTTTAGTGGCAGGCACGCGCCTCGCAACCCTAAAAGGCAGATGAAACAGACTATTTCAAAAAACCGACATAAGCTGCGTTCAACATGGGGTAGAAGGTGGCATGGCAGGCAAAGACATGATCTCGACGGTTCTGGACGCTGTTCCCCTGGCCGTTCTGTGGCTTGAGGAAATCGACCGGGTGGTGCTGGCCAACGAGGCGGCCGAGGCGCTTTTCGGCGACGGGATCGAGGGGCGTCTGGTCACCGACATGCTGCGCCACCCCGACTTCCACGGCGCGCTTGGCGATGCGCTGGCGCGCCAGCAGCGGCTGCAACTGCGCCTGGCCCTGACGACCAAGGCGGGCAGCGCGATCTATGAAGTCCATATCACGCCCACCGGGCATGACGACGGCTCGGTGGTGGTGTTCGAGGATCAGACCTCCATCGAGCAGGCCAGCGCGATGCGCCGCGACTTCGTGGCCAACGTCAGCCACGAGTTGCGCACGCCCCTGACGGCGCTTGTGGGGTTCATCGAAACCCTGCGCGGCGCGGCGCGCGACGATCCGGCGGCGCGCGAACGGTTCCTGACGATCATGGAGCGGGAGGCGGGCCGGATGATCCGGCTGGTGAATGATCTTCTGTCGCTCAGCCGGGTCGAGGCCGAGGAACATCGCCGCCCCTCCGAAGCGGTGGAGATGCTCGGCCTTCTGCGGTCGGTCACCACCACCCAGCGCGAACAGGCCGAGGCGGCGGGCGTGCGCATGCTCCTTCAGGCCGACCAGGAAAGCCTGTCGGTGCGCGGCGACGCCGACCAGTTGATGCAGGTCTTTCTCAACCTCGCGGAAAACGGGGTGAAATATGGCGGGGCCGGGGGCGAACTTCTGTTCCGCGTCACCCGGCTCGCGCGCGAACCGAAGCTGCGTGGTCCGGCGGTGATGGTCGAGGTGATCGACAAGGGTGAGGGAATCGATCCGATTCATCTGCCGCGCCTGACCGAGCGGTTCTATCGCGTGGACAGCCACCGATCGCGCGAAAAGGGCGGCACCGGGCTCGGCCTGGCGATTGTAAAACATATCGTCAACCGCCACAGAGGGCGGCTTCGCATCGAAAGCGAGGCCGGAAAAGGAAGCAATTTCATGGTGATCCTGCCAGAAGCCTGACGATCTGGCACGATCTTCGCCCCCTCCGCGCCCGGGCGCCTGTCATCAAACTGTTACCTCCCGGTCACAAAACCATTGTCGCATCCCCCTAATGCCGATGCCAAGGCCGCCGGGGTGGCGGTTGGATGCACAGGAGAGTTACATGCGCACCCTCAAATTCACGGTGTCGGTTCTGGCGATCGCCGCCGCCGCAACCGCCGCAGATGCCCGCGAACAGCTTCAGGTCGCCGGTTCCTCGACCGTTCTGCCCTATGCGACGATCGTTGCCGAGGCGTTCGGCGAAAACTTCGACTTCCCGACCCCGGTTGTGGAAGGCGGCGGTTCGGGCGCGGGCCGCAAGAAGCTGTGCGAAGGCGTGGGCGAAAACACCATCGACATCGCCAACTCCTCGTCGCGCATCAAACAATCCGACATCGACCTCTGCGCGCAGAACGGCGTGAACGAGATCATCGAAGTGCGCATCGGCTACGACGGGATCGTGTTCGCCAGCGACGTGAACGGCGCCGACTTCGCGCTGACCCCCGCCGACATCTGGGGCGCGCTCGCCGCGCAGACCGTGAAGGACGGTGCGCTGGCCGCCAATGCCGCCAGGACCTGGGCCGAGGTGAACGCGAGCCTGCCGGCACAGGACATCATCGCCTTCATCCCCGGCACCAAGCACGGCACGCGCGAAGTGTTCGACGTGAAGGTGCTGGAAGAGGGCTGCAAGGCCGCCGGCGCCTATGACCTGTTCATGGCCGCCTCGGCCGGTGCCGACGAGGAAGCCAAGAAGAAGGATGCCGTCGCCGGCTGCACCACGCTGAGGACCGATGGCGTGTCGGTCGACATCGACGGCGACTATACCGAAACGCTGGCCCGCATCGACGCGAACAAGATGGCGATCGGCGTCTTCGGCCTGTCCTTCTACGAAAACAACACCGACAAGCTGAAAGTGGCGACGGTCGATGGCGTGGTGCCGACGGTGGAAACCATCTCGGCTGGCGACTATCCGGTGTCGCGTCCGCTCTACTTCTATGTCAAGAAGGCACATATCGGCGTGATCCCGGGCCTTCAGGAATATATCGACTTCTTCGTCTCGGACGACATGGCGGGGCCGGATGGCGTTCTGGCCGACTACGGCCTGGTGCCCGACCCGGATCTGGCCGCGACGCAGGCCGCCGTGGCGGCGGGCACCCCGATGGGTCCGCTGGAATAAGATCGACAGGGGTGCGCGTCCTTTCGGGCGCGCATCCCCATCTGCCGCTCCTATCAGACTTATCCGCAGGGAATATCCCCCATGACCACCGGCCAGCTCAGCCTGCTGCTTCTTGTCCTCGCGCTTGCCGGGATGGTCGTCGGGCGCAGCCGCGCACTGGCCAGCGTCGGCGGCGACAGCCGCAAGCTTCATTCCCTTCCCACCTTCTACGGCCGCTTTGCCGCCCTCCTGGCGGCGGTTCCGGCCTTTTTGCTGATCGTTTTCTGGCTGCTCGTGCAGCCCCTCGTGGTTGACCGCCAGGCCGGGGCGCTGATCCTGGCGCAGGACGTGCCGGAAGGCTCGTCCCGGTCGCTGGTGATGGCCGATGTGCGCCGCATCGCCGCCGGCCTCGACCTGATCGCGGCGCAGGGCGGCGACCCCGGGGCACTCCTCGCCGCTCCTGCCACGCTGAAAGCCGCGCTGAACGACGCGGGCGTCGCGCTGGAAAACCTGCCCGGCCCGTCGGCCCTTGCCGCGGTTGGCGCGCTCAGGGAAAAGCAGGCGCGGTCGCGCACGGCGATGGCGGCCGCGGCGCTCGCGGTGGCGCTGGTCGGGCTGGGATACGGGCTGACCCGCATCCGGCCCGAGTTTCGCGCCCGCAACGCGACCGAGGCTTTCACCATGTGGCTGCTGGTTGGCGCGTCGCTGGTCGCCGTCCTGACCACCGTCGGCATCTTTGCATCGCTCGTGGTGCAGACCGGACATTTCTTCCGGCTTTATCCGGCCAGGGACTTCTTCTTTTCGCTGACCTGGGATCCGCAGTTCCGCGGCGGCTCCGATCTCGGGATCTGGCCGCTGATCTGGGGCACCTTCTATGTGTCGCTGATCGCCCTGAGCGTGGCGGTGCCGGTCGGCCTGATGTCCGCCATCTATCTGGCCGAATATGCCAGCCCGCGGATGCGCGCCTGGGCCAAGCCCGCCATCGAAATCCTCGCCGGCATCCCCACCATCGTCTACGGCCTTTTCGCGCTGATCACCGTCGGGCCGCTGTTGCGCGACTGGATCGCGCAGCCGATGGGGCTGGGCGACAGTTCGTCCTCGGTGATGACGGCGGGGATCGTGATGGGGATCATGGTCATCCCCTTCGTCTCCTCGCTCTCCGATGACATCATCAACGCGGTGCCGCAGTCGCTGCGCGATGGCTCGCTTGGTCTTGGCGCCACGCATTCGGAAACCGTGCGGCAGGTGGTGCTGCCCGCCGCCCTTCCCGGCATTGTCGGCGCCGTCCTTCTGGCCGCCAGCCGGGCGATCGGCGAGACGATGATCGTGGTGATGGGCGCGGGGGCGGCGGCGAAACTGTCGCTCAACCCGTTCGAGGCGATGACGACCGTGACCGTGAAGATCGTCAGCCAGCTGACCGGCGACACGGAATTCGCCAGCCCCGAGACGCTGGTGGCGTTTGCGCTTGGCCTTACGCTGTTCCTGATCACGCTCGCGCTCAACATCGTCGCGCTGATCATCGTGCGCAAATACCGGGAGCAATATGAATGACCCGCGCCTCGCTTTTCGTCCAGGACGCGCGCACCAGGCGCCGCAACACGACCGAGGCCCGGTTTCGCCGGCTGGGGCTGGCGGCCATCGTTCTGGCGCTGCTGGCGCTGGTCTGGCTCCTGTTCTCGATCTTTTCCGCCGGGTTGCCCGCGCTGCGCCAGACCTTCGTGACCTTCCCGGTGACGCTGGAGGAGGGTGTGCTGGACAAGTCCGGCGCCCGCGATCCGGCGATGATGGCCAAGGTCACGACGGTCGGTTACGGCAAGCTTCTGGCCAGGGCGCTGGAAGCGGAAATTGCCGCCAGAGGGATCGACGCCGGGGCCATCAGGCCCAAGGACCTGGCCAAGCTGCTGTCCGAGGAATCGGCGGCAACCCTGCGCGATCAGGTCCTGGCCGACCCGGCGCAGATCGGCCAGACGATCACCTTCCGCGCCCTGGCGAACGGCCGGATCGACGGGTACTTCAAAGGCCGCGTGACGCTGGAAAATGCCGCGAAGGACAAGAACACCTCGCCCGAGCAGCTTCAGCTTGCCGAACGGCTGAAGGACGCGGGCCTTCTGGAGACGCGGTTCAACAGCGGCTTCTTCACCATGCCCGATGCGTCCGACAAACGGCCGGAGGCCGCCGGGCTGGGTGTCGCGATCCTCGGGTCGATGATGATGATGGCGGTGGTGCTGGTGCTGTCCCTGCCGATCGGGGTTGCGGCTTCGGTCTATCTTGAGGAATTCGCGCCGAAGAACCGCTGGACCGACCTGATCGAGGTGAACATTTCCAACCTCGCCGCCGTGCCGTCGATCGTCTACGGGATCCTCGGCCTCGCGATCTTCATCAACTTCGCGGGCCTGCCGCAATCGACACCGATCGTCGGCGGCCTCGTCCTGACGCTGATGACGCTGCCGCGCATCATCATCCCGACGCGCGCGGCCCTGAAGGCGGTGCCACCCTCGATCCGCGATGCGGCGCTGGGGGTAGGGGCCTCGGGCCTGCAGACCGTGTTCCACCACGTCCTGCCGCTCGCCATGCCCGGCATCCTGACCGGCATGATCATCGGGCTGGCGCAGGCCCTGGGCGAAACCGCGCCGCTTCTTCTGATCGGCATGGTGGCCTTCGTGCGCGACTTTCCCGGTGGCCTCTCTGATCCGGCCGCCGCCCTGCCGGTGCAGGTCTATAACTGGACGCAGCGTGGCGACCCGGGCTTTGTCGAACGGGCCTCGGGGGCGATCATCGCGCTTCTTGTCTTCCTCATCATCATGAACGCGGTCGCGATCTATCTGCGCCGCAAATTCGAGCGACGCTGGTAAGGTGGAGCCATGAAAGATCTCAGAACGGAGCAAGCCGTGGACGCGAAAACGGTCAAGATCGAAGCCCGCAAGGCGCAGGTGTTCTACGGCACCAACCATGCGATCAAGGATGTCGATGTCGATATCCTCGACAAGACGGTAACGGCCTTCATCGGCCCGTCGGGTTGTGGCAAGTCCACTTTCCTGCGCTGCCTGAACCGGATGAACGACACGATCGCCACCTGCCGCGTCGAAGGCACGATCACGCTGGAAGGCGAGGATATCTACGACCCCCGTGTCGATCCGGTGCAGCTGCGCGCCAAGGTCGGCATGGTGTTCCAGAAGCCGAACCCCTTCCCGAAGTCGATCTACGACAACGTGGCCTACGGGCCGAAAATTCACGGTCTGGTCCGCAACAAGGCGGAACTCGATGAAGTCGTTGAAGCCTGCCTGCGCAAGGCCGCTCTCTGGAACGAGGTCAAGGACCGGCTGCTGTCGCCGGGCACCGGCCTGTCGGGTGGCCAGCAGCAGCGCCTGTGCATCGCGCGCGCCATCGCGACCAGCCCCGAGGTCTTGCTGATGGACGAGCCCTGTTCGGCGCTTGATCCGATCGCGACGGCGCAGGTCGAGGAGCTGATTGACGAACTGCGCGAGAATTTCTCGGTGGTGATCGTCACCCACTCGATGCAACAGGCCGCGCGGGTCAGTCAGCGCACCGCCTTCTTCCATCTGGGCAACCTTGTCGAATACGGTGAGACGACGCAGATCTTCACCAATCCGCGCGACCCGCGCACCGAAAGCTACATCACCGGCCGGATCGGCTGAGGAGGACCGAATGTCAGAACAGCATATTGCCCGCGCCTTCGACCGCGATCTGGAGGCGATCCAGGCGCTGGTGATGAAGATGGGCGGCATGGTCGAAACCGCGATCCTCGAGGCCGCCCGCGCGCTGGAAGGCCGCAACGAGGAACTGGCCGAGCAGGTCCGCCAGAATGACAAGGCCATCGACGCGCTGGAACTGAAGATCAACGAGGAAGCCGCGCGGGTGATCGCGCTGAGGGCACCCACCGCCTCCGACCTGCGGCTGGTCCTGTCGGTGATGAAGATCGCCACCAGCCTCGAGCGGGTGGGCGACTATGCCAAGAACATGGCCAAGCGCACCCAGGCGCTGGCCCAGCTCGGTCCCCAGGGCACGGTCGCCGGCTCCGGCGCATCCCTGCGGCGGATGGCCAAGGCGGTGACGGACCTGCTGTCGGACGCGCTTGATGCCTATGCGGGCCGTCATCTTGACCTCGCGCAGGATGTCCGCGCCCGCGACCGCGAAATCGACCAAATGTATAACGCGCTCTTCCGCGAGTTTCTGACCCACATGATGGAAGACCCGCGCAACATCACCGCCTGCATGCATCTGCATTTCATCGCCAAGAACACCGAACGGATGGGCGATCATGCGACGGCCATTGCCGAGCAGGTGGTCTATCTGATCACCGGCGAGTTGCCCGACGATCCGCGGCCCAAGGCCGAAAATGTCGCCGATCTGGCGGTTGGCAAAGGGCACTGACGATGAACCACTCCACCCCATCGGTGCTGGTGGTCGAGGATGAACCCGCGCAGCGCGAGGTCCTGGCCTATAACCTCGAAGCGCAGGGCTTCCGCGTGGCACAGGCCGACAATGGCGAAGAGGCGCTTCTGATGGTCGCCGAGGAAACGCCCGATCTGATCGTCTTGGACTGGATGTTGCCCAACGTCTCGGGGATCGAGGTCTGCCGGCGGCTGAAGTCGAGGGCCGAGACCAGGGGCGTGCCGATCATCATGCTTTCGGCCCGGTCGGAGGAGGTCGACCTGGTGCGCGGGCTGGAGACCGGCGCGGATGACTATGTGGTCAAACCCTATTCCGTGGCCGAACTGATGGCGCGGGTGCGCACCCAGTTGCGCCGCACCCGGCCGGCAAGCCAGGGCGAGGTTCTGGAATTTGACGACATCGTTCTGGACGCGACCACCCACCGGGTGCATCGGGGCGGGCTGCTGCTGAAGCTGGGGCCGACGGAATTCCGGCTGCTGACCACGTTTCTGGAAAAGCCCGGCCGGGTCTGGAGCCGCGAGCAGCTTCTGGACCGGGTCTGGGGACGCGACATCTACGTCGACACGAGGACGGTGGACGTCCATGTCGGGCGGCTGCGCAAGGCGCTTTGCGCGCATGGCGGCGAAGATCCGCTGCGCACGGTCCGTGGCGCGGGTTACGCGCTTGGCTAGCTAGGTCCGGCGGCATGGTGGCTGCGGCTTCGGTGCAATCTCTGCCCCCTCAAATCTGTTAGCGATAACGGATTCTGTGCACGATTGACCCCAAAGCGCTTTGAAAAGCTTGACCCGGCGGGTTTTCTGCGCAAGTCAGACAGAGAGGGAAACTCTGCCGGACGAGCGTTGATCAGCATGATGCAGAAACAGGACAGTCACGCCACCACGCGTGCCACTTTGCGCGGCGATATTCTGCGCCACCTGACCTTCACGCTAGGCAAGGATCCCGATCATGCCTCGGCCTACGACTGGCGCATGGCGATCTCTTTCACGCTGCGTGACCGGATCGTGGAGCCGTGGTTTGCCGCGACCCGGCGCACCTGGGCCGAAGACCGCAAGCGGGTCTATTACCTGTCGATGGAATTCCTGATCGGGCGCATCCTGAAGGACGCGGCGATCAACATCGGCCTGTGGGACGATCTGTCGGCGGTGGCGGGCGAGATGGGCCTGTCGCTCGACGACATTGCTTCCGAGGAGCCGGACGCGGCACTGGGCAACGGCGGGCTGGGGCGGCTGGCGGCCTGCTACATCGAAAGCATGTCCACGATCGGGTGCCCGGCCTATGGCTACGGCATTCGCTATGAACACGGCCTGTTCCGCCAGCGGTTCGAGGCGGGCCAGCAGGTCGAAGCCGCCGAGGACTGGCTGACCACCCGCAATCCCTGGGAATTCGATCGGCCCGAGGCCGCCTATACCGTGGGCTTCAAGGGCGAGGTCGTGACCGAGGGCGGTCGCAAGCGCTGGGCGCCGTCGGAAACGGTCATCGCGTCGGCCCATGACATGCCGGTGGTGGGCTGGCAGGGGCGTTGGGCCAATACTCTGCGCCTCTGGGGGGCGAAACCCACGACGCTGTTCGATCTGGCGCGCTTCAACCGCGGTGATTTCGCTGCCGCCGCCGAACCCGAGGCGCTGGCGCGCACGCTGAGCCGCGTGCTTTACCCGGATGATACCACGATGGCGGGCAAGGAGCTGCGGCTGAAGCAGGAATATTTCCTGACCTCGGCAGCACTTCAGGACATCATGCGGCGGTTCCTGAACAACCACTCCGATCTGTCGGCGTTGCCCAGCCGGGTCGCGATCCAGATGAACGACACCCACCCGGCGATCGCCGGGCCGGAGCTGATCCGCATGCTGGTCGATGAGCATGGCCTGCCGTTCGATCAGGCCGCGCCCATCGCGCTGGCGACACTCGGCTACACCAACCACACGCTGCTGCCCGAGGCGCTGGAGCGCTGGTCGACCTGGCTGATGGGCAATGTGCTGCCGCGCCACATGCAGATCATCGAAGAGATTGACGCCTGGCATTCATCGGCCCATCCCACACGGTCGACGGCCAGCGCGCTCGTCAGCGGCAACGAAGTGCAGATGGGCAACCTGGCCTTCGTCATGTCGCACAGGGTCAACGGGGTCGCGGCGCTGCACACCGACCTGGTGAAAAGGACGCTGTTTCCCGAACTGAGCGCCCTGCACCCCGACCGGATCGTCAACCAGACCAACGGCGTCACGCCGCGCCGCTGGCTGAAGCTGGCGAACCCAGGCCTGTCGGCACTGATCACGCGCCGGATCGGCACCGGGTGGGAGGCGGACCTCGACCGGCTTCGGGCGCTCGAACCCGCGGCCGACGATCCCGCCTTCCGCGCCGAATTCCGCGCCGTCAAACGGGCCAACAAGGTCGCTGTGGCGAACTGGCTGGGCCAGAGCTGCGGCATCACGCTCGACCCCGGCGCGATTTTCGACGTGCAGGTCAAGCGCATGCACGAATACAAGCGCCAGCTTCTGAATGTGCTGCAAACGGTCGCGCTCTGGCATCAGATCCGCCGGAACCCCGACCGCGCCTTTGCCCCGCGCGTGAAGATCTTCGCCGGCAAATCCGCGCCGGGTTACGCGGTCGCCAAGGAAATCGTCCATCTGATCAATGATGTGGCGACCGTCGTTAATAATGACCCTGAAGTGCGCGGCCTGCTGCGGGTCGTCTATCCGGCGAACTACAATGTCTCGATGGCCGAACGGCTGATCCCGGCGGCGGACCTGTCCGAACAGATCTCGACGGCGGGCATGGAAGCGTCGGGCACCGGCAACATGAAGTTCGCGCTGAACGGCGCCCTGACCATCGGCACGCTCGACGGCGCGAATGTCGAAATCCGCGAGCAGGTGGGGGCGGAGAACTTCTTCCTCTTTGGCCTGACGGCGGAGGAGGTGGTGGAGCGGCGCAAGAACGTCCTGCACGCCCGCCATGCGATCGAAGCGAGCCAGAACCTGCGCGATGTCCTGCAGATGCTCGCCGAAGGGCGGTTCAGTCCGACCCAGCCCGACCGCTATCACGGGCTGGTGGACCGGGTGTGGAACCATGACCACTTCCTCGTGGCGTCGGACTTTGCCGCCTATGAGGTCGCGCAGAACGATGTTGCCCGGGTCTGGACCGAAGAGCCGGACCGCTGGGACAGGATGGCCGTCCTGAACGTGGCGCGCATGGGGTTCTTCTCGTCTGACCGCGCGATCCGTGGCTATATGAAGGATATCTGGGGCGTCTCATCTGCACTTTAGGGGGATAAGGTGGCGAGGAAGGTCAAGACGACGGGACTGATCGGGGCGGAGGAAGCCCGCGCCCTTGCCCTTGGACGCCACGCTGATCCCTTTGCGATTCTCGGGCCACATGCCGGACGGGTGCGGGCGCTGGTGCCCGGCGCGGCGCAGGTCCGGGCGGTGACGACAAAGGGCCGTCACCCGCTGGAGCAGCACCCCGAGGCACCCGACCTGTTCGACGGGCCCTGCGCCACCGATGACTACCGGCTGGAAGCGGAAGACGGGCTGGGCCACCGCTGGTCCTGGGATGACCCCTATCGGTTCGGGCCGGTGCTCGGAGAGATCGACGAATATCTGTTGGGCGAAGGCAGCCACCGCAGGCTGTGGGACGCGCTCGGCGCGCATCTTGGCGAACGTGACGGGATGTCTGGCACCCATTTCGCGGTCTGGGCGCCGAATGCGCTGCGCGTATCGGTCGTGGGCGACTTCAACGGCTGGGACGGACGCCGCGCGATGATGCGCCGCCGTGGGCCGACCGGCGTATGGGAGATTTTCCTGCCGGGCGTGGGCGAGGGGGCGGTCTACAAATATGAAATCCTGACAGAGCAGGGGCTTCAGCCGCTGAAGGCCGATCCGGTGGGCTTCGGCGCGGAACATCCGCCGGCGACGGGATCGGTGGTGCGCGCCATCGGTCGCCATGACTGGCAGGATCAGGACTGGATGGCAGGCCGGGCGGCGCGCCACGCCACCGATGCCGCCCTCTCGATCTACGAGGTGCATCTGGGCAGCTGGCAGCGCCACGAGGATGGCCGGATGCTGAGCTACCGCGAGCTGGCCGGGCGGCTCGTTCCCTATGTGCGCGACCTGGGCTTCACCCATCTGGAACTCCTGCCGATCACCGAATTTCCCTTCGACGGGTCATGGGGCTATCAGCCGATCGGGCTTTTCGCGCCGACCGTGCGCCACGGCACGCCCGAGGACTTCGCCTTTTTCGTCGATCAGGCCCATCAGGCCGGGATCGGGGTGATCCTCGACTGGGTGCCGGGCCATTTCCCCACCGATGCGCACGGGCTTGGCCGGTTCGACGGGACCGCGCTTTACGAACATCAGGATCCGAAGGAAGGCTTCCATCAGGACTGGAACACGCTGATCTACAACTACGGGCGGGCGGAAGTCCTGAACTACCTGACCGCCAATGCTTTGTATTGGCTGGAAGAGTTCCATCTCGACGGGCTGCGCGTGGACGCGGTCGCCTCCATGCTCTATCGCGACTATTCGCGGGCCGCGGGCGAATGGGTGCCGAACAAGGACGGCGGGCGCGAGAATTACGAGGCGATCCGCTTCCTGCAGGACATGAACCGGCTGAGTTACGGCGCCCAGCCCGGCATCCTGACCGTGGCCGAGGAATCCACCGCCTTTCCCGGTGTCACGCGGCCCGCGCATGAAGGGGGCCTTGGTTTCGGTGGAGAAGTCCACCGGGAGGTCGGAGATGCGGC
>CAZRKU010000004.1:0-63155 GCA_964600685.1 uncultured Frigidibacter sp. | reverse complement strand
CCCCGGCGGGCGAACTGATCCTGACGCTGGTGACGGCGGCGAGCGAGATCGAAGGCATGTTCGCGCCCGGCAGCCCGTCGCGCGAGGCCTCCGACCATGCCTGGCGTCTGGCGGCGCTTCTGGGGGTTGATCTTTACGCGATGGAAGCGATCGGCCTGCCGCGCGGCACGGCGGGAGATTTCGCGGCCTACTGGCGCATTGACCCCTATTTCCGCGATCTTTGAGATGTCCGGCGGAGATGCGCGGGGCCGCGCGGTCAGGTCTTTGTCTCGCCGCCGCGCCATCAGGCGCGGCGGCTCGGGTGCCGCCGGCGGGAGTAGTTGGGCAAAGAAGAAGCGGGGGCCAGTCAGAGGGATCAGGGTTTCTTCTGCCAGGTTCCGAGCCAGGCCCTGAACCGGCCCCAGGTGCCGCGCACTTCGGCGCGCGCGGCGTCGGCGCGCGCGTCGAGATCGTCGAGCGCGTCGCCCGCGTTGGCCACCACCGGGTCGATGGTCCGCTCGCGGAACTGGAGCCACATGCGCCGGATCATCAGCAGCACGAGGGCCAGGAACGTCAGGATGATGATGTTGACCCAGGGAATGATCGTCACGTCAGGGCCGTCGACGGCCTTTACCTTGACGGCGTTCGGGTAGATCGACAGCCAGGGTGCGCGCCAGCCGTAGTGGGTGATGACCACCCACTGCGGGGCTTCCTTGGAGGATTTCAGGTTTGACGCTTCGGCCTGAAGGTTCGAACTGTCATATTTGAAATAGGGTGGCCAGACCCAGCCGGTATCCTCGTTGCGGTAGACGCTGACCTTGCCGTTGGCGAGAATCGCCTCGATGAAGCGGATGTCGCGGGTCTCGCCCCCCTCGGCGGTTCCGACATCGGGTGAAGCGTAGAAGATCCAGTTTTCGCCGATGGTGGTCAGGCGGTTGTAGGTATTGGTGATCCTGACAATGTCACGCTGGGGCATGGTGTAATGCAGGAACGCCCCCACGCCGAGAAGGATCACGAGGCGAAAGCCCCATTTCAGCCGTGTGCGCCCGCTGCTGCCCGGCGGATAGCGGAAATGGAGGTAGAGCGCGCCCGCGACGACGAGGGCGAGAATCCCCCAGATGAGATAGCCCGACATGATGCCCCCTATTCCCAGTTCACGAGATAGATGATCACCGCGAAGGTGATCATCGGAATGACATAGATCAGCCAGATCAGCCGCTTTTTCAGCCCGTGCTCATAGGCCCGCATGCCGTCTGCGATGAAGGCGGTGCGTTCGGTCTCGCCCTCGCCCTCATGCGGTTCCGCGTCCCAGCGCTTTTCCAGCTTCTCGCGCCGGACGGAGCGGGAATAGATCGAGACTACAATGTAGATGATGCTGAGGCCGACGAAGGCGAAGATCATCAGGCGGGCGAAGGCGATCATCGGCGCTCCTTGCGGACGGCACCCCAGGGGCCGGCCTGTTCGATCAGATCGGGCGCGCGGCCCAACATGTCCGGCTCCGGCCCGAAGATGGCCTCGCGGGTGCCGACCCTGTCCATCTGATACTCGGAGGCGAGGAAATCCGCCACATAGTCTTTCTTCGCCTCTGACCAGCCGGCATAGAGACGGTAAAAGAGTTCCTTGTGGCAGATGAAGGTCTGGCGGATGTCGAGGGGTGCAAGTTCCGCCAGAAGCATGTTGACCAGATCGCGGTCCGGCCCCTTGGCGGCGCGCAGCGTGTAGAAATAGGCCGGGTGTTCGGAGGTGAGGCGCGGCCAGGGGCCGCCCGCCTCCGCCCAGCGGAGCATGGCGGCGAGGCCGTGGAATTCCGGCGGCAGGTCGGCGGCGAGCGTGCTGGCGATGGCGCGCAGTTCGCGCCGTGTCCCGGTGCCGGGGCTGACGCCCGCCTTGGCGGCGAAATCGACAAGGATGAAGTCCATCTTCTGCCGGAGGATCGCCGCAGCATCAGTGCCCCGGGTATGGACGATGGGTTCAGCCAGTTCATTGATGTCGAGGAATTTGGCGACCTGGTTGCGGTCGCCAAGGTCGAAGACATAGTCGATGGGAATGCGCCCCAGCACCTCCTTGGGGCCGACGGAGATGGCGGCGGGGTAGCGGGCCCTGGGGAACAGATAGACGCCGCCGAAATGCGCGGTCCAGAAATTCCCCTGCTCGAAGGTCTGTTCCCTGAGCGTGACCGGGTTGCGGGTGATGTCGCCGGTGGTCTTGGCCAGTTCCGTCATCTCGGCAATCAGCGCATCATCGCACCAGGCGTCTTCCTCGGTGCGGAAGCGGGCGATCAGCCTTTCCATCTTCTCGGTGCTTTTCACCACCTGCCCGGCGGTGTCGGCGCTGACCCGGACCTGCCGCATCTCCATCAGTTGCGCGGGCGCGGTCAGTTTGAAGACGGTGTTTTCAAGTTCGCCCGTCACCGCGTCGCGCGCGGTCAGGGCGAAAAGCTGGGCTTCGTTTTCCTCGATGAAGCGGGTGAGGATGGTGCGGGAGGTCGAGAATTTCGCGCCCAGAAGCGGTGCTTCCTTTTGCGCGGTGGTCAGGAGGATGAACTGGCGGTTCATGCCGTTGGGGTTGAGGTAGAGTTGGTCCTTCAGCTCATCGCCCACTTCCGGGGAATAGCCGGAGAGGTCGATGTGGAAGTCGGTGAGCTTCGTCTGCTTGCCGGTGAGGTGTTTCAGCGCGCGGTTGTAGCGTTCGACCAGCGCGGGGCTGTCGACGGGGACAAGGTTGCCGAACATCAGGCCGAGGGTGATGAGGCGGTTCATTTGGATCTAATTACATCTCTGGCTTGTCGACCTAGACTTGGGGATAGCATCCAAAGAACAGAAGATGTCTGCTCGTCCCTATCGTTGGGGCAGTCCCGCACGATATCATGTAACGCATCAGCAAGAGCATCGGCCTCATCTTGCAGAAATCTGACATTCGCGTCCAACAGCGCGGTGGTGATGTTGTCTTCGTTAGAGAGTAAATTCGGGTAGGCTTCTCGTATCGCTCCCGAACATGCGGCCAGCGCTGCGATCACACTAAATCGTCTTGGCAATGAATCAGGCAGAGCGCTCGCGTCTACAAGACGCCCAAATGTTTTGAGTAGGGTTTCTTCGAGGTCGGCCGCTACCGCAGATTTTGTGGGCGTCTTTCTGAAGTAATTGAGCATCACTCCTTCCCCTCCAGATACCTTCTCTTCGCCTCTTCCATCCGCCGCATGTCCCTGACCGCGCCCTCGATCGCCGCCTCGTCCGACTTGTCGGCATAGCGGAACTCCGAATCCGCATAGCGGTTGATCTCCTGCACCACCATCTCGACCGTGATCGGGGTGCGCAGGTCGGAAATCATCGCCTTCTTCGTCTCGTAGTCCTTGAAGAGGAAAATCTCGGGCTTTTCCATCCACTCGTCCGGCAGTTCGAAATCCATTGCCCTGACCTTGATTGCGTCGGTGATGTTCTTGACCGCGCGGCCGGTAAACCGCGCGTCGGCCTCCTGTATCGCCTTCAGGTAACTGCCGAGCTTCGCCAGCGTATCCAGCGGCCCGATCTTTCCGGCCACCGCCGCCCAGACCACTTTCAGCCCGTCCTCATGCGGCTGGCCGTGGCCTTCGAAACTCGCCGCCACTGCCTTCCTGATCTCCTGCCCCGCGTACAGGTCATGCTCTCCCACCGGGATCGCGTGGTTCTTGCCCAGAAGCAGCGCGAGGATGTCGATGTAATCCTCCCGGCTTTGCGGGCCATCGACCAGAAATCGCGCGCCCGCCCGCTGGCGCAGCGCGTCATCGACCATCTCGGGGTAGTTCGAGAACATGCCGAAGGTCGCATTGCCGCGCACCACGGTGTTGGCGCCCGCGAACGCCTCCATCAGCACGGCGGTGATTTCCTGCTGGCCCGCCGAAGACCCGCGCTCGCCGCGCTTGCCCGCCACCTGGTCGATGTCGTCGATGGTGCCGAAGCCGATCACCGCGGGGTCCATGACGCTGGTGATGAAGGCTTTCGCATTCTGCCCCGACTTGCCCTGGTAGCTGTCGACATTGTCGATCGAGAGGTTCTGGTAGCGGAACGGATATCCCGCGATCTTGCAGTATCCGTCGATCAGTCCGGCCATCATCTGGATCAGCGTCGTCTTGCCGGTGCCGGGCTTGCCATCGCCCATGAAGGTGAAGATGAAGCCGCCCAGTTCCGCGAACGGATTGAGGCGGCGCTCGAAATCATAGGCCATCAGCATCTTCGAAAGCCGCATCGCCTGGTACTTGGCGATATGGTTGCCGATCACCTCCTCGGGCTTCTTGAAGGCCATGGTCAGGGCGGTGCCGCGCGCCTTGCGCGCCGCCTCGAACCCCGCAATCGGGAAATCGTCGGCCTTCACCCGGTAATTCCGCGCCCGGAACCCTTCCAGCCGTGGCGCCCCTTCGGCGCGGGCCTTGACCTTCGCCATCAGCGCCTCGGCAAAGGCGAGGACGGTGGCCACCAGTCTGGGCTCGTCCGTCGCGAAAAGCCCGATGTCCTGATCCAGTTCCCAAAGCGCGCCATGGATCGCGAGCAGCGCGTTGTCGGTCAGAACCTCCTCGATCTCGCCGATCTCGACCGTCTGTTCGGTGGCCTGCGGGGCAAGAAGAAAGGCGGTGGCGCTGGCGAAGGTGAAGAGAACGGCCAGCGACTCGGCACCCAGAAGTTCGGAAAATTCGGCGGCCCTGGTCGCGGGCAGGCGCGCTTCCAGATTGGCCTTCTTCAGTTCAACCAGTCCGGTATCGGCGGAAAAGCCTTCGCCGACCGCCAGAGATATCGCCAGCGCCCGGCGCATGGCCTGCAATACCACGGCTTCCTGTGGGGCGATGATCGGATCATCGCCGCCCACCGCCTCCACCCGGTCGATCAGCCGCACGCCCGCCGGCCGGGCGGCGGCTTGCGTGATCAGCCCCGGCGTGGTCGAGCGGAAGCGCGGGCGCGCGCCGATGCCCGGGGAGCGTTCCGCCGCCGGCTCCGCCTCGCGTGCCTTGCCCAGACGCGGCGCGTGATCGAAGCCCTGAAGCATCCCGGACGCCGCCGCATAATGGGCGCGAACCGCTTCCTCCCTCAGTTCCATCTCGTCACGCGGCGCACCCATGCCTTCATCCTCTTCATTCTGGCCCAAATATCCCGGGGGGCTTCGGGGGGCAGCGCCCCCCGCGCTTCAATTCTGCATCGCCACCCGGCCGTCCTTGCCCACCACGTATTTGCGGACCTTGCGGAAGCCTTCGGGGTCCTTCTCGGCCAGCGCCTGAAAGACCCGCTCGGGCAGGATCAGGCTGCGGATCGCGGAGGTTGCCCCCGTCTCGGCCCCCCCGGCCAGCGGATCGAGTTTGAAGACCTGGTTCTCGATCTCTGAAAACCAGCCCTTCTCGACCTCGGCGCGTTCGCTGACCAATTCCTCGGATGTCCAGGCCAGCGCCCAATCCTCGCCCTCGCCGGCGCGGGCATCCGTCAGCACGTCGCGGATCGGGCCGCTCTGCAACGTATAGGCCTGCGAATACATTGGCCCAAGGAACAGGCGCCTGAGGCGCTTGGGGTGCAGCGTTTCGAAATCCTTGTCGAAGCCCTTGGCGATGGTCAGAAGTTTCAGCCCGCCGACCGACTGGGCCAGCAGGTGCGCCTGAACCGCGGGCCAGCGGGCGCTGTCTTTCGGCAGGGCCGTGCGCGCGCTGTCCTCGCAGTCCAGAAGATAGACGACGGGCATGTTCATCTGGCTGTCATAGACCGCCCAATGCACCAGAAACTTGCGCCGCCCGTTCGGCAGATCTTCCAGCCAGCGCGCCTGGGGATGCATCTGCGCGAAGAACAGGCCCCCCTTGGCCAGCCGTTCGAAATAAAGCCGCTGGGACAGGGCATATTGCAGTTCGACCGGCGCGCGGCGCTCAGTCAGGATGATCTTGACCATCTCGTCCTTCAGCGCCGCCACGGCGGGCAGGGTCGCCAGATGCTGGGCGGTCTGGGCGGCATCGTTCGCCAGCGTCACGATTTCCTGAAAGACCGGAAAGCCGCTTTCGTGGAAGTCGATGGTCAGATGCCGCGCCCCGGTCCTGAGCCGCCCGGCGATCAGGTATTTCATGCTGAGCGCCCGGAAGGTCGAGGCGATGGCGGCGACATAGCCAGAGAGAACCTCGGCATCGAGGGGGCTGATGCCGCCATCCTTGGCCATCGCCCCGGCAACGCCGGTCAGAAGCTCGGTGATCCGCCCGAACTTGCGGAAATAGCGCCGCGCCGCCTGATCCTCGGTCAGGGCCTTGTGGTCGGTCGTCAGGTCAAGGTCGGGCACGGATCACCCGCCATACAGGTTCTTGTCATGCTTCTCGACAATCGCCTGGAAGCGCCGGGCGAAGCGTTCGTCGGCCTTGGCCTTTTCCTCCAGCACCTTCTTGGCAAAGATCATGTCGGCCTCGTGCCGTTCCATCATGTCAGCCATCCGGTCGTTGGTGGCGACGCCGATGGCGGCCATCGCCGCCTGCGCTTCCTTGTCCGTCTCGACCCCGATTTCGTTGATCCGGTGGGCCACGTCCTGCTGCTGGGCGGTCTTCAGCGATTTAGTCAAAGCGTCATAGAGGACCACGCGCTGCTTGGTGTCGGTCTGCAGCTTGTTGATCAGCACCATCTGGGTGGCGGCCTGATTTTGTAGAGAGTCCACCCAGGTCTTGCCGGTTTCGATATAGCGTTCCAGCGTCTGGGATTTCGCGAGCTTGACCTGCTCGTCCTGCACCAGCGCGTTATACTGCTTGTTCAGTTCCGCCAGATCGCTTTCCAGTTTCGTCCGCGCTGCCGCGTCCCGTTCGACGGAGATCTTGTTCTCCAGTTCGATGATCTTCGGGTCCATCGCCAGAATCGTCGCGCGGACCGATTCCAGCTCGCCCACCGTCGTCACCCGGTCGGTCAGCGTTTCGGTCAGGTTCTTTTCCACCCGCGCCTTGTGGTCGTTCAGCGTCGCCAACTGGTTTTCCAGAAGCTTCACGATCGTGTCGGACTTGGCAATCAGATCCTGCAGCTTTTCATCGACGCTCGCGGTGCGCAGCCGCTCCTGGCGCAGCGATTCGGACTTGGCGTCGGAAAAGATGCCGACGAAACTTTCCCAGCCGGTTTTCGAGCGCATCTCGTCGAAATCCTTGGAAAAGCCCGCCGTCACATCATCGAGCCCCATGATCAGTTCGGCGATATTGGCGTTCATCACGTCGACATGCTTGTTCACCGCGTCCAGCGTGGCGGTCTCGATGTCGATGCCCTGACCGGCCTTCACGGCGTCGATCTTCGCCGTCACCGCAGAGATCTTCGCCTGGGCTTCGGTCACCTGTTTCTGGCTTTCAAGGATCTGGGCTGCGAAATCGGCCATCGGCGTCTCCTGATGTTAATCATGTTTACAATATCGGGCAGGGCGCGGCGAATACCAGACCCGGACGGGAAAATCTTAAGCGGGCTTCGCCCGGGCGTCATCCGGATTCTGCGGCATGCGTCAGGTCAGGCGCGCCAACAGGGACAAAAGCTGGTCCCGTTCGGCCGCGTCGAGGGGGGCGAGGGTTTCGGCGGAAATGTCGAGGGCGACGGGGGCGAGGCGGGTGAAAAGCGCCGCGCCCCTGGCGCTCAGTGCTACCGTCAGGCGGCGGCGGTCGTCCGGGTCATCGGTCGTCGCGACCAGACCTTCGCGGCGCAGCCGGTCGACGACGCCCTTGATGGTCGCGGCATCCATTGCCGTTTCGCGACCCAGATGGTTCTGCGACAGGGGGCCAAGCTCGGCCAGCTTGGCCAGCGCGGCAAACTGGGTGGTGGTGACTTCGCCGATCGCGCCGGTGAATATGCCGATGTGGCGCTGGGTCACGCGGCGCAGCACGAAACCGATCTGGTCGTCTAGGACATAGAGGGCGCTGGTTTTTCTCACCCGTTCGCGATACCGCTTGGGGTGCGTCCATGCAAGCGACGCTTTGTCCCGGGCGTTGACAGAATCCGCAAACCGGGCGCAAAGTAATTTGCATACATACGATCTTTTCGGCCATGGGAGGGTCGGATCGGGTGACAGCGACGGGTCTTTACGAACGTCCGGCAAGCCTGGCCCATGCGCTTGACCAGTTGGGCGCGCGCCCCTTCCGGCTTTTGGCGGGCGGGACGGACCTTTACCCCGCCACCCAGGGCCGCACGCTGTCGGGTGACATTCTCGACCTGACCGCGATCGAAGCGCTGCGCCAGATCGAACTGGGCCCGCGCGGCCTGCGCATCGGGGCCTGCGCCACCTGGGCGGCCATCGCGGCGGCGGCCTTGCCGCCGGCGCTTGCCGGCCTGCAACAGGCCGCGCGCGAGGTCGGCGGACGGCAGATCCAGAATGCGGGCACCATCGGCGGCAATCTCTGCAACGCCTCGCCCGCCGCCGACGGCGTGCCGCCCCTGCTGATCCTCGGCGCGGGGGTGGAGATGACCAGCGCGGCGGGGCGGCGCATCCTGCCTTTGGCCGACTTCATCACCGGGCCGCGCCGGACGGCACTGAAGCCTGAGGAGCTGGTGACGGCGATTGTCATCCCGCGCCCGGCGCTGAGCGGGCGGTCGGTCTTTCGCAAGCTGGGGGCGCGCAAGTACCTGGTCATCTCCATCGCGTCGGTCGCGCTCAGGATCGTGGAGCGGGAGGCGCGGATCGCCGAAGCTTTCGTCGCGGTCGGCGCCTGTTCGGCGGTGGCGCGACGGCTGGTTGAGGTGGAAGCGGCGCTGCGCGACCAGCCGCTTCAGGGCGCTGCGACGCATGTCACGGACGGGATCGTGGCGGCGGCACTGGCGCCCCTGGACGACATCAGGGCGACGGCCGCCTACCGCGCGGGCGCAGCGGCCGAGCTGATCCGGCGCGCGGTCGGTGATTTGGGCGGGGGCGCGCATGGCTGAGTTGCGGTTCACCCTGAACGGCGAGGTGCGGCAGGTGAATGCGCCTGAAGCGCGGCGTTTTTCCGAGGTGCTGCGCGAGGATTGTGGGCTGACCGGCACCAAGGTCGGTTGCGATGCGGGCGATTGCGGGGCCTGCACGGTGCTCGTGGACGATCAGGTCGTCTGCGCCTGTCTGACCCCTGCCGCACAGGTCGCGGGGCGTGTGGTGACGACGGTGGAGGGCGAAAGTCCGATCCTTGACCGGCTGCGTGCCAGTTTCCTGCGCCACGGTGCGGCGCAGTGCGGCATCTGCACGCCGGGTATGCTGATGGCCGCCGCCGCCCTTCTCGCCGAGGTGCCCGAGCCAACCGAGACGCAGGCGGAGGAGGCGCTGGGCGGTGTCCTCTGCCGCTGCACCGGCTATCGAAAGATCATTGCGGCGGTGGTCGACGGTTCGGGGACGGCAACGGCACCTGTATCCGGTGCGGTCGGCCAGCGGATGGCGCGGGTCGATGGCGCGTCGAAGGTCGAGGGGCGTGATCTGTTCGGCGCCGACCGGTGGCGGCCCGGCGGGCTGATCCTGAAGGCGGTGCGCGCGCCGCATGCCCGTGCCCGGTTCCGGTTCGGCGATCTGGCCGGGTGGCAGGCCGCGACGCCGGGCGTCGCTGCAATCTTCACGGCGGCCGACATTCCGGGCCGCAATGCCTTTGGCGTGATCCCGGCCTTTGCCGACCAGCCGGCGCTGGCGGAGGGCGAAACCCGCTTTCGCGGCGAGGCGGTGGCACTCGTCGCCTTCGAGGATGACGGGCGCGATCCCGATCTGACAGGGTTTCCCGTTCACTGGCGGGGCCTGCCCGCCCTGACCGATCCTTTCGAAGCAATGGCGGCGGACGTGTTGTTGCACGCCAACCGACCCGGCAACCAGCTGACCCAGGGGTTCGTGCGCACGGGTGACGCCGCCGCCGGGCTGGCGGGCGCCGCGCATGTCGCCGGGACGGAGATCGAGACCGCCTTCGTCGAACATGCCTATATCGAGCCGGAGGCCGGGTCGGCCTGGATGGAGGGCGATGTCCTGGTCATCCGCGCCTGCACCCAGGCCCCGGTGATGGACCGCGACGATACGGCGGCGATCCTCGCCCTGCCGCCCGAACGGCTGCGGATCATCCCGTCGGCGGTCGGCGGCGGGTTCGGATCGAAGCTCGACGTCTCGGTTCAGCCACTGCTGGGCCTTGCGGCGCTGAAGACCGGGCGGCCGGTGCGGATGACCTATAGCCGCACCGAGAGCATGGTATCGACCACGAAGCGCCATCCGGCGCGGATCCGGGCGCGGATCGGTTGCGACCGCGACGGGCGACTTGTCGCGCTCGACTTCGACGGGATTTTCAACACGGGCGCCTATTCCAGCTGGGGGCCGACGGTGGCGAACCGCGTGCCGGTTCATGCGACCGGCCCCTACCGGATGCCCAACGTCACGGCGCGGGCGCGCGCGATTCACACGCATGGGCCGGTGGCCGGGGCCTTCCGCGGTTTCGGCGTGCCGCAGGCGGCGGTCGCGCAGGAGACCCTGCTCGACCGGCTGGCCGACGCGGCGGGGATCGACCGGCTGGAGTTTCGCCTGATCAACGCGCTGCGCGACGGCGACCGGACCGCGACCGGGCAGGTGATGGAGGGGACCGGCATCCGCGAATGCCTGAGCGCCCTGCGCCCGCATTGGCAGCGGGCCCTGGCCGACGCGGCCGAGGCGAATGCCGTGGCGGGCGTCATGCGGCGCGGGGTTGGTGTCGCGTCCTGCTGGTATGGCTGTGGCAACACTTCGCTGCCGAACCCCTCGACCATCCGGATCGGGCTGACTGCCGAGGGGGGGCTGGTGCTGCACCAGGGCGCGACGGACATCGGGCAGGGGGCCAATACGGTCATCACGCAGATCTGTGCCGAGGCGCTGGGCCTGCCGGCCGCGGCCTTCCGCCTGATCGGCCCCGATACGTTCCTGACGCCGGATGCGGGCAAGACCTCCGCCTCGCGCCAGACCTATGTGTCGGGTCGTGCGGCGCTGGCGGCGGGGCAGAGCCTGCGCGCCGCGATCTTGCGTCTGGCCAACTGGGGCGAAGGCGCGCGGCTCTCCCTCGAGGGCCATCTGGTCCTGTCCGACACCGGCGGGGCGCTCGATCTTTCGGCACTCCCCCCCGATCCGCGCGGTTATGTGCTGTCGGCCGAGGAAACCTACGACCCGCCGACCAGCCCGCTCGATGAGGACGGACAGGGCAAGCCCTATGCCGTCTATGGGTTCGGCGCGCAGATGGTCGAGCTGGCGGTCGACGTGGCGCTCGGCACGGTGAAGCTTCTGAAGATCACCGCCGCGCATGACGTGGGCCGCGCGATCAACCCTACGCTTGCCGAAGGCCAGATCGAGGGCGGCATCGCGCAGGGGATCGGGATGGCGCTGATGGAGGAATATGTTCCGGGGCGGACCGACAACCTGCACGACTATCTGATCCCGACCATCGGCGACGTGCCGCCGATCACGTCGATCCTGGTCGAGGTGCCCCATCCCGAAGGGCCGTTCGGGGCCAAGGGCCTGGGTGAACATGTGTTGATCCCGACCGCGCCCGCGATCCTGAATGCGATCCGCCACGCGACCGGCGTTTCGGCCAGGTGCCTGCCGGTCCTGCCGCATCGGCTTCTGGCCGCCCTCAGGGGGGAAACCGCATGACTTTCTCATTTTCCGTCCGGAAACATCCTCGGGGGGGCCGGGGGGCAGAAGGCCCCCCGGCTTCGCCGCAGCACAATCGGTAGCAGCCATGGCGCAAGACCCCGGAAAGATCCGCTGCGATGCCTGCCCGGTGATGTGCTACATTGCACCGGGCCAGACCGGGGCTTGCGACCGTTATGCCAATGACCGGGGGCGGATCGTGCGCTGCGATCCCGTGACAATCCTGTCGCGAACTCTGGAGCAAGGCGGGCGTGTCGTCCCCTTCGCCGAACCCTCCTGGGACGGAGAGGTCATCCGGCCGGCGGATGCGTTCGTGACCGGCATCGGCGCGGGCACCACCTATCCCGACTACAAGCCCGCCCCCTTCATCGTCTCGAGTCAGGTCGAGGGGGCGGACATGGTCACTGTCGTGACCGAGGCGATCTTTTCCTATTGTGGTGTCAAGGTGAAGATCGACACGGACCGCTTCCTTGGGCCGGAGGGTGCGATCGTCCGCGCGGGGGGCGAGCCGGTGGGCCATGTCACGACGGCCGAATATGGCAGCCAGATGCTGTCGCTCGGCGGCGTCCACCACCTGACCGGCGGCACCAAGTCCGAAGGCCGCGTGACCTGTTCGACCCTGCTGGCGCTCTGCAATGGCGAGGCGGTCACTCTGGCCATCGACGAAGGCTCGGAGGTGATCGTGCAGGCAGGTCGCGCACCCGTCGTCGATGGCAAGCCGGAACAGAGGATGCGCGTCGGCTGCGGATCGGCCACCATCGGCATGTTCGCGGTCCAATGGAAGGGCCTCGTCGACGAGGTGGTGGTGGTCGACGATCACATCACCGGCGTCGTCTCGGAACATCAGGCGGGCAAGGTTCTGGGCTGGGCCGAGACCGGGATCAGGATCAGGGGCCACCGTTCCACGCCCGGACGTTATTTCCGTGTCTCCGAACCCGGCCTCGGCTGGGGCGGCACCCGCCTGACCGACCCGCTGGAAATCATCGGGCCGTGGAATCCGGTCAAGGGCGCGCGGCCGGGCCTGACGCTCCTCATGGTCTCCACCACGGGCGAGGAATATGCCTATTACGTTCTGAACGACGCGCTGGAGCCGGTGCGCCAACCGCTGCCGGCAGCGCTGGAAGCGACGGTGCGGCTCATCGACGAAAACTGCGAACCCTCGCTTTGCACGGTTCTTTTCATGGGCGGCGCGGGCGGCAGCCTGCGCGCGGGGGTTACGAAAAACCCGGTCCGGCTGACCCGGTCGGTCCAGGGGCGGGAAACCCGGCTGACCTCGGGCGGCGCGCCCTGTTATGTCTGGCCCGGCGGCGGCATCACCTTCATGGTCGATGTGACGCGCCTGCCGAAGGGGGCGTTCGGCTATGTGCCGACGCCCGCGCTCGTGGCGCCTTTGGAGTTCACTCTGCCGCGCGCTGCCTATGTGGCGCTGGGCGGGCATGCAGGGGCGATCCGGTC
The DNA here is from genome assembly GCA_964600685.1 of uncultured Frigidibacter sp. Lineage (GTDB taxonomy): Bacteria > Pseudomonadota > Alphaproteobacteria > Rhodobacterales > Rhodobacteraceae > TMP-24. The sequence continues at coordinate 50,168 of CAZRKU010000004.1, read as the reverse complement.
ACTTGACGATATTGCCGCGACAGGCGGCGAATATACGCTGGCCGGAAAGCTCGATCACTGGCCGGGGGATGGGACATGACGGCTCTGGCGCGCCTTCTGCCGGACGGGCGGCTGCATCTGCATCACGGGCCGATGGATCTGATCCTGCAGGCCTGGGGGGATGCGGGGCAGGTGCAGGCGGCCCACGCGCGCGCCTGGACGCGCTTTGCGCCACTTCTGGACGAACTGGTGGCAGAGCTTGCGGCCCTGCGCTCGGCCGATGATCTGCCGGTTTCCGGCCCGGTCGCCCGCGCCATGGCCGGCGCCGTCCGTCCCTTCCGCCCGACCTTCATCACGCCGATGGCGGCGGTCGCGGGCGCGGCCGCCGATGAAATCCTCGGCTGCCTCGCCCTGCCCGGCATCACCAGGGCCTATGTGAACAATGGCGGCGACATCGCCCTCCATCTGACGGAAGGTCAAAGCCTGACCACCGCCATCGCCGCCCGCCCCGGTCTGCCCGACCGGGTGACCATCCGGCATTCCGACCCGGTGCGCGGCATCGCCACCTCGGGCTGGCGTGGTCGGTCCTTCTCGCGCGGGATCGCCGATGCGGTCACGGTGCTGGCCCCCACCGCCGCCATGGCCGACGCGGCGGCGACGATCATCGCCAACGCCGTCGACCTGCCCGGCCATCCCGCCATCATCCGCCGTCCGGCCCGCGAGATCAAGGCCGACAGCGACCTCGGCCCGATCCCTGTCACAACCGCCGTCGGTCCCCTGACCTGCTCTGAAACCGCCGCCGCTCTGGGCGCAGGCGCAGCCACTACGGGGAACCTGCTCAAACGCGGTCTTGTCTCCGGCGCGGCGCTGTTCCTTCTCGGAGAGGTCCGGTGCCTGACCGGCGCGCCCGCCACTTCCCACTTTCATCTGTTTCCAAATATCCCGGGGGTCCGGGGGCGGCGCCCCCGGCGGATCGGCCCCGAAGGGGACGAAACCCCAAAACCCGCCCTGTTCACGGAGGCCGCCCATGGCTGAATTTCGACTGCGCAAACTCTCGGTCCTGACCGAGGAAATCCACCATGACGGCGGGCCGGACGCACCCGTCCCCCGTGCCCGGGCGGCGGTGCTCGCCCTCGTCACGAACCCGTTCGCAGGCCGCTACGAGGCCGACCTTCAGCCTGCGATGGAGGATCTGAAACCCCTTGGCCTGATCATGTCGGAGCGGCTGATCGCGGCCCTTGGCGGGCGCGACGGGATCGACGGTTACGGCAAGGGCGCGATCGTCGGCGCGAAGGGCGAGGTCGAACATGGCGCGCTCTGGCATGTGCCGGGGGGCTATGCGATGCGCGCGCTCTTGGGCGAAAGCCGCGCCATCGTGCCGTCGGCGATGAAGGTCGGCGCGATGGGTGCCACACTCGACGTGCCTCTCGGCCATATCAACGCCGCCTACGTGCGCAGCCATTTCGACGCGATGACCATCTCCCTGCCCGACGGGCCGCGCGATGATGAGATCCTGCTGGTCCTCGCCATGTCAAAGGGGGGCCGGGTCCACAGCCGGATGGGCGGGCTTGAGGTGCACCAGGTCAAGGGCGAGGACGGTTTGCGCTGATGAGGAGACGGGGCGCAACCATGGGTCTGCTGCGCGCCCCTGGTCTGGCGCTGGCGCATGCGGGCGCGCGCGCCCCGTGCCGCCTGCCGCGCAGATGCCGATGATCCTGATGATGGTGCTTTACACCTGCTTCGGGCTGTGGCTACTGGCTTCACCCGCAATAGGCTGAAAAATAATGATTTTCATGTATACAAACGAATATCCCAAGATGGCGCGGCACAAAAACGGACCGCGCCCCAACAGCGAGAGGAGACGGACATGACCAAAGGACTGACCCTGACCCCCAGCCGCCGCACCGTGCTTCAGGGCCTGGCGGGCACCGGCGCGCTGGCTGCGACCGGCTTTTTCCCCCGCTACACGAACGCCCAGACCGCAGAACCGATCCGGCTGGGGTTCCAGTTGCACCGTACCGGCATCGGCGCCTCCTATGGCCGCTGGTATGAACGTACGGCAACCGCCGCACTCGCCCGGATCAATGCGGCGGGCGGCATCGGCGGACGGCCGGTCGAGATCCTGTTCGAGGATGACGCGACCGACCCGGCGCGCGGCGCGGAAGTGTTCGGCAAGCTTGCGACCGACGACAAGTGCGATCTGGTGTTCGGCGCGCTCTTTTCCCACGTCGTGATCGGCACGGCGCCGCGCGCGGCGGAACTGAAGGTGCCTTATCTCGTCTGCTCGGAGGGCCACCATGTTGCCAGCGGCATGCTGAATCGCTGGACGATGCAGCCCGGCATCACCGACGTGAAAAGCCAGGTGCAGGCGATGGCCCCGTTCGTCACCGCGAATCTTGGCAAGAAGGTCACGATGATCTTCCCGGACTTCGCCTTCGGCCATGACCACCGCGACTATTTCAGCGTCGCCTACGCCGCGCAGGGCGGCGAAGTGATCGCACAGATCGCCATTCCGCCGACGGAGACCAGCTTCACCCGCTATTTTCCGCAGATCCCGGCCGAGACGGAGGTGATCTATCACGTCATGGTCGGCCCGGCCGTTCTGACCTTCGTGAAGGAGCTGGGCGAGTTCTACGGCACTGGCGCGCGTCCGCAGCTTTTCGGTTTCATGGATTCACTCGAAGCCGTCGACATCGCTTCGCCGGGCCTTGAGTTCCTCGAAGGCTCGCATTTCTGGGAGGCGCATCCGCGCTACAGGCAGACCGATGCCTCGGCGGCAGAGGTCGCCTATCGCGCGGCGGTGGGCGTCGACGACAATGGCGCTTCGGCGACTGACGCGGCGGATGTGGCAACCTATTCGCACATGTTCTCGGTCTGGGAGACGCTGTCGGTGATCAAGGCGGGGATGGAGGCGTCGGGCTACACCGGCCCCGCCGACCGTGCGAAGTTCGTCGAGGCGGTGGAGGCGATGACCGTCTTTGAGGAGGGCGAGGATCACCCGCAGGGCGCCAAGACCTTCAACGGCAAGACCCATCAGGCGTTCGGCATCCAGAACATCTCCAAGGTCGAGGGCGGCAAGCTGGCGGTTGTCCACAAGACCTCGATCGAGGACGGGCTATATCCCGACGAGGTTGACTATACGAGTCAGGCGCTCTGATCCGAACCGGCGGGGGCGAGCATCGTCCCCGCATCTTCCATGGGGGCTTTGGTGCAGTTCGGACCCTTGCTTTTGCTCGCGGTGATGGAGGGGCTGGTCACGTCGGCGGTTCTGGCGCTGACGGCTGTTGGCCTGAGCCTGACCTTCGGCATCATGCGGGTCGTCAATGTCGCGCATGGCGAGTTCTTCATGCTGGGCGCGGTGCTGGCCTGGTTCATGGGGCAGTGGGTGCCGGGCGGGCCTGCGCTGGCCTTTGCCGTCGCTCTGGTCCTGTGCCCCCTGGTCGTGGCCACGGTGGCGGTGGCGACCGACTGGCTGATCCTGAAGCGGCTGAAGTACGAGCCGGAGGCGACGATCGTGGCCACCATCGGCCTGCTTTACATCCTGCAGCAGGCGGCGCTGAGTTTCTTCGGCCCGAACGCCCGCCCGGTGCTGCCGCCGTTCGACTTTCGCATTCAACTGCCCTGGTTCGGTTATTCGGGCTACAAACTGTCGGTCATCCTTGCGGCGCTGATCATCCTGGGGCTGGTGTGGCTCTTGCTGAGCCGCACCAGGATCGGGCTGATGATGCGCGCCACGCAGATCGACCGGGATACGGCCCAGGCCTTCGGGATCAATGTCGACCTCGTCTATGCGGGGGTCTTCGGCCTTGGCGCGGCCTTGGCGGCGGTGGCGGCGGTGCTGGTCGTGCCGATCCAGCAGGCGCATTACCTGATGGGGGGCGATCCGCTGCTTCTGTCCTTCACCGTGGTCATCATCGGGGGCCTGGGCAGTCTGCGCGGCACGTTGGTGGCGGCCTTGTTCATCGGGCTGATGGACGGACTACTGTCGACCGCCTTCTTCTTTCCGCCGACCTTCGCCAAGATCGTGGCGACGCTTCTGGTGGCGCTTGTCCTCGTCTTTCGCCCTGAGGGCCTGTTCGGGAAGCGGATGGCATGAAGGACCGGGCGCTTTGGTTTCATATGGCGCTGGTCGGGCTGCTCTTGGCGGGGCATTTCGTCTTGCCCGAATACCACCACGGCAATCTTTCGCGGATCATGGTGCTGGCGGTCTTTGCGACCGGCTACAACATCGCCTTCGGCTATACCGGGCTCCTGAGCCTTGGGCACGCGCTGTTCTTTGCCGCCGGGCTTTACATGGCCGCGCTCCTTATCACGCTGACGGGCTGGTCGGCGGGTCCGGCGATGCTGGCCGGGATGGTCGCGGGCGGGGTCATGGCCGGGGCGGCGGGCGTCCTGGCGCTGCGGACCGCGGGGACCGCCTTCATGATCGTCACCCTGATGTTCGCGCAGGCGGGCTATCTGACGATCCTCTACCTCAACCGCTGGACGCGTGGCGATGAAGGGATCGTCATTCCGCAGGCGCTGCGGCGCATCGGCCCGCTTGATCTGTCGGACGAGGGCACCCGCTATCTGGCGGCATTGGCCCTGTTCGCGGTGGGGCTGTTCTTCTGCCTTTGGCTGGTGCGCAGCCCGTTCGGGCGGGTGATGGTCGCGATGCGCGAGAATGAGGAGCGGGCGCGGATGCTGGGCTACAACCCGTTCCGGGTGAAGCTGATCGCGCTGGTGATCTCGGGCGTCTATGCCGGGGCGGCGGGCGCGGCCTATGCGGTGCTGTTCGGTTATGCGGGGGCAAGCCTTGCCTCGGTGCAATATTCGATCCTGCCGATGCTCTGGGTGCTTCTGGGCGGCGCGGGCACGGTGGCGGGGCCGTTCATCGGCTGCCTTCTGATGTTCTACCTGATCGCCTACGCGGCGGACGTCACATCCGCCACGCTTCTGGTCGTGGGGGTCGCGCTGGTGGCGCTGGTCCTGTTTGCGCCGAAGGGGATCCTGGGCGCGCTGAGGGGCAGGGGGGCGAAGTGGGTGCCATGACCCTTCTGGAGGCGCGTGATCTGACCCGGCATTTCGGCGGGTTGAAGGCGGTCGATGGTGTCAACTTCGATCTTCTGGCCGGCGAAATTCACGCGCTGATCGGGCCGAACGGGGCGGGCAAGACGACTTTCGTCAGCCTTCTGGCGGGACGCACGGCGGCGCAGTCGGGCACGATCCGCTTTTGTGGGAAAGACATCGCGCGCCTGCCCGCCCACGCGCGCGTGAAAAGGGGCATCGCCTATACCTTCCAGATCACGCAAGTGTTCAGCCGCCTGACGGTCTTTGACAATGTGGCTCTGGCCGTGCAGGGGCGGGGCGTCGCGCGGCGACTCCATGGTGAAACCCACACCGCGCTGAAACGCGTGGGGCTGGAAGATCGCGCCGACCAGATCGCGGGGACGCTGTCTTATGGCCATCAGCGGGTGCTGGAGATTGCCATGGGGCTGGCGCTTCATCCGAAGCTGCTGATCCTTGACGAGCCGACGCAGGGGCTGGCGGCGGGGGAGATCGCGCTGTTCAAGGCACTGGTCGCGGGTCTGGTGCCGGACACGACGGTGCTTCTGATCGAGCACAACATGGATGTGGTGATGGACCTTGCACAGAGGATCACGGTTCTGAACTTCGGCAAGGTTCTGGCGACCGGCACGCCGGAGGCGATCCGCGCCGATCCGGCGGTGCAGTCCGCCTATCTGGGGGGCTGAATGCTGACGCTTGAGGGTGTTGATGCAGGTTACGGTCAGGTCCAGGTGTTGCGGGCACTGTCGGTCGAGGCGCGGGCCGGAGAGGTCCTGTGCCTGATGGGGCGCAACGGCGCGGGCAAATCCACGGCACTGAAGGCGATCATGGGGCTGGTGCCGGTGACGGGCGGTTCCGTGGCTTTGGACGGCACAGAGATTTCCCGCCTGCCCGCCCATGAGGTGCCGCGCCAGGGCATCGGCTATGTGCCGCAGGGACGGCGGCTGTTCGGTGATCTGACGGTGGCGGAAAACATCGAGATCGGCCTGCTCACAAGGCGGCGCGGCCAGCGGGTGAAGGATCATGTGCTGGATCTTTTCCCGCGCCTGAGGGAGCGGATGGGGCAGGTGGCGCGCACGCTTTCGGGAGGGGAGCAGCAGATGCTGGCCATCGCGCGGGCGCTGTGCCTTGAACCGAAGGTTCTGCTTCTGGACGAGCCGACCGAAGGGTTGCAGCCGTCGATGATCGCGCTGATCCGCGACACGGTGCGCGATCTGAAATCGACCGGTGTGGCCACCATTCTGGTCGAACAGCGCGTGGATGCGGTGCTGCAGGTTGCCGACCGCGTGGCCTTCATCACGTCCGGCACTGTGGCGGAGGTTTCCGACGCGGCGAAGCTTGCGCCGCAATCGCCGGAGTTTGCGCAATATGTGGGCGTCTGATCGCGTCCGGCGCGCAAGTTTCGTAAAATTCAGTTGCGCGAATCTGCAACAAGTTTACCAGTTGATAAAAAATTGAAACTGCCAGCAACAGGGATCACCATCATGCATCGTTCCAAGACCATGCCCGGCCTGACCCGGCGCCAGCTTATGATGACGGCCGGTGCGGCCACCGGCCTTACGATTCTGCCCCACCGGCTTCTGGCCGCCGAGCCGGTCAAGGTGGCCGGCGTCTATACCGTTCCGGTCGAACAGCAATGGGTCAGCCGCATCCATCTGGCGGCAGAGACCGCGAAAGCGGCGGGCCTCGTGGATTATACCTACAGCGAAAACACCGCCAACACCGACTATCCGCGTGTGCTGCGTGAATATGCCGAACAGGGCTACAAGCTGATCGTGGGCGAGATCTTCGGGGCCGAGCAGGAAGCGCGCGAGGTGGTCGGCGACTATCCCGACACGGCCTTCCTTCTGGGGTCGAGCTTCCCGCCGGACGCGGCCTATCCGAACCTCGCCGTCTTCGACAATTTCATTCAGGACGCGTCTTATCTGTCCGGGATCGTCGCCGGGGCGATGACCAAGGGCAATATCGGCATGGTCGGCGGCTTCCCCATCCCCGAGGTGAACCGGCTGATGAATGCCTTCATGGCCGGTGCGCGCGAGATGAACCCCGACATCAGGTTCCAGGTCAGTTTCATCGGGTCGTGGTTCGATCCGCCGAAAGCCAAGGAGACCGCGATCGCGATGATCGACGGGGGCGCGGACCTGCTTTACGCCGAACGGTTCGGCGTGTCGGACGCGGCCAAGGAAAGGGGCGTGCTGGCCATCGGCAACGTCATCAACACCCAGGCCGATTATCCCGATACGGTCGTCGCCTCGGCGCTGTGGCATTTCGAGCCGACCTTCAACAAGGCGCTTGAGAATGTCATGGCGGGTACCTTCAAGGCCGAGGATTACGGCGTCTATTCCTTCATGAAGGAAGGGGGCTCCTCGCTCGCGCCGCTCGGCACCTTCGAAGGCAAGGTGCCTGAGGCCGCGGTGAAGCTCGTCGCGGAACGGGAAGCCGGGATCAAGGACGGGTCCTTTACGGTCGCGATCGACGACAGCGAACCGAAGTCGTCCTGATGGCCAGGCAAGACGGGGCGGAGGTTGTCCTCCGCCTTGACCGCATCACCAAGCGTTTTGGCGCGCTGGTGGCCAATAGCGCCGTGAGCTTCGATCTGAAAAAGGGCGAGGTGATCGGCCTTCTGGGGGAAAACGGCGCGGGCAAGACCACGCTGATGAACATCCTGTTCGGGCATTACACCGCCGACGAGGGCCGGGTGGAGGTGTTCGGGCAGGAGCTTGCCCCCGGCAATCCCCGCGCGGCCCTGGCGGCCGGAGTGGGGATGGTGCATCAGCATTTCACCCTGGCCGACAATCTGACGGTTCTGGACAATATCCTGATCGGCACGCGGTCCTTGTGGTCCGCCGCGCTTGATGCCCGCGCGGCGCGGCGCAAGGTGGAAGCCTTGTCGCGGGATTTCGGGCTGGCGGTCGACCCGGATGCGAGGGTCGGCGCGCTGTCGGTCGGCGAACGGCAAAGAGTCGAAATCCTCAAGGCGCTGTATCGCGATGCGCGCATCCTGATCCTTGATGAACCCACGGCTGTCCTGACCCCGCAGGAAACGGGCGATCTGTTCGAGACGCTGAAGAAGGCGGTCGGGCTGGGCCTGTCGATCATCTTCATTTCCCACAAGCTGAACGAGGTGATGGCGATCACCCACCGTGTCGTTGTCCTGCGCCATGGCAAGATCGCCGGGCAGGCGGAAACCGCCGCGACCGACCGGCACCGGCTGGCCGAGATGATGGTGGGGGCAGAGGTCAAGGCACCGAAACTTGCCGAACGCACGCCGGGTCCGGCGCTTCTGACGCTGAAAGGCTGCACCACGCCCCGTCGCGGCAATGCGCCCGGACTGGTGCATGTGAGCCTTGAGCTGAAGGCCGGACAGATCACCGGGTTGGCCGGCGTTTCCGGCAACGGGCAGGCGGCGCTCGCCGATCTGATCGGCGGGCTGGAGGTGCCATCAGCCGGCCTGATCGTCCTGGAGGGTGCTTCACGACGCTGGTCGCCGCGCGCGGCGCTGGCGTCGGGCATCGCGCGTATCCCGGAGGACCGGCACAAGACCGGCAGCATTGCCGATTTCACCATCACCGAAAATGCGGTGCTGGAGTGCTATGCCGATGCACCCTTCAGCCGCCGGGGCTGGATGAACTGGCGCGCGGCAGGTGATTTCGCCCGGCGGATCATCGACACCTATGATGTGCGTTGTCCGGGGCCGGAGGCGCGCATCCGGCTTCTGTCGGGCGGCAACATGCAGAAAGTCATACTGGGCCGCGCGCTGGAACCGGCCCCTCGGATCATCTTGGCCAATCAGCCGGTCCGGGGGCTGGACATCGGCGCGGTGACGTTCGTGCATTCGCGCCTGATCGCCGCGCGCGATGCGGGGGCGGCGGTCCTGCTGATCTCTGAAGATCTGGACGAGGTCATGGCGCTTTCCGATGTGATCCATGTGATCTACGAAGGCCGGCTGTCGCCGGCTTTCCCGCGCGGGTCGATGCCACCGGCGGCGCTGGGCATCTGGATGGCCGGACAGGGGTTCGAGGGGGCATCCCATGCGGCTTGAACCGATCGCCAACCCCTCGCGCCTCAGGCTGATCGGGCTGCCCGCCGTGGCGCTGGCGCTGACGGTGCTGGTCGCCTCGCTTCTGGCTTTGCTGGCGGGCGCCGATCCGTTCGCCACGCTTGGCCTGATCCTCGACGGGGCGGCGGGATCGAAATTCGCCGCTCTGGAGACACTGAACCGCGCGACGCCGCTGATCTTCACCGGGCTGGCCGTCGCCGTCGCCTTCCGCGCCAAGCTCTGGAACATCGGGGCCGAGGCGCAGCTTTATGCAGGGGCCGTCGTCACTGTGCTTCTGGGCACGGGCGCGCTGCCCTTGCCTTCGATCCTGCTGGTCCCGGTGATTGCGCTTGCCGCCATGCTGGCGGGCGCGCTCGTCCTTCTTGGCCCTGTGCTTCTGAAGACCCGCGCGGGGGTGGATGAAGTCGTCACGACGCTGCTCTTCAACTTCATCATGCTGCTGATCGTCTCCCTGCTGCTGGAGGGGCCGATGAAAGACCCGATGGGGATGGGCTGGCCCAAGTCGGCGGCGCTGGAGAAAGCGGCGCGGCTGCCGCGCATCGCAACGGGCCTCAGGCTGCACTGGGGCTTCGGCCTCGCGCTGCTGGCGGCGGGGGGTGTCTGGGTCTTGCAGACCCGCACGACGCTTGGCTTTGAAATCCGCGCCGTCGGCCAGAATGCGCAGGCCGCGCGGTTCGCGGGCGTTCCGGTCAACCGGGTGCTGGTCAAGACCGCGCTTCTGTCGGGCGGCCTTGCCGCGCTGGCGGGCTTTTCCGAAGTGGCGGGGCTGAAAGGCAATCTGACCTTGGACCTGTCGCCGGGTTTTGGCTACACCGGGATCATCGTGGCGATGCTCGCGTTGCTGAATCCGCTGGGTGTCGTCCTTTCGGCGATCTTCGTGGCGGGCGTCTTCGTCGGTGCCGACAGCATGAGCCGCGCGGCGGGCGTGCCGACCTATATCGCCGATATCCTGCTGGCGACGGCGCTTCTGACGATGGTGCTTGCCCTGCGCCTGACCCGTGCGCGGATCATCTGGAGATAGATGATGGAACTGTTCGACATCCTTCTTTCCGCCACCTTCTGGGCCGCGACGGTGCGCATTGCCTCGCCGCTCATCTTCGCGACGCTGGGGGAACTGATCTGCGAACGCGCGGGTGTGCTGAACCTCGGGATCGAGGGGATCATGGTGATCGGGGCTTTCGCTGGCTGGATGACGGTCTATCAGGGCGGCGGACTTTGGACCGGGGTTGGGGTGGCGATGGTGTCGGGCATGGCGTTCGGCCTTCTGCATGCGGTGCTGACCGTGCCTTTCGGCCTGTCGCAGCATGTGGTGGGGCTGGGGGTCACGCTGCTGGCGACATCGGCCAGTGCCTTCGCCTACCGGCTGGTGTTGCCCGAAGTGACCTCTCCGCCCAAGATCGAGCCGTTCCAGATCATCGAAATTCCGGTGCTGTCGGACCTGCCGCTGATCGGGCAGGCGCTTTTCGCCCAGACGGCGCTGACCTATCTGGCCTTCGCGATGATCCTGATCGTCAGCCTTGTGCTTTACCGCACGCCGCTCGGGCTGGCGCTGCGTGCGGCAGGCGAAAACCCGGCGGCGGTGGAGGCGCAGGGGCTGTCCGTCACCGGCTTGCGGATGGGGGCGGTGGTGATCGGGTCGGGCCTGATGGCGGTGGGCGGCGCGTTCCTGACCATGTCGGCTTTTTCGAGCTTCTTCTTCGACATGGTCAACGGGCGCGGCTGGATCTGCATCGCGCTGGTCGTGTTCGGCGCCTGGCGGCCGGGCAAGGCGGCGCTGGGTGCGCTGCTTTTCGCGGCCTTCGATGCGCTGCAGATCCGGCTTCAACAGACACCGATCGGCGCGAATCTGCCTTATCAGGTCTTCCTGATGGTGCCCTATGTCCTGTCGATCCTCGCCCTCATCCTCATGTCGCGACGGGCCGAGGTGCCGGCGGCGCTGATGGTGCCCTACAACAAGGGGGAACGCTGATGTTCGACCTGATCATCAAAGGCGGCACGCTGCCCGATGGAACCGTGTCCGACATCGCGGTGAAGGGCGACCGGATCGCCGCCGTGGGCCGGGTGGAGGGCGACGCGCGCGAGGTGATCGACGCCGCCGGCGATCTGGTCTCCCCCCCCTTCGTCGATCCGCATTTCCATATGGACGCAACGCTGTCCTATGGCCTGCCGCGGGTGAATGCCTCGGGCACGCTTCTCGAAGGAATCGCGCTCTGGGGCGAGCTGCGCGAGGTCGCGACGGTCGAGGACATGGTCGAACGGGCCGTCACCTACTGTGACTGGGCGGCCTCCATGGGGCTTCTGGCGATCCGCACGCATGTCGACACGACACCCGACCATCTGCGCGGGGTCGAGGCGATGCTGCAGGTGAAGGCCCGCGTCGCGCCCTACATCACGCTGCAACTGGTAGCCTTTCCGCAGGATGGGCTTTACCGGACGAAAACGGGCCGTGAAAATCTTGTCCGCGCGCTCGACATGGGGGTCGATGTGGTGGGCGGCATCCCGCATTTCGAACGGACGATGGAGGAGGGGGCGGAAAGCTTGCGCGACCTTGCCCGCATCGCCGCCGAACGGGGCCTGATGTGGGACGTGCATTGCGACGAGACGGATGACCCGATGAGCCGCCATGTCGAGACGATGGCGCGGGAGGTGACGCGGCATGGGTTGGGCGCAAGGGCGGCGGGCAGCCACCTGACCTCCATGCATTCGATGGACAATTATTATGTCTCGAAACTCATGCCGCTGATCGCCGAAAGCGGTATGACCGCAATCCCCAATCCCCTGATCAACATAACGCTTCAAGGGCGGCACGACACCTATCCCAAGCGGCGCGGCCTGACCCGGGTGAAGGAGATGCAGGCCCATGGGATCACTGTGGGCTGGGGGCAGGATTGCGTGCTGGACCCCTGGTATTCGCTCGGGACCGCCGACATGCTCGACGTGGCGTTCATGGGGCTGCATGTCGCGCAGATGACCCATCCCGCGGAAATGGCGCGCTGTTTCACCATGGTGACGGAAAACAACGCCCGCATCATGGGGCTGGAAGGCTACGGGCTGAAGGTGGGTGACAAGGCGTCCCTGGTGGTGCTGGACGCGGGCACCCCGACCGAGGCGCTGAGGCTCAGGGCCGAACGGCTGGCGGTGGTGGCGAACGGCAAGATCATCGCGCGGCGGGCACGCAATGATGCACGGCTGTCGATTGCCGGGCGGCCCGGTTCGGTCAGGCGGCGGCATCAGGCGGGCTAAGCGGAATCAGCGCGCCAGCTTTTGCAGATAGGGGCCAAGATCGGCCAGCCCGGCGGCCAGATCGTAGGTCGGCGCATAACCGAACCGCGCCCGCGCCCGGTCGGTCGGGCAATGGCCCCGGGCAACCATCAGTTCGAAAAGATGCGGATCGGGCCGCATTTCGCCGGCCCCCTTCAGTTGCCGTTTTGCCCTGCGCGCCAATGCCTCGAACCGCTGGTGTCCGAGCAGCCGGCGCCCGATCGCCGAAATGCGGGCGGCGAGAGGCGGTTGCGCTGTGCCGTCGTCGGATGCCGACATCTGCGAATAGGCCACCGGCGGGGCAAGATCCCCGGCTGGTGCAAAGCGCACCTCGCCGCGCCCAAGATGTTGGGCATAGCCCTTCACCAGGGCCGACCAGGCGAAGGGGGCAGGGCCATTGACGATGAACCGTTCCTGGCCAAGCCCGGCGAGCGTCGCCGCGCGCAGGCAGGCCTGCACCACGTCCTCGACATAGACCCCCTGACAAAGCCCCTCCGGTTCCGGCACCAGAACCGCGCCCGCCAGAAGCGCCTCGGCAAACCCGTCGGTCCAGAGGCTCGATCCCGCGCCCCAGACGATGGTGGGTTGCAGGATCGCGGCAGGCAGTTTGCCCGCCATCAACCGCCGTTCCATGGCGATCTTGGCACGGCGATAGGGGCTGCCGCCGGGGCGGTCCATCGGGGCGCTTTCGCTGACCGATCCTTTCGGCCAGTCATCATAGACGACGATGGAACTGGCATGGACGAGCCGCGCCCTGCCTTCGGCCTCGGCGGCGGAGATCAGTGTTTCGAAGGCGGCGATGTTGGCGGCGGCGGATTGGCGGAAATCATAGGCGAGGTTGAAGATCACCTCCTGCCCCGGGATGGCCGAACCCATGGCAGAGGCATCGGAAAGACTGCCCTGCACGAACCGGGCCGGCGCCCCGGAAAGGGATGCTGCGCTGTGGCGGGTGCGGCCAAGGGCCGTGACCTCCGCCCCCGCCTTCACCAGGGCTGCGACCAATCGGCGACCGATGAAGCCCGACGCGCCGGTGACCAGCACTTTCCTGCCCGTCAGATCGCCCGCGCCCATGTCGCACCCCCATCTTGTCTGCTTGCCAAGGCTAATGACATGCTTTCCCCGGCGAAACCATCAGGTTGCCTCATGCTGGCCCGAATCCCCCCGCTATGGTAGCGCGCAGGACAAAGGGCCGGTTTCCACCGGACTGACGACATTGGCCCGACATTGGCCGGGAAGCGAGGATTTGATGCGGATCGGGATCATCGGCGCGGCGGGAAAGATCGGCCAGATGCGGGTGCGCACCGTTCTGGACAATCCGGCGACCAAGCTGGTGGCGGTGATGGAACTGAATGCCGACAAGGCCCGCGCCATCGCGCCGGGGGTTCCGGTCTTTACCGAGGCCGCCCCGTTTTTCGATGTGGCGATGGATGCGGTCATCATCTCCACGCCCGCGCATGTGCGCGAACCCCTGTGTCTGGCGGCCTTCGCGCGGGGGCTGCATGTCCTGTCGGAAAAACCGCTGCATCACACGGTCGAAGGCAGCCGCCGGATCCTTGACGCCGCCCGCGCCGCGCGCCGTCATCTGGGGGCAGGCTTCAACATGCGCTATTATCCGGCCTTTGCCCATGTGAAGGATATCATCGGTTCTGGGGTGATCGGCGCGGTCGATCACATGCGCATCTACGGCGGCCATGAAGGCCTTCCGAATTTCGCCTATGACTGGGAATATAAAGCAGAAAGTTCCGGTGGCGGGGCGCTGTGGGATGTGGGTATCCACATGACCGACATGGCGCGTCACCTTTTGGGCGAGATCACCGAAGTCTACGGCGTGACATCGGAAAAGGTCTGGAAGGTGCCGGGGTCCGAAGACAATGCGATGGCGATCTTCAAGAGCCCCACGGGTGTGGCGGCCACCTATCAGGCCACCTGGATCGACTGGAAAGGCTATTCGAGCGTGGTCGAGGCCTATGGCAGTCACGGGATGGTCAGGGGCGCCTATGCGCCGATGCAGACGCTGACGCTCACCATGGACCGGCCGGGCGGCACGGTGCGACGGGTGAAGAATCGCTATCCCGCGATCCAGATCCGCGAGAAGCTGAAAAGCTGGAAGACCACCGCGCTTGCTGCGTTCGCGGCAGAGCTTGAGGATTTTCTGGGTCTGGTTGAGGGCCGCGAGGGGCTGCGGATTGCCGACGGGCACGCCGCCCTGCGTGCGGTCGAGGTGGCGGCGGCAGTTGCGGAGAGCAGCCGCACGGGCCAGCCGGTGCGGCTCGCCAATCTCGGCCCGATGCGGGTGTGACGACCAAGGCTTTGGCGCGGGCGCGAAGGATGGTATATCGCTTCCGTTCAACGAACTGATTTCACACGGGACAAGATTTTGAGCGCCGATCTGCTTCTTTCCATCGTTGTCACCATCGTTGACGGCGGGTCCTACCTGCGGGATTTCCTGCGGGCGACCGGCCGTTTTCAGAACCCGCCCCGGCTGGAACTGATCGTGCCTTACGATGCGACGGTTGCCGATGCGGCGAACCTCGCGGATGAATTTCCGCATGTGACCTTTCTGAACCTGGGCCGGATCGAGCCCCTCTATCCGATCACCACCGAGGCGGGCCAGCATGAACTGTTCGACCGTCGCCGCGCGGCGGGACTGGCCGTCGCCGAGGGCGACATCATCGCCATTCTGGAAGATCGCGGCCATCCCGCGCCCGACTGGGCAGCGACCGTCATCCGGCTGCACCGCGAAACCGGGCGCAACGTGATCGGCGGGGCCATCGACTGCAAGGAGCCGGTCGGTGATCTGAACTGGGCCTTCTGGGTCACGGATTTCGGCCGCTATGGCCGCCCGTTCGACACGCATTCGGCCGAATGGGTGTCGGACGTGAATGTCACCTATTCGCGCAAGGCACTGGAGGCGACCCGGCATCTGTGGAAGGGCCGGTTCCACGAGCCGGTGGTGAACTGGCATCTGATCTCGCTGGGCGAGGAACTGCTTCTGTCCAACGAACTGGTGGTAAACCATGTTCGCCCGCCCGCGTCATTGGCGCGCCTTCTGCCGGAACGGTTCCACTGGGGGCGGCTTTTCGGCTGGATCAGGGCCAAACATTTCACGCCGCGCCAGCGGTTCATGTATATCGCGCTGGCGCCCCTCATCCCGCCGAGTCTTTGGGTGCGACATGGGATCATGCAGTGGCGGAAGGGCCGGGGCCTGCGTTATCTGAAAGTCCTTCCCTTGGTCATCATCCTGACCATCGCCTGGACCGTGGGCGAGGTCTGGGGTTATGTGACGAAGCGGCCATGAGCAATGCCCTCGCATTTGACGTGATCGTCATCGGCTCCGGCGCGGCGGGCGGCTGGGTGGCCAAGGAATGCGCCGAACGGGGCCGCAAGGTTCTGGTCCTTGAAGCCGGGCGGCAGCTTGATCCGCACAAGGATTTTCCACCGCAGGCGCATGAGGAAGGGGCGCG
The DNA here is from genome assembly GCA_964600685.1 of uncultured Frigidibacter sp. Lineage (GTDB taxonomy): Bacteria > Pseudomonadota > Alphaproteobacteria > Rhodobacterales > Rhodobacteraceae > TMP-24. Next base: position 34,358 of record CAZRKU010000004.1, on the reverse strand, counting down.
CGTGTCCGTGGTCACGCGCGCCCTGTGATCCTGAAGGGGCAGGCGGTGCAGGCGCGCTGCATGTCCTTCACACCGCAGACGGCGCATCTGTTTATCAACGACCGGCAGAACCCTTACCGGACCGGGGCGGGCAGCCGGTTCAACTGGTATCGCGCGCGGCAGGTCGGCGGGCGGCTGCATCTGTGGGGGCGCAATGCGTTGCGCATTTCTGACCATGACCTGAAAGCGGCGGAGCGGGACGGGTTTGGCGACATCTGGCCGGTGAGTTATGCCGATCTTGATCCCTGGTATGGCCGGGTCGAGGAGTTTCTCGGCGTGGCCGGCGCGGCGGCGGGCATCGAAAATCTGCCCGATGGCCACTATAGCCATCCCCATCCGCTGACCGGGGCAGAACGCCGCCTTCTTGATCAGATGGCGGAGAAATGGCCCGACCGGCCCGCGACCACCTGCCGGATCATTCACCCCATGGAGGCGCGGCAGGTGCCGACGCTGAAGGCCGCTCTGGCGACGGGGCGTTGTGATCTGCGCCCGAACGCCATCGTTGCGCGGATCGAGACGGACGCCGCCACCGGTCGCGCGACGGGCGTCACCTATATCGACGCGGTGACGCGCGCGCGGGTGGCGGTCGGCGCGCGGGCGGTGGCCGTCTGCGCCTCCACCATCGAAAGCGTGCGGCTTTTGCAGATGTCGGACGGTGTGCGCCATCCGGCAGGGCTTGGCAATTCCTCGGGCAATCTCGGGCGGTATCTCTCCGATCACCTGATGGTCTTCCGCGCGGGCACCCTGACCGAAATCGAAGGGATGGGGGCGGGTCATGATCCCTACGATTTCGGCCAGCAGTCGGGGATCTATATCCCGTCGTTCCGCAACAAGACTGGGCCGGAGGGGCTACCCTTCCTGCGCGGCTATTCGCTTCTCGGCTCGGTCGGCCGACTGTCGCCGGGCTGGTTCTTCATGGCGATTGGCGAGGTTCTGCCGCGCGCCGACAACCGGGTGGAACTGGACCGGACGAAGCGTGATTCCCGGGGTCTGCCGGTGGCGAAGGTCACGCTGATACATGGCGACAATGAGCGCGCGATGATCGCCGACATGACTGCGGTGCTGAAGGAACTGAGCGCGACATTCGGCCTGCCGGACGAGCTCTTGGGGCGGGAAAGCCTGATCTCGAAACTTGTCTACAAGATCGCGGGGCCATTGGTCTACACGCCTGAAGGTGCGCTGATCCCCGGTTCCTCGATCCATGAAACCGGGGTGCCTGCATGGGTGACGATCCGGCGCGGCATGTGACCGATGCGCGGAACCGCCTGCATGATTGCCCGAACGTCTGGGTGACCGAATTCTGCCAGCTTTCCGACCAACCCGTTTCACAACCCCGGCCTGACGATCATGGCGCTGTCGGCGCGGGCGGGGGCCGATATTGCCGCGACCCTGCAAGGCTGAGTGATACGACATCCCCTCCGCCTGCTTCTTGCCGCCTTGACCCTGAGCAAGGCCACCCTTTGGACGCTGGCGCAATCTGCATCGAATGATCCGGACCGGATCGTGACGGAGGGACAGGTCGAGGCGGCACCGAGCGCCCCCTTGCCCGCGCGCGAAACTTGGCGAGGGTCGTGACTGCGCAGGTGCTGCCGCTGCGCCAGCCGGAGCGGGGGGGGCACATCATCAGAGCCCGGCATCCGCCGAATTGCTTCGGGTTCTGTGGCATGGGCGGCAATGGTCGGGACCGGGTGGAGGATCGCTTGCGCCCGCCCATCCGGCGGTGACCGCTGACGGATGGGCCTGCAAGGGCGCAGAATGCGAGCCTGTGGCGTTCAGGGGCGGTGCGGATCTTGCCAGCGACTGGCAGGACCGGTCGGCGACGCGGATGGGGCCGCATCCCTTCAGATTGGCGAAGGATCGACGATCCCGCCGCTGCGCGAGCTGAACCGGATCGTCCCGGCCACGCCGGGCCGATCCGGTGGGGGGCTGTCTGCCCCCCACATCCCCCGAGGATATTTTCGACAGAAAATGGGGAAGGAGCGGGCGATCAGCGCCGGCCGAAGTCATCCTCGATCCGTTCGATGTCGTCTTCCTCAAGGTAGGTGCCGGTCTGGACCTCGATGATCTCGACCGCGATCTTGCCGGGGTTCGCCAGCCGGTGGATCGAACCGATCGGGATATAGGCGCTTTCATTTTCATGGAGCACCCGCACGCTGCCGTCGACGGTGACTTCGGCGGTGCCGCGCACCACGACCCAATGTTCGGCCCGGTGGTGATGGCGCTGCAGCGAGAGCTTCGCCCCCGGCTTCACCACGATCCGTTTCACCCGGAACCGTTCACCAAGGTCCATCGTCTGATACCAGCCCCAAGGCCGGTGGTTGCGCAGATGTTCGGTGGCGACCGGCCGACCCGAGGCCTTCAGCACTTCGACCAGCCCTTTGACATCCTGCGCCCGGTCGCGCGGGGTGACCAGGATCGCATCGGCGGTCTCAATGATGGCGAGGTCGGACACGCCCAGCGCACAGACCGTCCGGCTTTCGGCGCGGATCAGGTTGCCCTGCGCATCGAGCGCCACCACGTCGCCCTTGGTGGCATTGCCCCTTGAATCATGCACGGTCGCTTTCCACAGCGCGTTCCAGTCGCCCACGTCCGACCAGCTGAAGCTTGCGGTTGCCACCAGCGCGGCATCGGTCTTTTCCATGAAGGCATGATCGAAGGAAATCGCCCGGACCTCGGCGAAGGCGTCGCCGGGGATGAACATGCCGAGATCCCGGCGCATCCGCCGCACGGCCTCGGCCATGCGCGAAACGTCTTCGGGGTAAAGCGCCGCCAGTGCCTCGATCAGCCAGCCGGCACGGAAGCAGAAGATGCCGGCGTTCCAGAGGCAGCCTTCGGCGATCAGCCGCTCGGCGGCGGCGGCATCGGGCTTTTCGACGAAACGCTCGACCCTGTGCACGCCATCGGCCGCGGGAGGCCCCGGCCGGATGTAACCATAGCCGGTCGCCGGTTCGCGGGGCGTGACACCGATGATGGCGATTCCGGCCTCGGCCACGCTGGCCGAAGCGGTGCGCACGGCGGCGCGAAAGGCCTCGTCCCCGGTGATCAGATGGTCCGATGGCATCACCGCCAACACCTGCGCGGGGTCATCTTCGGCCGCGATGGTCGCGGCCAGAAGGACGGCGGCCATCGTATCGCGCCGCGCCGGTTCCAGAACCAGCATCGCGCCGGGGGCGACCTTTTCGACCTGTTCCTTCAGCAGGAAGCGCACGGCATGCGATCCGATCACCATGGCCGGGCCGAACCCCTTGGCCCCCGTCACCCGTGTCAGGGTCTTTTCCAGCATCGTCAGATCGTCGGTCAGGGGCAGAAGCTGCTTGGCCATGCCTTCGCGCGAGACCGGCCAGAGCCGGGTTCCGGTTCCGCCTGACAGGATCACGGGTCTGATCGTCGCGGTCATGTCACTGTCCTTCCAAGGTCGGGCCGGGCGGAGAGCCCCAGATCGGTCATTTCACACAGGCAAGCAAGGTTATCCCGTGTCTCCGCAACAGAATTTCCGCAGGTATCAGTCATATTGTACGCCGTCCGGCAGCTTGTTGCATTCTCTCGCCATCTCATCCTTCGCAGCAAGATCGCGCCGCCCGGTCCACCGATGTTGGGGCCCCGTTCGGTGCGGATGGATCGGTGTGAGCCTAGGCAGGGTCGGTGGAAATCTCAACCGCATGTGCCGGTCCGGGGGCGATTGTTTTCCCAAGCCGGTCAATCCCCGGTGCAGCCGGGGATTGCGGCGAGGATCACCGGCGACGCTTCCGGGCCTTTTCGCTGCGGCGGTGGGCGGGTAGGGTCGAACTGAGCGGAAGGGACGGATCCGATGGCACCGAAATTCGGAACAAGCGGCCTGCGCGGGCTGGTGAGCGAGTTGACTGATGACCTGTGCGCCGACTATACGCGCGCCTTCCTGCAACTGCCGGGGGTCGGGCGTGCGCTGCTGATCGGGCAGGATCTGCGACCCTCCTCGCCCCGCATGGCGCGGGCGGTGGCGCGGGCCGCGACGGGTCTGGGCGTGACGGTCGCAGATTGCGGGGCCGTGCCGACGCCAGCGCTGGCGCTGGCGGCAGGGGTGCGGGGCGCAGCGGCGATCATGGTGACGGGCAGCCATATTCCGGCCGACCGGAACGGGCTGAAGTTCTACACGCCCCAGGGCGAGATCACGAAGGACGACGAGGTTGCGATCCTTGCGCACCTCGGTGGGGCGGCGGGCGCCGAGGGCCCGGACGCTCCGCCCGACCCCGGCGCGGGGCCTGCCTATCTGGCGCGCTACCTGGATTTTTTCGGGGCGGGCGCGCTCGGCGGTTTGCGGCTGGGCGTCTGGCAGCACAGCGGCGTGGCGCGTGATCTCCTGGCCGATCTTCTGGCGCAGCTCGGGGCGGAGGTTGTGTGTCTGGGCCGGTCGGCGACCTTCATTCCGGTTGATACCGAAGCGGTTGGCGCGGAGACCCGCAGCCTGCTCAGGGGTTGGGCGGCGGCAGAGCGGCTCGACGCGATCCTGTCGGCGGACGGGGATGCCGACCGGCCGCTGCTGACCGATGCCTCGGGCGCGGTCATGGCGGGCGATGTGTTGGGGGTGGTGACGGCGCGCAGTCTGCGCGCGGATTGCGTGGTGACGCCGGTATCCTCGAACACGATGATCGAAGCGACGGGCGCCTTTGCCTGCACGATCCGTACCAGGATCGGCTCGCCCTATGTCATCGCCGGGCTGGCGGGGGCGCTGGCCGAGGGGCGGCGCGCCGTGGGGTTCGAGGCGAACGGCGGCTTTCTTCTGGGCTTTGCGGCGGAGCGGCGGGGGCGGAGCCTGCCGCCCCTGCTGACGCGCGACGCCTTCCTGCCGCTGATCGCGCCCCTGGTCGCGGCACGGGACGCAGGCTGCGATCTGGCGGTGCTGGTCGCGGCGCTGCCCGCGCGGCGCACGACGTCCGACCGGCTGGAGAATGTGGCGACCGACAGGTCCCTGGCGCTGGTGCGTGCGTTGGCCGGGGACAGCGTGCGCCGGGCGGCGTTCTTCGCCGGTTACGGGCCGGAAGCGTCGGTCGATCTGACCGACGGGTTGCGGGTGACCTTCGCCGATGGGCTGATCCTGCATCTGCGCCCCTCCGGCAATGCGCCGGAGCTGCGCTGTTATGCCGAGGACCGCGACGCGGCGCGGGCCGAAGCGGCGCTGCGCGACGTTCTGGCGCGGGCCGAAGCGCAGCTTCGATGATTGCCTAACCCCTCGCGTCAGGAAGCCGCCCGCCCGTTGCCTCCGTCACCTCGTCGGCCGCCGCGCGCACCAGGGCGCCAAGCCGGGCGGTGTCGGCCAGGTCAATGCGGAAGGTCGGGCCGGAGATCGACAGGCCTGCCACCGCTTCGCCAAAGGCATTGAAGATCGGCGCGGCGACGCAGCGCATGCCTTCGGCGCGTTCCTGATCATCGACCGCATATCCCCGCGCGCGGGTTTCGATCAGATCGGCGGACAGCGAGGCGAGATCGGTGTGCGACTGGGCGGTGAAGCGCGCCAACCCCCGCTCATCGAGGATCCGCGCCACCCGCGCCAGCGGCAGCCAGGCCAGCAGCGCCTTGCCGATGCCAGAGACATGCATCGCGCCGAGCGTGCCGGGCGGGAAGAAGGCGCGGATCGCCTCGTGGGTTTCGACCTGTGCAAGGAACAGGACCTGGTCGCGATGCTCCACCCCGAGGTTCGCGGTTTCACCGGTCATCCGCATCAGCCGGTCCATCGGCTGACGCGCCCGGTCGATGATCTTTGTCCGCCTGAGGAACCCCGACCCGACGCGGAACGCCCCGCCGCCCACGTGCCAAAGCTGGCCCGGTTCCTCGATCTCGGCAAAGCCATGGGACTGGAGCGTGGTCAGCACGCGATAGACGGTCGGCACGGATTGCTCGGTGCGCGCCGCGAGTTCGGTCAGCGACAGCCCGTTCGCCTCGCTCACCGCGCGCAGGATCAGGAGTGCCCGATCGAGCGACTGGACCGTGTTCTGTTCGGTCTTGTCATGGAAGCTTCTGGGGCGACCGCGTGGTTTCGTTTTTTCCATCTGTCTCCCGTCCAAAAAATGATTTCCCATACTGAAAAATAATTACCCTTTACTTTCAATAGATAGGTTCATTTTTCTATATGTGAAATCGTTTTTCGAAAAAATTGTGAATGCAGGAGCCCGGGTCTAAGGTGATCCCGTCCAAGCTGGAGCGCGCGATGTTCAACCAAAACCCGGTCTTCATTCCCGGCCCGACCAACATCCCCGAGGTGATCCGCAAGGCCTGCGACATGGCCACGCTCGATCACCGGTCGGCAGCCTTCGGGCGGATCTTTGCGCCCGCCGTCGCGGGGGTCAAGACGGTGTTGGGAACGGCGGCGGGCGAAATCTTCCTGTTCCCCTCCACCGGCACCGGCGGCTGGGAGGCGGCGATCTCGAACACGCTGTCGCCCGGCGACACGGTTCTGGCGGCGCGGTTCGGGATGTTCAGCCACCGCTGGATCGACATGTGCCAGCGCCACCGGCTGAACGTGCAGGTGATCGAAACCCCCTGGGGCGAAGGCGCGCCGCTTGCGAAGATCGAGGCGGCACTGAAGGCCGACCGCGATCATATGATCAAGGCGGTCCTTGCCACCCACAACGAAACCGCGACCGGCGTACGGTCGGACATCGCCGGCATCCGCCGCGCCCTTGACAATGCGAAACATCCCGCGCTCTTGTTCGTCGATGGGGTCTCTTCGATCGGCTCGATGGAGTTCCGCATGGACACCTGGGGCGTCGACATCGCCGTCGCCGGCAGCCAGAAAGGCTTCATGCTGCCTGCGGGCCTCGCGATCCTTGGCGTCAGCCAGAAGGCGCTGGCGGCAATGGAAACCGCCACGCTGCCGCGCACCTTCTTCGATTTCCGCGACATGCGGAAATCCTATGCCGTCGGGGGCTATCCCTACACGCCGGCGGTCGGGCTGCTGAACGGGCTGAATGTCGCCTGCGACCTTCTGCTGGCGGAAGGGCTGGAGCAGGTCTGGGCGCGCCATCGTCGCATCGCCGAAGGGGTGCGCCGGGCGGTGGCGGGCTGGGGTCTGCGTCCCTGCGCCGCGTCGCCCGAACTGTATTCCGATACGGTGACGGCCGTTGTGGTGCCCGAAGGCTGCAACGGCACCGACCTCGTCAAGCTTGCCGCCGAAAAATACGACATGGCCTTTGGCGTGGGTCTGGGCGAAGTGGCGGGCAAAGTGTTCCGCATCGGCCATCTGGGCAGTCTGACGGATGCGATGATGCTGTCGGGCCTTGCGGTTGCCGAAATGTGCATGGCCGACCTTGGTTGGAATATTGCGCTGGGTTCAGGGGTTTCTGCCGCGCAGGACTATTACCGCAACAGCGTTCCGGCCCAGGCCAGACAAGCGGCGTGAGGGCACAATGGACATTCCCACCTTCGACGACGTGATCACCGCGCATGACCGGATCAGGCCCTATATCCACCGCACGCCGGTCCTGACCTCCAGCTTCCTGAACGGGCTGACGGGGGCGGACCTTTACTTCAAATGCGAGAATTTCCAGAAGGCGGCGGCCTTCAAGGCGCGGGGCGCGTCGAACGCGGTCTTTGGCCTGTCCGATGCGCAGGCGGCGAAGGGCGTCGCCACCCATTCCTCCGGCAACCACGGCCTGTGCCTGTCCTACGCGGCCGGGCGGCGGGGCATTTCCTGCACGGTCGTCATGCCACGCACCGCGCCGCAGGCCAAGAAGGACGCGGTCCGGGGTTATGGCGGGCGGGTGGTGGAATGCGAACCCTCGACCTCAAGCCGCGAGGCGGTTTTTGCCGAGGTGGTGGCCCAGACGGGGGCGGAGTTCGTTCATCCCTATAACGATCGCCGCGTGATCGCCGGTCAGGCGACCTGTTCGCGGGAGCTGAACGAGCAGGTGGAAGGGCTGGATGCGGTGGTGGCGCCCATCGGCGGCGGCGGCATGATCTCGGGCACCTGCCTGACGCTGTCGCATGTTGCGCCGAAAGTGAAGATCTATGCCGCCGAGCCGAAGCAGGCCGACGACGCCGCGCGATCGTTCCGGGCCGGTCATATCATCGCCGACGACGCGCCCGAAACCGTGGCCGACGGGCTGAAGGTGCCCTTGAAGGAACTGACATGGCATTTCGTGCAGAAGCATGTGACCGACATCCTGACCGCCGAGGAGGACGAGATCGTCGAGGCGATGAAGCTGATCTGGAAGCGGATGAAGATCGTGATGGAACCGTCGAGCGCCGTGCCGCTGGCGATCATCATGAAGAATCCGGAGGTTTTCCGCGGCAAGCGGGTCGGGGTGATCATTACCGGCGGCAATGTCGATCTGGACAGACTTCCGTGGATGTCATCGTGACGGCGTCTGGCCCCGTCGCACTTGAAAGGAGCTGACCAATGAACGCACCCGTGAACTTCGCCGGACTGGAAGTGGGATACGATATCCCCGCCAAACCGGGCATGCGCGAGGCGGAGATCCAGACGCCCTGCCTGATCCTCGATCTGGACGCGCTGGAACGCAACATCGTGAAAATGGGCAACATTGCCAAGGGCATGGGCGTCCGTCACCGCATCCACGGCAAGATGCACAAGTCCGTCGACGTGGCCCTGCTGCAGGAGCGGCTGGGCGGGTCGTGCGGGGTCTGCTGCCAGAAGGTGAGCGAAGCGGAAGCGTTTGTCCGGGGCGGCATCAGGGATGTGCTGGTCAGCAATCAGGTGCGCGACCCGGCCAAGATCGACCGGCTGGCGCGGCTGCCGAAGTGGGGCGCGCGGACCCTTGTCTGCGTCGACGATCCGGCGAACGTGGCCGACCTGTCTGAAGCGGCGGTGCGGCACGGCACGGCCATCGAATGTTTGGTCGAGATCGACTGCGGCGCCGGACGCTGCGGGGTGAAGACCACCGCGGAGGTTCTGGCCATCGCGAAGGCGATCCATGCCGCGCCGGGCCTGAAGTTTTCGGGCCTGCAAGCCTATCAGGGCGCGATGCAGCACATGGACAAGTACGAGGACCGCCGGGCCAAGATCGACATCGCCATCGCCCAGGTGAGCGAGGCGGTCGAGGCGCTGAAGGCCGAGGGGCTGACCTGCGACATCGTCGGTGGCGCGGGCACCGGATCCTATTATTTTGAAGGAACGTCAGGGGTTTACAATGAACTCCAGTGCGGTTCCTATGCCTTCATGGATGCTGATTATGGCCGCATCCTCGACAAGGACGGCAAGCGCATTGATCAGGGCGAATGGGAAAACGCGCTCTTCATCCTGACCAGCGTGATGAGCCATGCGAAGGCCGACAAGGCCATCGTCGACGCGGGGTTGAAGGCGCAGTCGGTCGATAGCGGCCTGCCGGTGATCTTTGGCCGGACGGACGTGAAATATGTCAAATGTTCCGACGAACATGGGGTGGTTGACGACCCGCAAGGCGTGCTGAAGGTGAACGACAAGCTGCGGCTGGTGCCCGGTCACTGCGACCCGACCTGCAATGTCCATGACTGGTATGTGGGCGTGCGCGGCGGCAAGGTCGAGGTGGTCTGGCCGGTCTCGGCGCGTGGAAAAGCCTACTGATGGCGGGGGCGGCGACCGTCCTGCAAGCGTAGGGCAAACGTATGGCAAGCGTCCCGACACCGTCGGGACAGAGAGGGTTCCCATGCTGATCGTGCCAGAGGCCGAGATTGCCGGTCTGATCACGCCGGAGGCCGCATTCGCCGCGGTCGAGGCGACCTTTGCCGCCATGGCGCGCGGGGAGGCCTATAACTTCCCGGTCGTCCGCGAAGCGCTGGGCGAGGGGCGGCAATATGGGTTCAAGTCGGGGCTGGACCGGGCGGGGCATCTGCTGGGCGTGAAGGCCGGCGGCTACTTCCCCGGCAATGCCGACCGCGGGATCACCAACCATCAGTCGACGGTCTATCTGTTCGATCCCGACAGCGGGCGGCCCACGGCGATGGTCGGGGGCAATCTTCTGACGGCGCTGCGCACGGCGGCGGCTTCGGCCATTTCCATCGACCGGCTGGCGCGGCGGGATGCGCGGGTGCTGGGCATCGTCGGCGCGGGCCATCAGGCGGGGTTCCAGTTGCGCGCGGCGGCGCGGGTCAGGCGGTTCGAGCGGGTGGTGGCCTGGAACCTGCATCCCGAGATGTTGCCGAAACTCGGCGCGGTCGCCGAAGAATTGGGCCTGCCGTTCGAGGCGGTGACGCTGGAGCGGCTGGGCGCGGAGGCCGACGTGGTCATCACCATCACCTCCTCGCCCGCCGCCTCGCTTCTGGACGCCCATGTGCGGGCGGGCACCCATCTGGCCTGCATGGGCACCGACACCAGGGGCAAGCAGGAGGTGGAGCCGCACCTTCTGGCCCGCGCGCGGCTTTTCACCGACGAGGTGGCGCAGTCGGTGACGATCGGCGAGGCGCAACATGCGATCGCCGCCGGTCTGATCCGCGAAGCGGACATCACCCCCATCGGCGCGGTGATTGCCGGGCTGGCGCCCGGCCGGCGGTCGGAGGCGGAGATCACGCTCTTCGACGGCACGGGAGTCGGCTTGCAGGATCTGGCGGTGGCGGATGCCGCCGTGCGGCTGGCCGTGGAAAAGGGCGTGGCTGTATCGGTTACAATATAAGGGTTTAGCGTCCGCGTCGGCCAGTTGCGCCGCCCTGCGCTTCGTGATCACCTGCGCCCGGACGGAAGCCTGCGGAGTTGCCCATGACGGTGCGCATTGCCCTGAACGGTTTTGGCCGGATCGGACGGTCGGTCCTGCGCGCGGCCTTGTCGGGGGGGCATGACGATCTGGAGATCGTGGCGATCAACGATATCGCGCAGCCGGAGATGGCGGCCTATCTGTTCGAATATGACAGCACCTTCGGGCCGTTCCGGGGCGAGGTGCGGCTCGGCGACGGCAGCCTGACGGTGATGGGCCGGGCGATCCGCCTGACCGCGGAGCGCGATCTTGGCGCGCTGGACCTCGGGGGCGTGGATGTCGTGATGGAATGCACCGGCCGGGCGGGGGACCGCGCGGTGGCCGAGGCGGGCCTGAAGGCCGGTGCGCGCAAGGTTCTGGTGTCGGGCCCGGCGCTCGCGGCGGATTATACGGTGGTTCTGGGGGCGAACGAGGCGGGCCTCAGGCCGGACCATCGCATCGTCTCGAACGCGTCTTGCACGACCAATGCGCTGGCGCCCCTTGCCCGGCTTCTGGATCAGGCCTTCGGGGTCGAGACCGGCTGGATGACGACCATCCATTGTTATACCGGCAGCCAGCCGACGGTGGACGCGCCCGCGGCGGATTTTGCCCGTTCGCGCGCGGCGGCGCTGTCCATGGTGCCGACCACCACCTCGGCCTCGCGCCTGCTGGACGTGGTTCTGCCGGGGCTGGCGGGGCGGATCGAGGGGGCGGCGGTCAGGGTGCCGGTCGCTTCGGTCTCCGCCGTCGATCTGACGGTGATGCTGGGGGCGCGACCGGGGCGCGAGGCGGTGAACGCGCTGGTGCAGGGCGCGGGCGGCGTGATCGGCTGGACCGACCGGCCGCTGGTGTCGAGCGACCTGCGGGCGCGGGCCGAAAGCATCGTGATGGCCCTGCCGGAAACCCGCGCGACCCGGGGCGGGCTGGTCAGGGTCTTTGGCTGGTATGACAATGAATGGGGGTTTTCCAACCGCATGCTGGACGTGGCGCGGTTGATGAAATGAGCCGGGGAGGGGGGATCGGCCCCTGTGACACCGGGAAAAACGATGGCAATCTTTTGAATCTGGTTGAAAGTTGAACTTTCGCCCGATGCTTGAAAGGGGGTTTCCCCCCGCCTGCCAGGCCCGGACCGGCGGCGATCCGCCCGAAATCCCCCGGGATCCGCCGATCTCGGGTTTCTTTTCATTCAGTGCTTGCGCCGCGCCCCGATCTGCCCCATGTGCATGGAGCGCAATAAGTATCTGTCGATTCTTCTGTCTCCTCACGGCTTCAGTTCTCGATCTTGATGTGACTGAGCCGCGCCATCGCACTTCCGCGGATGGCACCAAATGAGGAGTTATCACGATGGCCAATGGCACCGTGAAATGGTTCAACGCAACCAAAGGTTTCGGCTTCATCGCCCCGGCGAATGGCAACAAGGACGTGTTCGTCCATGTCTCCGCCATGGAGCGCGCCGGCATCCGCCAGCTCGATGACGGTCAGGCCGTGACCTTCGACGTCGAATCCGGCCGTGACGGCCGCGAGTCGGCAATCAACCTGGCGCTGGCCTGATTTTTCAGGACTGTGCGGGACTTGGAACGGGGATGGCCGGAGGCCGTCCCCGTTTTCGTTTGCGGCAGGACCGGGCGCGCGCCATGAATGCGCACCTTCCCCGGGCGCCGGATGTCCCCGGCATGCCCGGCCAGCGCCCGAGCGCCGAGGGTCAGTGATCGGCGGTCGAGGCCGCGGCTTTCAGATCCTCGGCCGTTCCCTGCGCGCCGTTGAAGAAGGCGTTCAGGACCAGGGCCGAGAGCGTGGCCAGCAGAATGCCGGATTCGATCAGCGGATGGATCGCGGGCGGCATCCACATCTTGAAGTTCGGCGCGATGAGCGGGATCATCCCGAAGCCGAGCGACACCGCGACGATGAAGAGGTTGTTGCGGTTCGAGGAGAAGTCGACCGCCGACAGGATGCGGATGCCGGTGGCCGCGACCATGCCGAACATCACAAGTCCCGCCCCGCCCAGCACGGCGGTCGGCAGCGCCTCGACCAGCGCGCCCATCTTGGGCACCAACCCGAGGACGATCAGGATCACCCCCCCGGCGACGCAGACGAACCGCGACTTGATGCCGGTCACGCCGACCAGGCCGACGTTCTGGCTGAAGGACGTGTAGGGGAAGGTGTTGAAGATGCCGCCGATCAGCGTGCCGAGCCCGTCGGTCCTGAGGCCCGCCGACAGCATCGGCTGGGTGATCTTCCTGCCGGTGAGATCGCCGAGGGCGAGGAACATGCCGGTGGATTCGATCATCACCACGATCATCACCAGGACCATCGTCACGATCATCACCGGATCGAAGATCGGCGTGCCGAAGCGGAAGGGGGTGATCAGGTCGAACCACGAGGCCTCGGCCACCTTGGCGAAGGTCATCTTGCCCAGGAGGGCGGCAAGGATGCCGCCGATGATGATGCCCAAGAGCACCGAGATGTTGGCGACGAAACCCTTGCCGAAGCGCGCGATCAGCATGATGGCGATCAGGACGATGGCCGAGATGGCGACGTTGCCGGGCGCGGCGTAGAGTGGATTGTCCAGCTTGGGCGCCAGCGCCAGTCCTTGCGGCACCGCCGGGATCTGCGTGCCGCCCGCCGCCGCAAGGTCGGTCACCGCCTTCAGCCAGTCCGCCTGCGCCGGGTCGACGATCTGCGGGGCGGTCGGGCCGACCGGGGTGCCGAAGATCCAGTTGATGCCGATCCGCATGAGCGAGACGCCGATCACCAGGATGATCGTGCCGGTCACGACCGGCGGGAAGAACCTCAGCATCTTCGAGACGAGCGGCGCGATCAGCATCGCGATGAGACCGGCCGCGATGATCGCGCCGAAGATCATGCGCGCGCCCTCCGGTCCGGGGTTCGCGCCCGCGATGGCGACCATCGGACCGACGGCGGCGAAGGTGACGCCCATCATCACCGGCAGGCGGATGCCGAACCATTGGGTCGCGCCGAGCGACTGGATCAGGGTGACGATCCCGCAGGCGAAGAGGTCGGCCGAGATCAGGAAGGCCACGTCGGCGGGTTCGAGTTTCAGCGCGCGGCCGACGATCAGCGGCACGGCGATGGCGCCCGCATACATCACGAGGACATGCTGAAGGCCGAGGGTAAAGAGTTTCGGCGGGGCGAGAATCTCGTCCACCGGATGTGTGGTCTGGTTCATGTATCGCTTCCCTTCGGGGCCATTTTCTTCGCGCCGTCTCCGCGCCGCCCCTTGGACGCGGTCCGGTCAGGTGCCCCGGGCGGGGCTAGGGCCCGGTGACGGTGAAAGGCACCGCAAACCGGAATTCCTCGAGGTTGGGCGTGGGGCCGATGCGGTCGATCACGGCAAAGAGGCCGGGACCGGACAGGGGGGTGAGGACGCCGTGCCAGATGTTGCGGCGGATGTTGATGCCCTGCGCGCCGGTGGTGAGGAAGGCGAGCGGGGTGCCGGGGGTGCCGCCTTCGTCGGGCGCCACGATCACGAGGAACGGGTCGGCGCTCATCGGCAGGAAGGCCTGGCTGCCGTCGGGGTGGCGCTCCAGCAGATCGAAGGCGAAGGGCAGGGCGAAGAGCGCCGACCTGAAGACCGAGATGCCGCCGCGGGCGTCGGCGAAGTCGAGCCGCGCCCGGTCGTGGAAGCGGCCGCATCGGCCCGCGTTGATCAGCCGGTCGGGCTGGCCGGCGGCTTCCAGCACCTCGCCGAACGGGGCGAAGGCCTCGGCGGTCAGCGGGCGGGTCTTGAGGATCTGGGTCATTTGCCCTCCGGGCGGAGGCCGGGGGCGCTGCCCCCGGACCCCCGGGATATTTGGGAACAGATGAAGGGGGTCAGCGTCCGAAGGCCCCGGTGCCGCGCAGGCGCGCGTGGCGGTTCACGTCCTTGTAGAGGAGGTAGCGGAAGGGGCCGGGGCCGGCGGCGTAGCAGGCCTGCGGGCAATAGGCGCGCAGCCACATGAAATCGCCGGCCTCGACCTCGACCCAGTCCCGGTTCAGCTTGTAGACGGCCTTGCCTTCGAGCACGTAGAGCCCGTGTTCCATCACGTGGGTTTCCTCGAACGGGATCAGGCCGCCCGGCTGGAAGGTGACGATGGTGACGTGCATGTCATGCGCCAGATCGTCGGGTTCGACAAAACGGGTGGTGGCCCAGCGGCCCTGGGTGTCCGGCATGGCGATCGGTTCGATCTCCTTGTCGGAGGTGACGAAAGGTTTGGGGGCGGCGATGCCGGGGGCGGGTTCGTAGAGCTTGCGCAGCCAGTGGAAGCGGGCGGTCTGGTCCTTGCCGTTGTGGATCTTCCAGGCGCATCCGGCGGGGATATAGGCATAGCCGCCGGGGCCGAGGTCATGTTCCTCGCCGTCGAGCGAGAGCCAGATGTCGCCATCGGTGACGAAGATCACCCCTTCGGCACCGGTTTCGGGTTCGGGCGTGTCGGACCCGCCGCCGGGCGCGACTTCCATCACATACTGGCTGAAGGTCTCGGAAAAGCCCGACATGGGCCGGGCGATCAGCCAGAGGCGGGTGCCGGTCCAGCCCGGCAGAAAGCTCGTGACGATGTCGGAAAAGCAGCCCCGCGGAATGAAGCAGTAGGCGTCGGTAAAGGCGGCGCGTCCGGTCATCAGCGTGGTTTGCGGCGGCAGGCCGCCGTGCGGGGCGTAATAGGTGCTCATCATGGCAGGATGTCCTTCAGGCGCAGTTCGGCGATCCGTTCGACCTGACGGCAGGCGGTCGCGAACTCGGTTTCAGTGTCATTGCCGGTGCGGGCCTCGAAAGCGCGCAGGATCGCGGTCTTGGTATTGTCGCGCACGGCGATGATGAAGGGGAAACCGTGCCTGGCCACATAGTCCGCGTTCAGCCGCTGGAAGGCCGCGCGTTCCGCGTCGGTCAGCGCGTCGAGCGCGGCCGAGGCCTGTTCGGCGGTCGAGTCCGCCGTCAGCCGTCTGGCGGCGGCGAGCTTGCCGGCAAGGTCGGGGTGGGCGCGCAGCACGCCGAGGCGCTCTTCGGGGCTGGCCGAGCGGAAGATCCGGGCGAGGGCATTGGCAAGGCCTGCGGCGCTGTCATGCGCCGGGCCGAGTTCCAGCCCCCAGGCGCGTCCGGCGATCCAGGGGGAATGTTCGTAGATCGAGCCGAACCTTTCGGTGAAGCGGGCCTTGGTCATGCCGCTTGGCCGTTCGAAACGTTTGTGGGGGTGGGTTTTCGCCCAATGATCGGCAATCTCGATCCGGCGGGCGAACCAGACGCCTTCGTGGCCGCGCGCATAGTCGAGGAAGCGCCTCAGCCCGGCGATCTTGCCGGGGCGGCCGATCAGCCGGCAATGCAGGCCGACCGAGAACATCCTGGCCTGACCGCCCATGCCTTCGGCGTAAAGCGTATCGAACGTATCCCTGAGGTAGGTGAAGAACTGCTCGCCCTCGACATAGCCCGGCGCGGTGGCGAAACGCATGTCATTGGCTTCCAGCGTATAGGGGATCACCAGCTGATCGCGGTCGCCCACTTCCATCCAATAGGGCAGGTCGTCGTCGTAGGTGTCGGAGATCCAGGCGAGCCGCCCGGTTTCGGCGGTCAGGCGCACGGTGTTCATCGAGCAGCGGCCCGTATACCAGCCGCGCGGTGGCTCACCCACCACCTCCTCGTGCAGGCGGAACGACTCGATGATCTGGGCGCGCTCCTCCTCCTCCGTCATGTCGCGGTGGTCGACCCATTTCAGGCCGTGCGAGGCGATTTCCCAGCCCGCCGCCTGCATGGCCGCCACCTGTTCGGGGTTGCGGGCGAGGGCGGCGGTCACGCCATAGATCGTGACGGGAAGGTTCAGGCCGGTGAAGAGGCGATGCAGCCGCCAGAAGCCGGCCCGCGCGCCATAGTCGTAGATCGATTCCATGTTCCAGTGGCGCATGCCGAGCCAGGGGGCGGCACCGGCGATGTCGGAGAGGAAGGCCTCGGACTGTTTGTCGCCGTGCAGGAGGTTGTTCTCGCCCCCTTCCTCATAATTCAGGACCAGCGAGATGGCGATACGCGCGCCACCCGGCCAGCGGGCGTCGGGCGGGGTGGGACCATAACCACGGAAGTCGCGGGGGTAGCGGTTCATGGGGCCTCCTGTCGGCGGTAGCCCTTGATAGACCGGGCGCATCCGTTCGATTATCAGCAAAATACCGAAAGTGCTTTCGGATTTTCCGATGATCGCCATTTGGCGCCGGACGTGCATCATGGGACCAAGGCCGTGGAGGGGACACATGAGCGACGGATATCTGACCACCCATGTTCTGGACACGGCGCGCGGCACACCGGCGGCGGGGATGCGCATCGCGCTTTACCGGGTCAGCGACACCTCCCGGCAGAAGATCGCCGAGGCGGTGACGAATGCGGACGGACGCACCGACGCGCCGATCCTGCCCAAGGGCAAATTCGCGCCCGGCACCTATGAGCTGGTGTTCTGTGCCGGCGCCTATCTCGACCGGGTGGGGGTGCCGCCGGAGAGCCCGCGCTTCCTGGACGAGATCCCGATCCGGTTCGGGATTTCGGAGGGCGCGGCGCATTATCACGTGCCGCTGCTCCTGTCGCCCTTCGGCTATTCGACCTATCGCGGCAGCTGAGGTCGCCCGCCCGTCCCTTGTGCGCTGACGCCCCGGCGCCGGCGGGCTTGCTGCTCTGGATTCCGCCGACCGATGCCCGATGCGCCGCTTCAGGCCGGCGGCGCCCGTAGGATTTCGCGGCCAGACGTGCTATGATTGCGGCCTCTGCAAATCCGGCCCCCGCCTTTCGGGCGGGGGGCTGCGGTTGCCGCCCGCCGGTGACCTGCCGGACCCCCGGTGTGAACAGGAGGCTAGAAATGGCTAAATATTCCGGTGGTTGCGCCTGTGGCAGCGTGCGTTACGAGATCAAGGGCGAACCGGTCGTGAACGGCCATTGCCAATGCAGCAAGTGCCGCCATTTGTCAGGCTGCGGCCATTCGGACATGATGTTCTTCATGAAGGATCAGGTGGAACTGACCGGAAACATGGCCAGCTGGAGCTATGTCGCGGACAGCGGCGCGAACGCGACGCGCCACTTCTGCCCGAAATGCGGATCGCCGATCGCCGGAACCGGCGACGGCGCGCCGATGATGATGGGAATCACCGCCGGAACGCTTGACGATCCCGCAGCCTACAAACCGCAGGTCGTCGTGTTTTCCCGGCCTGAGTGGGATTGGGATCTGATGGCGGCCGAACTGCCGCGGTTTCCGGGCATGCCGCCCGCGTGAGGTTGCCGCCTGCGCCGGGTGGAACCGAAGGCGCCTGGGCGGGACGGTGACCGGCGGGGCCGGCTTCACCTGCCCCGGGGGCGGAGCAGCGACAGATACAGCTTTTCGAACTGCGGATGCACCCAGTCGGGGTTGAAACGGTCTTCCCGCGCACGCGCCAGGGCCGCGGCGGACATGGCGCGGCGGCGGGGTTCGCCGGACAGGACTTCCTCGACTGCGGCGCAGATCGCGGGCACGTCGCCGATGGGTGTGACACGGCCCACGCTGTCGTCGATCAGTTCGACGACGCCCGAACAGGCGGTGGCGACCGCCGGGCAGCCGGCCTGAAACGCCTCGACGATGGTGAAGGGCAGCGCCTCCCAGCGCGAGGTCAGGAGGAACAGGTCGGCGGCGCGCAGGTGAAGGTGCGGCACCGAGGTGCGGCCGATGAAGCTGAGGCTGTCGGTGACGCCCTTTTCGGCGGCCAGTGCCTTCAGCGCCGCTTCCTCCTGTCCGTCGCCCGCGAGGATGAAGCGCCAGCCGGGATGGGCCGGTTTCAGCCGCGCCACGCAGTCGATCAGGATGTCGACGCCCTTCTGGTGGGTGAGGCGCACGAGGGTCAGGATCACCCGGTCGCCGTCGCCGAGGAGCCGCGCCCTGAGGGCGGCGACCTCAGCCTCGGTCACGGCGGGGGGCGGGTTGACGCCCAAGCCGATGACACGGAGCCGGTCACGGGGCAGGCCGCCGATGGTCGCCAGATCCTCGGCGCTGCGGTGGCTCGGGGTTATGGTCAGATCGCAGGTGCGGGCGATCTTGCCAAAGCCTGCGATCCGTTCGGGTTCGGACCCGTGGTAGGTGACGATCAGGGGAATGCCGAGGCCCTTGCGGGCGAGGTTGGCGACGAGCGCGGGGGCGCTGTCGTGGGCGTGCAGGATGTCAGTGGGGTTCGCCATGAGCCACCGTCTGAGCCGCCAGGCGGCGGAGGCGAGGGCCAGGATCCGCGAGGGCAGCGCCCCGCCGCCGCCTGCCACGCGGTCGATCGGCAGGCTCAGGTAGGGGAGGCCGGATGTTTCATTCACCCAGACGTCAGGCGAACCGGCCAGGGTGACCTGATGCCCGTTCTCGACAAGCCATTGGCGCAGCGCAAGGATATGGCGGGTGATGCCGCCCACGCCCAGCTGGGTGCCGAGTTCGAGGATTCTGAGTGGTCGGGGCGGGCGGGGTGGATTTGTCATCTGGCGGGTCCGATCCCGCCCTTCTTGCCGGGGCTGTTTCCCACTGGCAAGGGAAAGTCGCGGGCTGCACTGCGATCCGGGTGCGGGCGTTGCATGGTCTGCCCGTGCGGGCCGGATCGATGCGCGGACGTGATCAATGAACAGGCCGCCGCGCGATCCACGTTGGCATTGCTGCGCGTTGACGGGCGAGCCAATGGGATTCGGGCGGTTCACCCGGCCGCTCGTGGGGGCGCTGGTGGCAAAGGCGCGGGAGTGGTGGGCGCCGCGGGCCTTGCTTCGATCCGGAAGATGGTGCGGAACCGGCGGCGCGGTCGTTCAGGAAGGCAGTGTTGCGGTGACGGCGACCAATCGTTGATGGGCCGCGCACTCGGGCAGTCTTTGGGCCACGCGCCAAACGCAGGGCATGCGTATGGCAAACGCAATACGACGCATCGTCTGATGGCCTTCTCGATCGACACCAGGGGCCGGGACCTACAGAGCATCGCAGAAGAGGCGGGCGAGAGATTCTACCCGGGAGCCGACCACAAGTTCAATTGCGACGCTTTCCGGGATGCGATGGTCGAGATTTCAAGCCGATATGGGGTCCGGCTGGAGCCGGCGTGGCGCACCGAACAGGTGATCCTGTCGGGACCTGTTGGAGAAATACTGTTCTAGATCGGCGGTGACGTGCTTGTTGCGAAGGTGAGGGTCACGGCCAGCCCGGGCGCGTTGTCGGAAAGCTCCATTCCGGCGTCGTGCAGGTCGGCGACAGCTGCGACGAGCGCAAGGCCCAGCCCGTTTCCTGGCGTGGTCCGGCTGCGCTCGAGGCGATAGAGCCTGCGCAGGACGAGGGCGCGCTCGGCTTCGGGCACACCTGGGCCGTTGTCAGTGACCGACAGGGTCACAACGCCGGCGCTCGGCCGCAGTGACAGGCAAATCGTCGTCCCTTCAGGTGTGTGGCGCAGGCCGTTCTCGATCAGGTTCGCCACAACCTGCCCGAGCAGGTCCTTGTCGCCGCGAACCGAAACCGGCTGCTGCGACGGCATGTCGACTTTCAGGGTGTGGCCGCTGTCTTCCGCAGCCGGTCCGTAGATGTCGGCAAAGGTCGCGACGATGGCGGACAGATCCACCGTGCGGAACCGCGCCTTCGGACTGCCACCCTCGATCTGCGCGATCTGCAAGAGTGACTGGAACACGGCTACCGCCCGGTCGGCCTCGGCCAGGGCACGCTCGGCCAGGTCGGCTTCGGGTGACCCTTCCACGGCGCGATCCCGTAGGTCCGCCATGAGCACGGCGATGCGCTGGACCGGTGTTTTCAGGTCATGTGCAATGTCTGCGGACACTTGTTTCAGCGCCGCGACCGACTGTTCCTGCGCCTGCGCCATGCGGTCGAGCCCGCCCGCGATGCGCGAAAGATCATCATGTCGCAACGGATGTTCAGCCACGCGAGCCTGCAGGTCGCCCCTGGTCAGCCGGGCGAGCGTCTCTTCGATCCGGACCACACGCCGGGCGCTGCGCGCCGCGATCAGCAGTGCCGCAGCAAGCGACAGGATCAGCGTCGGCAAGAGACTGAGCCCGATCAGAAACGCAAAGACCTCGCCCAACTCGTCGATGCCTTCGCGGCTTTCGCCTAGGATGAGCGTGCCTCGTTCATCCGCAATCACCCGGATTTCGTATCCGTAGTCCGACAACGGGCGGTCTGCGCTCGCCGGGCGCAGGTCGGGCGGTCCGCTTCCCAGACGGGCGATCGCGTTGCCGACCATGGAACCATCCGCCGGGATCAGCACGATAACCCGCAGTTCAGGATCGGCCACCGCCGCTTCGGCCGTGACCTGCCGACGCAGATCCTCCGTCGTCCGGGCAGTCGAAAAGCTTGCCGCCGACTGGTCGAGCGAGGCGAGGATCGACTCTTGCAGACCTTCGCGGATCCGCAGATAGGCAATCCCGGTGGTGCTGACGCTGATGACCGCCATCAGCGCCACGACGCCAAGCGCCTGCCGGACCGGCGTTGATCGGAGAAGTTCGGGCGCCCGCAGTGCCATCGGGTCAGCCATCGATCTTGTAGCCCGCACCGCGCACGGTGCGGATCAGCTCGCGGTCGAACGGGCGGTCGACCTTGGCGCGCAGACGCGAGACGTGGGTTTCGACGACGTTGGTCTGCGGGTCGAAACTGATGTCCCAGACCGCCTCCAGCAGCATTGTCCGGGTCTGGACGCGGCCTTTCCGCCGCATGAGGTGTTCCAGAAGGGCGAACTCCCGTGGCAACAGGTCGACCTGCACGCCGCCGCGCGTGACGCTGCGGCGGATCAGGTCCATGCGCAGGTCGCCCGCCGACAAGACGGTTTCGGTTGCCTGCTGCACCGGGCGACGGGCGAGGGCCCCGATCCGCGCCGACAATTCGCCAAAGGCGAAGGGTTTCACCAGGTAGTCGTCGCCCCCGGCCTGCAACCCTTCGATCCGGTCATCCACGCCGCCAAGGGCGGTGAGGAAGATGGCCGGGGTCATCACCTTCGCGGCCCTGAGCGCCCGCACCAGCGACAACCCGTCGAGGCCGGGCAACATGCGGTCCACGATCATCACGTCGTAGGCGCCCGCCATCGCCTGCGCCATGGCCTCGCGCCCGTCGGTCACGTGGTCCACGACATGCCCCTCCTGCCGCAGGCCGCCGAGGACATAATCGGCGATGGTCGTGTCGTCTTCGATCAGCAGGAGCTTCATGGTGATGGACCAATGGGACATTAAAAACGTGATATCTTTCCGCATAGGCCAAATGCTCGGATGGCGAAACCTGCACCGCGCAGCACGGTGCAGATTCCGTCAGGCGGGCTGCGCGACCGGATCGGGTTCTGCGGGCCGCGAGGGTTCTTGATCCACCGACCCCTTCCGCGCTTGCCGGCCCGCTCCGATCATCGCGATATGGAATGCAGCGACCATCAGAATCCCCAGGACAGCGGCGACGCCCGCGATCAAAAGGCCGAGCCCCAGGCTCGTGGCGACGACGAGCGCGAACAGCGCCCGGGCCGCGAACATTCGTACCTTCTCGAACATTTTCGGTTCCTCTTGTTTCGATGACAAGAACATGGGGGGCAAGGCTGTCAGGCAGCTTTCGCCACCATGACAATGATGCAATCTTTCTCGGTCACACGTTGGTGTGGCCTTGCCATCACGATGGACACCGATTCTGGCGCAACTTAAATGGCGTCGATAGCTGCCAGAAAGACCGGGCGCCTTTGATGCCCCGGACGCCGGTGTTTGCGGTAATGGGCTGTAAACGGCGCGCCTGCAGAGCCATTCGATTCTTACACCCTGAGCCTCAAGACCGTTGAGCTTTGTGAGGCGGTCGCATCGGCCTTGGTGGCGGAGATGTCCGGGCCAGTTGAAGGCGAAGTCAAGACCTGCGTCCGGGCGGTCGGCAAAAGGCGCAACTGGACTTGGGATCATGAGCGACGGTCCGACACGGTTTGTCCAATGTGAAATACGGGCCGCCACGTCGGGTCATCCCTGCGTTGCCGGGGTCCGGACCTTGCCGCCATTGATCAGCCTGGCCGCATCTGCGAGCGGCAGCAGGGGAGGAAGGGCGGAGGGTGCCGCAAGATAGCGCGGGCGCCAGTCCGGGTCGAACTTGTCCTTGAAGGCGCGAAGCCCCTCGAAGTTGTAGAAGTGTCCGCCATGGCGATAGATCAGCGCGCCGAACCGGTCCCAGAGCCGATGGCTGCGCTCCGGTGCCAGCCCTGAAAGCGGTGCCATCCCGAGGGAAAAGGCCGCGCAACCCTCGGCCCTGAGCCGCAGCATGAACTCGGTGAACAGGAACTCCATCGCTCCCGGCGGGGCGTCGCCCGTGTGCCGCATCAGATCGACTGTAGCCGCCTTCCCGTTGCCGGATGAGAGGACATTGGCGAACGCGACCGTCCGCCCGTCTTGTCGCACCAGCGCCAGAGGCCAGCGGTCCAGCCAGACGGGGTCGAAGCGACCGACGGAAAAACTCTTCTCGCTCGTGTTTTTGGCAGCAAGCCAATCGTCCGAGATACGGCGCAGGTCGGCGATCAGGTCCTCTGCGTGAGGGGGCGGGGAGATCTCCAGCGTCAGGCCATCCCGGGCCGCGCGCGCGTGGGCAGAACGCAACTTCTTGCGATCCGGGCCTTCGAGCGAGAACCGGGAAAGATCGACCTCTGCTTCCTCGCCCATCTTGTGCAGTGCAAGGCCAAGGTCGAGCATCAGGGGCACATCCGCGGCATTCACTTCGTAGAACACCGGGCGGGCGCCGGAGCGGCGTGCGGCATCGACGCAGGCGAAGGCGGCATCCTCGCCCGCATCCCGAGGGCCGACCGGCCCGCCATAAGCCAGCCACGACCGGCCCGAGATGCCGAACATGACAAAGGCGCGCCCGTCGTCCGAGAAGACCAGCGCCTTGTCCCCGGTCAGGGCAAAGCCCGCGTCGGGATTGTCAGCGGTGGCGATGACGGCTGCGGCCCGGGCGATGTCCGTCGGGTCCGGCAAACCGGTCCGGACAACGGGTGCCCGCAACAGCCGCCACAGCGCCGCAAGCCCGATGATCAGGCTGGCCACAAGCCCGGCGCGCAAGGCGCGGGGTGCGCGCTGATCGACGGCGAACTGCCACCAGAGTTCGTGCGCGTAAGGCGTGCCCTTGTGGGCGAAGAACAGCACGAAGCCGAAGGCCGCGACCGTCAGCCAGAACGCCCCCGCGCCGCGTCGCAGGATGCCGAGCGACAGAAGGATCAGCGCCGCGCCAACCGATACAGCAGCAGCGCCGCCACCACCTTGTCGACCGGCGTGCCAGCGGGCATAGCCGCGATGACGACGGTTTCGAACACGCCGATCCCGCCGGGAACATGGCTGAGGATTCCGGCCATGGTCGCCGCGGCAAAGACGGCGAGGAAGGTGAAAAAACCCAGGTCGGTGGCGGGAATGAACAGATACAGGGTGAGTGCCGAAAAGCCGATGTCGCCCAGGCTGAACAGGATCTGCCCGCCGAGGATCGGCAGCGACGGCGCATGAAGCGTGAAGCGCCCGACGCGCAGGCTGCGCCCCGTGGCCGAGGCCCGGATCAGCGGCAGCACCTGCACGAGGATCAGCGCAAATGCGGCGACACGGACGGTCGGTGCCGGAAACGGCAGGATCGAAGCCAGCGCGCCGGGATGGATCGCCAGCGCCCCAAGCCCCACGATTGTCGCCGCGACGCCGAACGAGACGGCAGCAAAGGTCGAGATGGCGGCGACATCATAGCCGTCGAGCCCCAGGCCGGAATAGACCCGCCAGCGGACAGCGCCCCCGGACAGGGCCGACAGGCCGATGGTGTTGCCGAAGGCATAGGCCATCAGCCCGCCGGTCAGCACGACCGGGATCGGAAGCGGCTTGCCGATGTAGCGCAGCGCCGACCAGTCATAACCCGCGAGCGAAAGGTATCCGCCGAGCGTCGCGAGTCCGGCAAGCGCCATGCTCGACCGGGGCGTCATCCGGATCTGTCCTGCGATATCGGTGAAATTGACCGGCGCAAGCAGACGGTAGAGCGCATATAGGCCGAGAGCAAAAAGACCAAGCGCCAGCAGATACGGGCCGGCGGTGCGCAGGCGCGGCCAAAATCCGATTGCAGCGCTGGTTCGAGCCTGAAATTCGTTCACCGACTGTCTTGCCGCCATCTGTCCCTCGTCCGTCCGCTAGCAGTGGACCATGTTCGTGATCTGAAGCTCTTGCAACGCCAGGCGGATAATCGATCAGTCACCGGCTGCAGATTCTGGCGTGCGCAGATCCACCACTTTCCAGCAGACCTTCGATTCCGGGCCTTGCATGGTCGCCGACCCGAGCCGCATCAGGGCGTCGAGGATCGATCCGTCCAACTCTGGGCCAAAGGCCATCGGGGACAGCCAGGTGTGGTAGCAAATGGTGGGTGGCCCGGCCGAAAAGCAGGAGGGTCGATGTGGGACCGATCAGGACCAGACCGTGAAGTGTCGTCTGTTCCGGCATCAATGGCACCTGGGTCAGGGTGGAAGAAATGCAAGCCGGTCGATTTCAGGACTGACAGACGAATTGGCCCGCCACCCATTCCGGAGTGGCGGGCCGTGGAGGGGTAAAGATCAGCCTTCCTGTTCTTCGCTGCCTTCACCATTCTCGCCATCCTCGTCGCCGGCGTCGCTGCTGGCGGCGATGACCTGCCCGGTCGTCGCGTCGACCCTGAAATCGACCGTCTTGCCCGAGGCATCGGCGATCTCGACCTGGATCGCGAGCGCGCCATCTTCCTGACCGAACTCGGCCGAAAGGGCCTTGCCGCCCTGGCCCTCGGCCGTGGTGATGGCCTGCAGCAAGCTCACCTTGGCGGTCTGGAGCATGGCAAGCTCCGAGGTCCCCTCGGCACCGCTGTCGCCGTTGGCATCTTCCACGCCCGGCGTGCTGGCCAGGATCGCGCCGGTCGCCGGGTCGATCAGGTGGTCGGTTTTGGCAGGGCCGTTCCGGGTGGTGACGTCGAAGACCGGCTTGCCGTCCTTGATCGTGAACTCGGCGCCGGTGACCATGCCCTGGCCCGCGGTTTCCGCAGTGCGGATCGCGTCGGCGAGCGTGAGCTTCGCAGCGCCGAACGCCTGGACGGCTGCCGCGTCGTTGCTGCTGGTTTCGGCCCGCGCGACCGTGGTGATCGTCCCGCCCAAGGCCAGGCTGCCGGCGAGGGTCGCCAGCATCAGTCTGGCGAAGCGCGATTTGGGTCTCGTTTCCATCTGTCTTTCCTTTCGACTCAGCAGCGACCATCGCTGCCCTGACATCAATCTGGTGACCAGATCTGCCAATCGCCTGACGCGAAGATTGAATGTTTGTCATCCCTTTGCCGCATCCGTCCGCAACGCAATCGCGCCGCTGATCAGGGCAACGACGGCCCCAAGTGTCAGGAACAGCGTCACGATCAGGATGAAGCGGTCGCGGGTGCCTTCGCGCAGGGTCAACCGCAGCGACTGGCGGGCGATGAGGCCCATGTGGGAGGGTTTTGCCGACATCATGCGGCCCCCGCCAGCATCGCGTCCGGAGTGACCGAAAGGTACAGATCCTCCAGCGCGGCATCGTCGCCGTAGCGCGCGGTCACCGCCTCGATCCGGTCATGGAACACCAGGCGGCCATGGTTCAGCACCGCGATGGACGTGCAGGTCTTGGCGATCTCGCTGATCAGGTGGGTGTTCATGAAGATGGTGATGCCGAACTCACGGTTCAGCCGGGTGATCAGGTCGCGCAGCATGCGGATTCCCATCGGGTCAAGGCCCGAGGTCGGCTCGTCAAGGAACAGGACCCGGGGCTTGTGCAGGATGGCCTGCGCAAGTCCGATGCGCTGGCGCATCCCCTTCGAGAAGCCGCCGACGCGGTGGCGGGCGTAGGGCTGACTGTCCAGAAGCTCCAGCACCTCGTGCACGCGCCGGGCCGGCGCGGGAACGCCGGACAGGCGGGCGAAGAAGATCAGGTTTTCCTCTGCCGTCAGCGTGTCGTAGAGCCGGACATTCTCGGGGACAAAGCCGATGTTGCGGCGCACGCCGTCCGGCTCGCGCACCAGGTCGGCCCCGGCGATGGTGGCGGTGCCCGAGGCGGGGCGGGCCAGTGTGGTCAGCATGTTCAGCGTCGTGGTCTTGCCCGCGCCGTTGTGGCCGAGAAAGCCGAAGACTTCGCCCTCGGCGATCGAGAGGGTCAGCGCCTCGACGACGGTGCGGTCCTCGAAACGCTGGGTCAGCCGGTCGAGGGCGATGATGGGTGGCGGCATGAGGCGTCTCCGTTCGGTTGTGCGCGCCACGGCCGGTCTGGCTTGGCGGATCGAGTGCACCGTGCCGCCGCCTGCTGGCCGCATCCTGCCGCGCCTTATACAGTTTTGTGATCGTCGGGATGGCTGACCGGGTGTTCGCTGCGCGGAGATCGCGACGATGTAATCGGGGTGACAGGTGCCCATGAACCTGCCGATCCGGGCCGCCATGGCCAGTGCGGCGGCGCTGGGCGATCTGATGCCGTTCGAGACCATCGCCGCCGATATCCGCACCATTGCCGCGACCGGCCACCTTGCCGCCGCAGAGGTGCGCGCAAAGGACCTTGAGGCCGCCTGGGACGCGGCGGCCCCGACACTGCGCCCGGTCGACACCGGCTGCCTGGGGCGCGGTTGATGACGCGGCGGATGGCCTGTTCCGGTCACTGCGCAACGGCACCCCACCGCCGCAGGTGTCGACGCGGCGTTGACCGCACTTGATGCCGCGCTGCGCGATCCGGTCCCGGGGGCCGCCTCTGGCAGTGCGGTCCTGGTGGCGGGCATCGCGGTGACGGATGACACGGGTCGTGCGCTGCCTTGCGAAGTGATGCTTGGCTCGCTGCGCGACGGCCTAGCTGTTTGATCCCGGAGTTTGATGGTGCAATCTTTTCCTTGGAATGGAAGGAGGCATTATGGGCCAGATTCTTCACGGGAGCGCCACCACGACAGAGGCAGTCCGTCGAGCAATACAAAATAGTGAAGAGAGCCTGAGGGTTCTGGCCGTCAACCTCGGCCTTGGCCTGACGGCAACCACGGGCCTGATGGCCGTGGTCCTCATCGGCGTGATGGTCGTCCAGCTTGCCGCCAAGCGCTATGTGCCCTGGGCCTACTGGCTGGCGGTGGTGATGGTCAGCATCGCCGGCACGCTGATCACCGACAATCTGGTCGACACCTTCGGCGTGCCGCTCACGACAACGACGGCGGTATTCTCGGTGGCGCTCGCCGCGACTTTCGCGATCTGGTTCGCGGTAGAGCGGACGCTGTCGATCCACGCAATCTTCACCGACCGGCGCGAGGCCTTCTACTGGCTGGCGATCTTCCTGACCTTTGCGCTGGGCACGGCGGTTGGCGATCTCGTTTCGGAATACTACGCGCTTGGCTACATGGCCACCGGGGCGCTCTTCGGGCTGATCATCGCGTCGCTGGCGCTGGGCTACTTCCAGCTTGGACTGGATCCGATCCTGGGGTTCTGGCTGGCCTACATCCTGACCCGCCCGCTGGGTGCCTCGTTCGGCGACATGCTGGCGAAACCGGTCGAGTATGGCGGACTGGGGTTTGGCACCATGGTGACCAGCGCGGGGTTCCTTGCGGTCATCCTGTCGATCGTCGTCCTCATGACGGTTCGGCGCGACCGTACTGCCGACCACGCGTCCGTCTGCGCGTCCGTATGACTGGTGACTGTGGCGTTCCGGGCGGCCGGGACGCCACGTCAGTCTGGAAGGGGGGCGGTTGAAGGTGAGGACTGCGGGGCGCCCCGGCCGCCCGGAACGCCCGGCCCGACCATGATCGGTGGCGCGGGTGCCAACTGGCCGGTGACCGGCGTCGCCGCGCCGAAAGCCGCCGGAAAACCGGATCCGGATCGAGTCGGGGCGCGTGGACAGAAAACCGGTCAGACTGCCGACAGACCAGGAGATGCAGGGTCAATTCCGAATGACCGCTTTGGCGACGGTGGTACGGAACCGGGAGATGCGCCGATCTCGATCAGGGCGCGCCGGAGATCGCTGCTGCTTTGCCCGGTGCCGATCCGTCGGAGATGTCGGCCGGCGGAGCCATGATCGCAGTTGCCTGGTCGCGGGCGGGCAGGACGACAGGGATCGTCGGGTTTCAAGTCATTGTCCGGTTTCGGCCCGATAGACGAACCAGCGGTCGCCCTGCAGGCTGGTTTCGCGCAGGAGTTGCAGGCCGGCCTCGGGGATGGGTGCCTTTGCGATGACCAGACCGCCCGGATTGTCGGCCAGCCAGGCCGCAAGCGCCCCTTCGCCGCGCAGGATCGTCACCGGCCGCGCGAGGCGGGCGGAAAAGCTGAACTGCCCGGCATAGCCCTGATCCGTCGTGGCGATGCCCGCCGCGTCGTATGGTGCCAAGAGCGGGGCCAGGCGGGCAGGGTTGTTGGTGGCCCAGACCGTCTGGAAGGCGATCAGCAGGAACGCCACCAGCGTCGCGGGCGCCACAACAAGGCGGGCCGTCGCGCGGGATCGCGTCATCGCGATGACCGCAAGGGCCGTCCCGACCGTGACGGCCGCCAGCGCCACTTCAAGCCAACCGACGGTGCCGCCATCCAGCAGATCTGGCGGCACCTGTCCCAGGGCAGCCGCCCCGCCGAAGCCGAGAATCAGGATCGCGGGCAGTATCGGGACGAAGCGCGCCCACCGACCCGGCGGCAGGGCGGGCGGGCATGACAGCAACAGCGCCACGGCCGGAAGCTCGGGGACAAGGTAGTGGATCTGTTTGCCGCTGATCAGGCTGAAGGCCACCAGCGCGCCGCCGGCCCAGATCATCAGGAACCGCTCGGCCCCGCCCTTCGGGCCGCGCCAGAGTGCTGCCACCTCGCGACCCCAGCCCCAGGGCCAGAGGAACAGCGGAATGAGCGCGAGAAAGAACCAGACGGGGCGATCATGGGCGAAGGAGGCGACCATCCGCCCGGCGCTTTGCCGCCAGAGAATGTCGTTGCGATAGGTTTCGTCGCCGAAGATCAACGCCGGCCCCAGCCACAACCCGACCAGCGCGAGGGTGAACAAAAGGGCAAGGCCAAGGCGGCCCGACATCTGCCGCGTCGTCGCCCCGCCTTCGGGTCGCCAAAGCGGAAAGGTCAGCGCCACCGGCAGGACGTGGATCAGGATGACCGGCCCTTTGGCAAGCACGCCGACCGCCAGGGCCAGGCCGAGGCCGAGCGCCGGCCGTCTGCCGGGCTCCTGTGCCATCCGCCACAGGGCCAGCATCGCACCGAGGGTTGCGACGGTCAGAGCCGTGTCAAACATCGTGGCCGATCCGTAGGCCAGGAACACGCCGCCGGTGGCCAGCGCCCAGGCGGCCTGCCCTGCGCGCTCGGGCGCTTCTGGCCAAAGCTGCCGGGCCAGCCGTCCGGTCATCAGGATGGCGGCCACACCGGCCAGCGGCCCGACCAGACGGGCGGCCAGTTCGCTGGCCCCCGTCACCGCCCAGACCAGATTGATCAGCCAGAACAGCAAGGGTGGCTTGTGGCTGTAAACCTCGCCGTTGAGGTGCGGGACGATCTTCGACCCGCCTTGCCACATTTCCCAGGCGACGGTCAGATAGCGCGTCTCGTCGATCGGCAAAAGCGGGCGCAGCGCGATTATTGCGAGGCACACGGTGAAGAAGGCCAACGCTGCGGCAAGGGGCTGGCGGTGCGAGTCGATCCGGCTCATCCTGCCGGCCCGACTTTTACGCTGGCCCGGATCAGCATGAGGTTGCGCAGGTAGACGATCAGCCCGAACGCCTGTCCGGCAATGAACACCGGATCCAGCCGCCAGACCGCATAGGCCAGCAGCGTCGTGCCGCCGCCAAGCGAGAACCACCAGAACACATGCGGCACCACGCTTTCGCGGCGGATTTCGCTGGCCATCCACTGCACCAGGAAGCGACCGGAAAACATCGCCTGGCCAAGAAAGCCGATGGTGAGCCAGAAGGTTTCGGACGACATGATGACCCCGGTGTTTGAGTTTACCGCCGCCTGCCGACAGGCTGGACAGCGGTCTGCAGCGCGGACTTGTCCGGTGCGGTCCGTCCAGATGAACTGCCGATCCGACGGCCAGCTTTCGGGAAGATTACAGTTTTGTAAGGCGGCGTTGAAGTCGGGCAGGCGAACCTTCTAAACCCCAGACCTAGGCGGGGCGGACGACCTATGCCTGCGGCCCTGGCCAACCGCAGATCAATTCCCGCCGCCGCCCCGCGGCCCAATTGACGACCATGCGGCGGCGTCATTCCGGCGTCGGCCACTTCACAAAGGAAAACTGCGCCATGAAATACCAATCGCTTGCCACCGCCCTTTCCGTTGCGCTCGTGCTCGGGTCCGGTGCCGCCTGGGCCAATGACGTGCCCCTGAACGATCCGGCCAAGGAGACGGAAATCCGCACCGCGATGCAGCAGCGTGGTTTCGACGAGGTTCGCTCGGTCGGAACCTTCGACGGCAAGTTCGAGGTCTACGCGATCAAGGACGGCACGGCCTACGAGGTGTTCCTCGACAAGGCGCTGTGCATCGTCGAGTTCAAGGCGGCTTGACGCTGCCGCCGCGCGTCGCCGGAGGGCCGGCGGCGCACCCCATACAGGAGCGATTGCCATGAAATACAAGATATGGGACCCGCTGGTGCGGGCCTTTCATTGGTCGCTGGTCGCGGCATTCGGTGCCAATGCGCTTTTCGTCGCAACCAACTCGAAACTGCATCTCATCCTGGGATATGCCATCGTCGGCCTGATTGCGCTGCGCATCGTCTGGGGCTTTGCGGGACGCGGTTATGCCCGCTTCGCGACCTTCCTGCCCAACCTGCGGGCAGTTACCTTGCAGGCTGCAGACATCGCCGCGGGTCGCAGGACGGTCCACCTCGGCCACACGCCACTGGGCGCGCTGTCGGTCCGGGTTCGGCATTCGCCCTAAAACGATCTGAGGGCGGCAAGTTTCGGCCGGCTTCCGCCGCAACTGAAAGTTTGTTGCCTGAAAACCACCGCATCGATCAAGGACATATCGCAAACGCCGCTTGCGCCTCACGACACACGCCATTTCATTCACCGCATCGGCTGACAGCGGGCGGCGGCCCGTGGTGCCAATGACGGCATGGTCTCGGCCGCCAGTCTCATCGTGGGGGTCACGGCGGCTAGAATCGGGCGGGCCTAAGTTCTGGTTGCCGGTCTTGCAGGGCTTGTTGCCGGTGCGCTGGCCATGGCGGCGACGGCGGCCGTGGGGCGACTGTTCGGCTTGGTCACACAATGACCCTGCCGCATCTGCGCTTCCTGGTATTTCCTGCCGTGCTTGGCGTCGCTACCGCACTGGCGACACTACGATGGCCGGTGGAAGACGCGCTCATCCTGGGCTTCGACATCGCTGTGGCCCTGTTCATCGCGCTTGCGCTACCGCTCTGGATTGCAGAAGACCCTCAAAGCGAGCGTGTCCGTGCGGCGCGCGACGATGGCGTGCGGCTTCTCCTGGCGGTAACGGCAGCGACCGTGCTGGTGGCGATCCTTCTGGCGCTCGGGCGGATGGTCGAAGCGCGCAGCAGCCTGACGGCGAAGGATTTCGCCATTGTTGCGGGCACCCTGATTGCGGCTTGGCTCTTTTCCAACGTGGTTTATGACTTTCACTACGCGCCCCTCTACTATCGTCAGGGGAACGCGGGTGAAGCGGGCGGCATCTTTTTGCCCGAAGGTGGCGCGCCCGTCTTTGCCGACTTCGCCTATTATACCGTCGTGATCGGCATGACCTGCCAGACGGCGGACCTGGACATCTCGTCGCGGCACATCCGCCGTGTCGTGACAGTGCACGGCACCTTTGCCTTCTTCTTCAACCTTGGAGTCCTGGCGCTTACCATAAACGTGCTCTCGGGCGTCATCTGACGCCCGAGAAAGCCGCGGGCCTCAGGCCGGCTGGTCGGGCTGGTCGGGCCGCTCACCCAGCTTCACCGCGAACCCGGTCGGATTCCCGGCGCGCAGCAGGGTTATGGTGATCTTGGTGCCGGGCTTGGCCCCGGCCACGATGCGCGTCAGGTCGCGGGGTGTTTCGACGATGGTGCCGTCAACAGCCGTCACCACATCCCCGCGCCTGAGGCCTGCCAGCGCGGCCGGTGCATCCGCCGTCACATCGCTGATCAGCGCGCCCGTCGCCGCTTGCAGCCCGATGGCAGCCGCGATGTCCGCGGTCACCGGCTGGACCGAAACACCCAGCCAGCCGCGCGCGACCCGGCCATCGTCGGAAAGATCGGCGATCACGGTCCGAGCGGTGTCGGAGGGCATGGCGAAACCGATCCCGACCGATCCGCCCGAAGGCGAGACGATGGCGGTGTTGATGCCCACCACCGTTCCGGCCGCGTCGAAGAGCGGCCCGCCTGAATTGCCGCGGTTGATCGCCGCGTCGGTCTGTATGTAGTTGTCGAATGGCCCGGAACTGATGTCGCGGCCGAGGGCCGAGACGATCCCGGTGGTCACACTGTTGCCAAGTCCGAAGGGGTTGCCGATGGCCACGACATCCTGGCCCACGCGCAAGGCCCGGCTGTCGCCCCAGGTGACATGGGGCAGCGCGCGGCCCGCCTCGACACGGATCAGGGCAAGGTCCGTGGCGGCATCGGTGCCGATCACCGCCGCGTCCAGGCTGGTGCCGTCGGACAGCCGGACGGTTACCTTGTCGGCACCCTCGACGACGTGGTTGTTGGTCACGATGTCGCCGCCCGCCGAGACGATGAAGCCGGTTCCGACGCCCGTTTCCATCGGAGCATCTTTCTGCGGGCCGTTCGGTTGTCCCGGACCAGGGGTGCCGAAATGCGGGTTGGTCTCTCCCTGTGGAGCGCCTGGCAGCAATTCGACGGGACTGATCCCTGCGTTGGCGGCGGTTTTCGTTACCTCGATATAGACGACGCCGGGGGCCACGCGTGTGACGAGATCGGCGTAGCCGCCGGGCTGGACCGTCGTGGCATAGGCCGGAACGAACGCCGGGGTCAGCGCGGCAACCGACGTCGCCCCCATGAGTGCCCCGATCACCAGAGCGGGCCAGGGCGAGAATTTGGAACGGATCTGCATATTGGTCATTGCCTCTACGAGCGGTACCCCGGGGCATCATGCGACGGGGCGCGATGAGGCAAAGATCGGTTCAATGCCTTGGAGGCAGCCGTCGGGCAGATTGCAAGTCTGCAATCCGCGTCACTTTCTGGTCACACATGGTCACAGAAGATGGATTTCAGCCCGCAGATCGCGTGCCGACAGCGTCAGCGACTCCCGTGCAGGTGAGCCGGATCCGGTTCTGCACCAGCCAGAGGGTCTCCCGCATCGCCGGCTTGTCACAGAGACGTGCATTTTCAATGTAACCACCGTTACAGTATTAATGTTCGAATGGACAATATCACCTGGCTTCTGCTGAGCTACAAAATCCCTGCCGAACCCTCGGCCCGGCGCATTGCTGTCTGGCGCAAGCTCAAGGGCATGGGCGCGGTCTACCTCCAGAATGGCGTCTGCGTTCTGCCGAAGACCGACGACCACGTCCGCCATCTGAAGATCGTCGAACATGACATCGAGGAGGCGAAAGGCGAAAGCGTCCTTCTGGAGACCATCGCGCTTGACCGCGCGCAAGAAGAGAAGGTCATCGCCCGGTTCAAGGTCGAACGGGATGAAGCTTATGCGGAGTTCATCGACAAGTGTGACGACTTCGAGCGCGAAGTCGCCAAGGAGATTGCTGCCGACCACTACAGTTACGCCGAACTGGAAGAGAACGACGTCGATCTCAAGAAACTGCACGGATGGCTCGGCAAGATCAGGA